>NZ_JBQFOK010000023.1:0-541 GCF_056533365.1 Ruegeria sp. G5 | reverse complement strand
CGGAAACTGCGAACCTATCCGGAACAAAGTTGACGCCACTCGGCAAGAGCGGCGGTGCGTGTCAGCTTGAAAGTGTCCCGGCTGGTGAGCGATCTTTCCTGGTTGAAGTGGTTGTAGACGGAGGAATGGACGGCGGCGATTTTCTGTAAACTTCGCATGCGCCTGAAACGCTGCATCGCGCGTTCTCTTCGTCGGAAAGGCAGGTGCGAGTTCTCGACGCAGTTATTGAGCCACCTGCCCGTCTGTTGTTTTTCGAGCACGCCCATTTCTCTGAGCGCGGCTCTGTATGAAGCGAAGCGATCCGTGACGACGTCTTCCGCTTTTCCGTGCCGCTTCATCAATTTCCTGAGGAATTTCAGTGCAGCCTGCTTGTTTCGGCGTTTGGTGACAACGGCTTCCAGCACCTCGCCTTCGTGATCAACAGCACGCCACAGATAGTGCCGCTTACCGTTCACCTTCACGAAAACCTCGTCAACGTGCCACTTCCATTTAGAGAACGCGCGCAGCTTCTGAACACGCTTTCGTCTGATCTCAGCAGCAA
>NZ_JBQFOK010000022.1:0-891 GCF_056533365.1 Ruegeria sp. G5 | reverse complement strand
TTACCGGCAAGGATTTCGAAGGCGTGGGCGGCATCCCCTGCGGCTGGGAGGTGACCGACAAGCACGGCGCGCCCATGCAGGAACCGGCGCACCCCATTCTGGCGCAAGGCAAAGTGCGCCATGTGGGTGATCCGATTGCGGCCGTTGTAGCCGACAGCCTGGAACAGGCGCGTGACGCGGCCGAGGCGATAGACGTCGACATCGAAGAACTGCCCGCCGTGATCGACATGAAGGCCGCCGCGCAAGAGGGCGCGACGCTGGTCCATGACGATCTGAAGAACAATATATGCTATGACTGGCAGCTGGGTGAGGCCGATGACGCCAAGGTCAATGAGGTCTTCGCCAATGCGGCCCATGTGACCACGCTGGATCTGGTGAACAACCGTCTGGTCGCCAACCCGATGGAGCCGCGCGTGGCGGTGGCGGAATACAAGCGCGGTACGGATGAGTATACGCTCTTTACCACGTCGCAGAACCCGCATGTGATCCGCCTGCTGATGTGTGCCTTTGTGCTGGGTCTGCCCGAGCATAAGGTCCGCGTGGTGGCTCCGGATGTGGGTGGTGGTTTTGGCACAAAGATCTTCCACTATGCGGAAGAGGCGTTTGTGACCTTCGCCGCCAAGGCCTGCAACCGGCCTGTGAAGTGGTCGGCCAGCCGGTCTGAGGCGTTCATGTCCGATGCCCATGGCCGCGACCATGTGGGCACGATCGAGTTGGCGCTGGATGCCGATAACAACTTTGTCGGTCTGCGCACCAACACCTATGCGAACCTGGGGGCTTATCTGTCGACCTTCTCAAGCTCCGTGCCCACATGGCTGCACGGCACGCTGATGGCAGGCAATTACAAGACGCCGGTCATTCAGGTGAACGTGAAGGCGATGTTCACCAACA
>NZ_JBQFOK010000021.1:0-891 GCF_056533365.1 Ruegeria sp. G5 | reverse complement strand
TTACCGGCAAGGATTTCGAAGGCGTGGGCGGCATCCCCTGCGGCTGGGAGGTGACCGACAAGCACGGCGCGCCCATGCAGGAACCGGCGCATCCCATTCTGGCACAGGGTAAAGTGCGCCATGTGGGTGATCCGATTGCAGCCGTGGTGGCCGACAGTCTGGAACAGGCGCGGGATGCGGCCGAGGCGATCGATCTGGATATCGAAGAACTGCCCGCCGTGATCGACATGAAGGCCGCCGCCCAGGAGGGCGCGACGCTGGTCCATGACGATCTGAAGAACAATATCTGCTATGACTGGCAGCTGGGTGAGGCCGATGACGCCAAGGTCAATGAGGTGTTTGCCAATGCGGCCCATGTGACCACGCTGGATCTGGTGAACAACCGTCTGGTTGCCAACCCGATGGAGCCGCGCGTGGCGGTGGCGGAATACAAGCGGGGGACGGATGAGTATACGCTCTATACCACCTCGCAGAACCCGCATGTGATCCGGCTGCTGATGTGCGCTTTCGTTCTGGGCCTGCCGGAACATAAGGTGCGCGTGGTGGCCCCGGATGTGGGCGGCGGTTTTGGCACCAAGATCTTCCACTATGCGGAAGAGGCGTTTGTGACCTTCGCTGCCAAGGCTTGCAACCGGCCTGTGAAGTGGTCGGCCAGCCGGTCCGAGGCGTTCATGTCCGATGCCCATGGCCGCGACCATGTGGGCACGATCGAACTGGCGCTGGATGCGGACAATAACTTTGTCGGGCTGCGCACCAACACCTATGCGAACCTTGGCGCCTATCTGTCAACCTTCTCAAGTTCCGTGCCCACATGGCTGCACGGCACGCTGATGGCAGGCAATTACAAGACGCCGGTCATTCAGGTGAACGTGAAGGCGATGTTCACCAACA
>NZ_JBQFOK010000020.1:0-1291 GCF_056533365.1 Ruegeria sp. G5 | reverse complement strand
TGAGAGGAGCCACCCCATGCAAGTTACCACAATTGGCGTTGATCTGGCCAAGAACGTTTTCCAGGTCCACGGGATCACCGCCACTGAGGAAGTTGTGTTCAACAAGCCCCTGCGGCGGGCGCAGTTTCTGACCTTCTTTGCGAAGTTGGAGCCCTGCCTGATCGGTATGGAATCTTGCAGCAGCGCGCATCATTGGGCGCGCGAACTGACGGAGTTGGGCCACGAGGTTCGTTTGATCCCGCCGATGTATGTGAAGCCATACGTCAAACGCGGGAAGTCTGACGCCATTGATGCTGAAGCAATCTGCGAAGCCGTAACCAGACCGACCATGCGCTTTGTCGCGATTAAAACGGTAGAGCAGCAGTCATTGCTGTCGCTGCATCGGGCGCGTGATCTTCTGGTGCGCCAGAGAACGCAACTCATCAACAATCTGCGTGGTCTGGTTGCCGAGTTTGGCATCTTCATACCACGAGGCCTCGCCCGTGTGATTGGGTTTGCTGAGAACATCACCCTCGGTGAAGTGCTGGACTTGCCAGACATTGCCAATGAAGTGATCCACAATCTATGCGAGCAACTCATGGCTCTGCACAAACGCGTCCGCTGGTACGAAGATCGTGTCAAACAAGTCGCCAAAGAGGATGTGCGTGTTCGCCTTCTTCGCACGATCCCTGGTGTTGGTGCTGTGACGGCCTCTGCAATCATCGCCAGCATTGGAGATGGGCATCAGTTCCGAAACGGCAGGGAATTTGCTGCTTGGCTGGGCCTGACGCCCGCAAACAAATCCAGCGGCGGCAAAGAGAAGCTTGGTAGAATTACAAAGATGGGTGATCAATATCTACGATCATTGCTTGTCGTCGGCATGACATCACTGGTCCGACAAACCCGGTCCCACCCCGAACGCGCCAGCAAGTGGCTGGCCTCATTGCTCGAACGCAAAGCCGCCCGTGTCGCAACCGTTGCAATGGCCGACAAGACCGCCCGGATCGTCTGGGCAGTGCTCACCCGCAACGAGCCTTATAGCCCACGTGCTGCCGTCTGAGACGAAAGGAACAATGAACTAGCAAGACCCGCGAGATGATGGTGCATAAGTCTGCCGCCAAAGCCAAGGAACTCCGCCGAATGGCGCGGGCATCATAGCCCGTAAAGCTGATAGGAACTTGGTTTGCGGAACCCATCAGGGCCAGCGGTCAAAACCGCACAAACAGGCCGGACACATGACTGCTTCTGACAAATGCACAAATCAGATCAAAAAGGACTTGCTATGCAGGAGCCATCCACACATGACATTCGC
>NZ_JBQFOK010000019.1:0-2035 GCF_056533365.1 Ruegeria sp. G5 | reverse complement strand
CCATCTGCGAACCGCGCCAGATAGACGCCGACCAATGCAAACCGAGACGCAGGCTGCAGGAACTTCTGATAGCTCGCCGCCTGCGGCACCGGAAAGCGGACGCCGGTGATGATCTCACCGTCCTCCAGCGCTGTGGTGAACATGCCCTGGAAAAAATCATCCGCCGCGATCTGCCGTGTATTCGTCACGATGGTCGCGCCTGACCCCAGCACACCGGCCGGATAACAGGCCGCAGGGTCGTTATTGGCCACCGAGCCACCGATGGTGCCACGATTGCGCACCGCCGGATCCCCGATCTGCCCCGCCAGCGCCGCCAGCGCCGGATACGACGCGGCGGCCTCGCGCGCCACCGTGGCATGGGTTGTCGCACCGCCCACAGCCAGGGAGCCGTCATCCTCGACACAGACCCCCTGCATCTCGGCAATCCCACTCAGCGACACCAGCGCCGACGGCGCTGCCAGCCGCTGCTTCAGCGTCGGGATCAGCGTCTGACCACCCCCCAACGCCTGCGCATCCTCACCCCCCAGCGCGGCAACCGCATCCGCAATGGTCGAGGGCTTCTCAAACTCGAAACTATACATTTCGCTTTTCCTTTCCGAAGAACACAGATCCGCTCTTCATCTGGCTATAAATATCCCGGGGGTCTGGGGGCAGAGCCCCCAGCCATCCCAACCTCTCAGCTGTTCATCGCCGCCCAGACGCGCGACGGGCTGACCGGCATGTCGATGTGATCCACCGCTTTGCCGCCCGAGTTCATCGCATCCAGAACCGCATTGACCACAGCCGGCGGCGAGCCAATGGCCCCAGCCTCACCACAGCCCTTCACACCCAGCGGGTTATGCGTGCATGGCGTCTGGCTGGAATGATCCACGCCGTAGAACGGCACGTCATCGGCGCGCGGCATCGCGTAATCCATGTAAGAGGCGCTCAGCAACTGGCCATTCTCGTCATAGGCGCAGTTCTCCAGCAAAGCCTGACCAATGCCCTGACCGATACCACCATGGACCTGGCCATCCACGATCATCGGGTTGACGATGTTGCCAAAGTCATCCGCGGCGGTGAACGCCTCGATGCTGACCTTGCCGGTCTCGGGGTCCAGTTCGACCTCGCAGGCATAAGCGCCCGAGGGGAAGGTAAAGTTGGCCGGGTCGTAAAACGCGGTCTCCTCCAACCCCGGCTCGACTTCCAGCGGGTAGTTGTGCGGCACATAGGCCGTCAGGGTCACATCGCCCCAGGCCACCGACTTGTCGGTGCCCGCCACACTGAACTGACCGTCCTTCAACTCGATATCAGCCTCGGACGCCTCCAGCAGGTGGGCGGCGATCTTCTTGGCCTTGTCGATCACCTTCTCGGTGGCCTTGACCATGGCCGAGCCACAAACCGCCAGCGAGCGCGAACCATAGGTGCCCATGCCAAACGGGATCTTCGAGGTGTCGCCATGCACGATCTCGACCATCGACTCGTCGATGCCGATCATGTCGGCCACAACCTGCGGGAAGGCGGTCTCATGTCCCTGCCCATGGCTGTGCGCGCCGACCATGACGCTGATCGAGCCGGTGGCATTCACCCGCACGGTCGCGGCGTCATAGAGACCCGCCCGGGCCCCCAGCATGCCAACGATGTTCGACGGCGCAATGCCGCACGCCTCGATATAGCAGTTGATACCCAGACCGCGCAGCTTGCCATTCGCCTCGCTTTCCGCACGGCGGGCGGCAAAGCCTGCCAGATCGGCAGCGGCCTCCAGCTTGTCCATGGTCCCGTTGTAATCCCCGGTGTCATAGGTCAGCGCCACCGGCGTGTCATAGGGGAACTGGGTGATGAAGTTCTGACGGCGCAGCGCAATCGGATCGACCCCCAGCTCACGCGCGGCTTTGTCGACGACGCGCTCCAACTGGTATGTCGCCTCGGGCCGGCCCGCACCGCGATAGGCATCCACCGGCACCGTGTTGGTGAACATCGCCTTCACGTTCACCTGAATGACCGGCGTCTTGTAATTGCCTGCCATCAGCGTGCCGTGCAGCCATGTGGGCACGGA
>NZ_JBQFOK010000018.1:0-2500 GCF_056533365.1 Ruegeria sp. G5 | reverse complement strand
ACTGGAGGACCGAACCCACATCCGTTGAAAAGGATCGGGATGAGCTGTGCCTAGGGGTGAAAGGCCAATCAAACTCGGAGATAGCTGGTTCTCTGCGAAATCTATTTAGGTAGAGCGTCATCCGAATACCCCGGGGGGTAGAGCACTGGATGGGTAATGGGGCCCCACAGGCTTACTGATCCTAACCAAACTCCGAATACCCGGGAGTACTAGATGGCAGACACACTGCGGATGCTAACGTCCGTAGTGGAGAGGGAAACAACCCTGACCTACGACTAAGGCCCCCAATTCATGGCTAAGTGGGAAAGCAGGTGGGACGACCAAAACAACCAGGAGGTTGGCTTAGAAGCAGCCATCCTTTAAAGATAGCGTAACAGCTCACTGGTCTAAATAAGTTGTCCTGCGGCGAAGATGTAACGGGGCTCAAGCCATGAGCCGAAGTCTAGGGATGCGTAAGCATCGGTAGCAGAGCGTAGTGTGACATAGAACCTTGCCTTTTTTACCGCCGGTTATGAGGTGCGAGTAATCGCGCTCAAGTAGCCGAATAGGCGGTAGCGCAGGCATAGGTTCTTTCGATGAAGCGGGCGCGTGAGCGATCCCGTGGAGAGATCACTAGTGAGAATGATGACATGAGTAGCGACAAAGAGTGTGAGAGACACTCTCGCCGAAAGTCCAAGGGTTCCTGCTTAAAGCTAATCTGAGCAGGGTAAGCCGGCCCCTAAGCCGAGGCCGAAAGGCGTAGGCGATGGGAACTAGGTTAATATTCCTAGGCCAGGAGGATGTGACGGATCACAGGTGTAGTTCAATCTTATCGGATTGATTGGGCTGCTGAGTGGTTCCTGGAAATAGCCCTCCATCAGACCGTACCCTAAACCGACACAGGTGGACTGGTAGAGCATACCAAGGCGCTTGAGAGAACGATGTTGAAGGAACTCGGCAAAATACCTCCGTAAGTTCGCGAGAAGGAGGCCCGGTTCCTAGGCAACTAGGGGCTGGGGGCACAAACCAGGGGGTGGCGACTGTTTATTAAAAACACAGGGCTCTGCGAAGTCGCAAGACGACGTATAGGGTCTGACGCCTGCCCGGTGCCTGAAGGTTAAAAGGAGAGGTGAGAGCCTTGAATTGAAGCCCAGGTAAACGGCGGCCGTAACTATAACGGTCCTAAGGTAGCGAAATTCCTTGTCGGGTAAGTTCCGACCTGCACGAATGGCGTAACGACTTCCCCGCTGTCTCCAACATCGACTCAGCGAAATTGAATTGCCTGTCAAGATGCAGGCTTCCCGCGGTTAGACGGAAAGACCCCGTGCACCTTTACTACAGCTTCGCACTGGCATCAGGATTGTGATGTGCAGGATAGGTGGTAGGCTTTGAAGCGGAAACGCAAGTATCCGTGGAGCCTCCCTTGAGATACCACCCTTCGCACTCTTGATGTCTAACCGCGGTCCGTTATCCGGATCCGGGACCCTGCGTGGCGGGTAGTTTGACTGGGGCGGTCGCCTCCTAAAGCGTAACGGAGGCGCGCGAAGGTTGGCTCAGAGCGGTCGGAAATCGCTCGTTGAGTGCAATGGCAGAAGCCAGCCTGACTGCGAGACTGACAAGTCGAGCAGAGTCGAAAGACGGCCATAGTGATCCGGTGGTCCCGAGTGGAAGGGCCATCGCTCAACGGATAAAAGGTACGCCGGGGATAACAGGCTGATACTGCCCAAGAGTCCATATCGACGGCAGTGTTTGGCACCTCGATGTCGGCTCATCTCATCCTGGGGCTGGAGCAGGTCCCAAGGGTACGGCTGTTCGCCGTTTAAAGAGGTACGTGAGCTGGGTTTAGAACGTCGTGAGACAGTTCGGTCCCTATCTGCCGTGGGTGTAGGAGACTTGAGAGGAGTTGCCCCTAGTACGAGAGGACCGGGGTGAACGATCCACTGGTGGACCAGTTGTCGTGCCAACGGCAGTGCTGGGTAGCTATGATCGGACAGGATAACCGCTGAAGGCATCTAAGCGGGAAGCCCCCCTCAAAACAAGGTCTCCCTGAGGGCCGTGGAAGACCACCACGTCAATAGGCCGGAGATGTAAGCGCAGTAATGCGTTCAGTTGACCGGTACTAATCGCCCGATAGGCTTGATTTGATCCAGTAACAGAAAGACAAAGCTCACCGCCTCAAGGAGAGACGGTAGGCGATCAAACAAGACCAAAAGCATACACACCTTGAACATGGACAGCGTCGTAGCACCTAGCCGCGATGTTGGTTGATACTATAACCGTGCGGCAACGCGCCTTTATCTGCGATAAAGACGCTGCCTGCCGCGCGTCGCGCTTTTGCTCCGCAAAAGTCGCGACGTGGGCTTTTCCTCGGTTTGGTGGTCATAGCGCAAGTGAAACACCCGGTCCCATCCCGAACCCGGAAGTTAAGCACTGCCGCGCCAATGGTACTTGGGCTTAAGCCCCGGGAGAGTAGGTCACCGCCAAACCTAGTAAAAGCCCAATCCTCTCTAACACGATGAAA
>NZ_JBQFOK010000017.1:0-28968 GCF_056533365.1 Ruegeria sp. G5 | reverse complement strand
AACAGGCCGGACACATGACTGCTTCTGACAAATGCACAAATCAGATCAAAAAGGACTTGCTATGCAGGAGCCATCCACACATGACATTCGCTGCGCGTGCAATGTTTAGAATTGGGCGCACCTGCATATCGTAGTCCGAACGTCACCACTTGTGTTTTGGCCGCGCAGATCACTTACACTACAGCGGCAGCCGTAAGCCCATGTGTTAGAAAACGGCAGCTTCGGTGATACAGCGCTGCAGTGTGCCTGCCGATTGTGGTGTTGTGTGGACGGGCGCAAAGTTATCCCTTAGAAACACACGAAAGCCACAGTCCCGAAAAGGACCAAAGTCATGATTCTGCCTTCGCAGGGCTAAACGCCCACTAATCACTCAGAGCGAAAAACGCTAAAGCGCGATTTAAAGGCCGGGCTATTCCCGTTTATGAATCATGACAAATAAAACCATTGCACTTGGGGCGTCTACACGCTCAGAATTGCTGCCGCTCATTAGGCTGGCTGTCCCATTGATGGTGGGACTGGCAGCAGCCCTGTTGATTGGTGTGGTTGACACCGCAATGATATCCCCGCTTGGGACCGTACCGCTGGCAGCAGCCGGTGTGACAACTGCAGTTCTGATTATTTTGATCTCTGCCCTTTGGGGCATTGTTACTGCAATTTCTGTTCAGATCAGTCAGGCCGAAGGGGCACGTGACGCCTTGCGGGTCGCTTTAGCATTGCGCAGTGGGATGTTGCTGTGCCTGATCGGCGGCGGGGTTGCGGCACTTTCGATGGCCGCGCTCTACCCTTTATTGGGCCCGTTAGGTCAACCGGAAGAGGTGCTTGCGATCCTGGCGCCTTACTGGATGTCGATGGCGCTATGGATCATTCCGTTCACTTTGTTCTTCGGCCTTAAAGCACTGTTCGACTCGGTCGGTCGCCCGTGGACTGCGGTGGTGCTGTCCTATCTGGGTGTCGTTATCAATGTGCCTGCCAACTACACACTGATCCATATCCTCGACCTCGGAATTCTGGGTGCCGGGTTGGCCAGCATACTTTCGCAATGTGCGTCACTTTTGGCAGCCATTGTTGTTCTTGTAAGATCGCCCGGGCTTGCGGCATTTCGTCAACGCGTATCGGTCGCCTGGTCCGACGTATGGGCGCAGACAAAGGACGCGGCTCCGCTTTGTATTGGCTATGCTGGTGAAGGCGGAGCATATGCCGTGGTTGGCCTTATGATGGGTTGGCTTGGAGCCGAAGCTTTGGCTGCACATCAGATCGTCAATGCACTGGGCGGCCTGGCCTACATGATACCCCTTGGGATGGCGGGTGCCGCGTCGATCTGCGTTGGGCTAGCAGTCGGTGCAGGGGATGTTTCTCGACTGAGGCCTATCCTGAAAGCGTCTTTTGTCATGGTGACACTCTGGCAAGCAATTGCAGCCATCGTTTTTGTAACCGCAGGTCGCGTGATGGCGGAAACAATGTCCGACGACCCCTCGGTGATAGACCTTGCCGCAACACTGTTTTTGATTGTTGCGCTTCTGCAAGTCGCAGACGGCGTCCAAGGCACTGCGCTTGGGGCTTTGCGCGGAATGTCAGATATGAGCTGGCCGACCATCATTACGCTTACCGCGTATTGGCCACTTGCCCTACCAGCCTGCTATGTACTTGGGTTCGTGTTCGATCTTGGCGCAGTTGGTGTTTGGCTGGGGTATACCCTGGGCTTGGTAGTCGCGGCGGTTGCACTACCCATTCGGTTTTGGTCACTGACCAAAGCGGAATAGTTGTGTGACTCAATGTGAACGAACTTCGGCGCCAGCTCGAAGCAACGTTTTACCAATTGATTATTCGTTTCCCATGGTCTGCAAGAAAACCGAGAACAATTCCCCCTGCGAATTGATGCGTAGTTTGGAATAGACGTTGCGCCTGTGTATGCGAACGGTACCCGGCGAAATGTTCAGGAGTTTTCCGATCGCCTCGGAGGAATGTCCGCGTAGCGTCAGTTCAACAATTTGACCTTCTCTCGGGGTCAAAGCGCCGTCGCCAATTGACTTGAAAGCCGTGGTGACTTTTTGGTTCATGAGTTCGGACGTTTTGGCCCGGTCTCTTCTTTCCGTATCAGACCAGTGGCGGCGGCAAAGCGCGTCCACGACTGGCTGGATATCAGACAAAACACGCATCTCCGTCTTACTGAACTTTTTCTCGGTTCGCATCAGCGACACAACGATCGAAAGACGGTCGTCCACGTCAACTAGGAATCCAACTTCTTCAGCCAGTCCGGTTTGGGCATAGTAGCTGCGAAAATATTCCCCCTGATAGAACCGATCAGGGGCGATTTCCTTCAGGCGCCAGATGCCCGGCGGCGTTTCCCCTGTGCTTGCCAGAAAGAACGGATCGATCAGATAAGGCCCCTCAAGATACTCATCCACATGCAATTTCTGCCGCTCAGGCGTGAAGTCATCGAACAGGGCTAGGGGTCTCTCATTCCCTCGGTATCCGAAAATAACCGTGTATTCATAAGGAACTACGCTGCGCACACCCTCAGCAAGGGTTTCTGGAAAACCGGGACTTCCTAGCGCATCCAGACATTGAGCAGTCTGCTGGTTCCAATCCGTTGGCATCCTGTCGACCTTCTACAGTTTCATCCAAACTATAACAAAGATCATATTTACAGAAAGCCGTTTTTCTAGAAAATTTTGCTAAATGCGTTATAGACGCTGACTGACTGAAAAGTCTTGCGGGGGAAATCTTGCTGGATCACGGAGCCCAATCTGAGGATCTTCTGACGCCCATTGCCGAGATGCGGGGCGTCTCGAAACGCTATGGACCAGTCGTCGCTGTGAACAATATGAATCTCAGCATTCAGCAAGGTGAGTTTCTGTCATTTCTGGGCCCCTCTGGTTGCGGCAAGACCACCGCACTGAGAATGCTGGCAGGATTCGAAACCCCGACTGAGGGCCAAGTTCTGATCGGCAACGAAGATGTCTCGGCGCTGGAACCCTACCGCCGCCCGGTCAACATGGTGTTTCAAAGCTATGCCCTGTTTCCGCACATGACCGTGGCGCAGAACATTGCCTACGGGTTGGATCAGCGGCGGCCCCGACTACCTAAAGCCGAGATCGCGGATCGCGTCGCCAAAGTGCTGGAAACGGTTCGGCTGGGTGAATTTGGGGGACGCCGGATTTGGGAAATGTCGGGCGGTCAACAACAACGCGTGGCTTTGGCCCGCGCCATCGTGAACGAACCCAAACTGCTTTTGCTGGACGAACCGTTGGCGGCGCTGGATCGCAAGCTACGCAAGGAAATGCAGATCGAACTGCAGGATATTCAGCGGCAGTTGGGAATTACTTTCGTTCTGGTCACGCATGATCAGGAAGAGGCGCTGTCGCTCTCTGACAGGATCTGCGTGATGCGCGCAGGCGAAATTTTGCAGGCCGGTAGCCCACAGGACCTATATGACCGACCAACCACGCGCTATGTCGCCGACTTCGTCGGGACTTCGAACTTTTTCGACGGAACGGTGGCCGCCAGTTCTGGCTGCGAAAGCGGGATAAAACTTGTCACCGGTCAGACATTTGCCAGCGCCGCCAAAAGCGAAGTGGCCGCTGGTCAGCCTGGTTGTCTGAGCGTACGCCCCGAACAAATCAGGCTCAGCCGTTCGGACGTGCCCGGTGGGCTAGAGACAACTGTGCAAAACCGCATTTTTCTGGGTGAACACACCGAATATGTGGTCCGTCACGAACAACTTGGGAACATTACAGTACTTGCCCCGCGCCAATCTGATGCAGGGCTGTCGGCCCTTGGAAAAGGCGACACTGTTTGGGTTCACTGGACGCCGGATGCCGCGCTGATCCTGCGGCCCGAATGACGAAAATAAGACCGAAAATCACCTAACTGGGAGAAGCAACATGAAAGACGATACCTACATTTCAAAGCGAAAGTTCATGGAAGAACTACGGCGTTATGAAAAAGGCTCGATCTCGCGACGTCAGTTTCTGGGAACAACCGGGCTGGGTGCTGCTGCTGCGGTAATGGCCGGGGCCGTGCCGGGGCTTGCCCCTTCGCGCGCGTTTGCGGGTGACATCGGCGATCGCGTCGTGCTGGCGACCTGGCCGAACTACCATGACCCTGCCAACTTTGACATTTTCACGGATGAAACAGGCGCCTTTGCGCAGGTCAATGTCTTTGGTTCCAACGAAGAGATGCTGGCTAAGTTGCAGGCTGGCGGCAGCGGTTGGGATGTGTATGTCCCGACGAACTACACGATCACAACATATGTGGAAGAAGACCTGATCGAGCCACTCGATCTGTCGAAACTGCCCAACTACGACCCTGAATCTTTTGATCCGCGTTTCTCGGACGCGGGTATCGTTGATGGCGTGGTCTACGCAGTTCCAAAGAACTGGGGCACCACGGGCATGGCCATCAACACCACCCACAATGACGGCAAGCCCTTCGAGAGCTGGAAAGAATTCTTCGACCGGACGATGGATGACTTTACGGGCCGGACCATGGTGCATGACTACCAACTAACCACCATCGGGGCGGCGCTAAACTATCACGGCTATTCTTTCAATTCCGTGGATGAGGCCGAATTGGCGAATGCTGAGAAGTTGCTGATTGACGTCAAACCCCATCTGTTTGCGATCACGTCCGACTATCAGCCCGGAATGCGATCGGGTGACGCCTGGCTGACGATCTGCTGGACGGGCGATGGCAAGCAGCTCAGCACTGACATGCCAGAGATTGCGTTTGCACTAGGCCGCGAAGGTGGCGAGCTTTGGAGCGATTACTACGCCATCCCGAAGGGCGCACCACATAAGGATGCGGCCTATGCGCTGATCAACTTCATGCTTTCACCCGAGGTGAACGCACGCGAAGCTCTGGCGCACGGGTATCCGGTTGCCGACAGCCGCACCAATGCACTGTTGCCCGAGTCGGTGTTGAATGATCCGATCCTCTATCCTGCAGCTGAACGTCTGAGCGCGTTGGAATTTGGCGCGGCCGCCACACTCACGGACCCGAACCGTGCCGAGTTGATGGCCCGGTTCAAATCGGCCTGATCGGACACAGCATGACGAACCGCGAAAGAAACTGGCTTTTGGTTGCTCCCGCAGGGGCGTGGCTGTTGGTCATGCTTGTTCTTCCGCTGTCCGTCGTGCTGGTTTTCAGCTTTGGAGAGCGGGCACCCTCGGGGGGATGGGTGCCCGCATTTACCCTGGAACAGTACGCGAATTTGCCAGCGCGTTTTACGGCGTTCAAAAATACGCTGACGCTGGCCCCATTGGGCACGCTGGCTGCTTTGATCATTGCGTACCCGCTGGCCTATCAACTGGCGGTCAAAACAGACCCCAAATGGAAAACCGTATTGCTTGTACTGGTGATCGTACCATTCTGGACGTCGATCCTGATCCGCAGCTATGCATGGATATTCATTCTGGGAGGACAGGGTCTGCCAGCGCTGTTGGCGGTTTTCGGTCTGGAAGATGTGCGCCTGATCTATACCCCAACGGCCGTCACCATAGGGATCATCTATGGCTATCTTCCGCTGATGGTATTTCCGATCTACGTGGCGCTCGACCGGTTGGACAAACGTCTGCTCGAGGCGTCCGCCGATCTTGGCGCGAACCCGCTGACAACCTTTCTGCGCGTTACGTTACCCATGTCGATCTCGGGCATCGCCACCGGCTGTATGCTGGTTTTCATCCTACTGATGGGAGAGTTCCTGATCCCCGCGCTTTTAGGAGGCGGCAAGGTCTTCTTTGTCGGAAACGCGCTGGTCGATCTGTTTCTGCAATCACGCAACTGGGCCTTTGGCTCGGCGGTGGCTGTCATGTTGATCCTGGTGATGCTTGTCACCGTCACCATCTACATGCGCCTGATTTCGCGACTGAGTGCACAGCGCGAAGACGTATCGATCATGTGAGGGGGCTGGGATGCGTCTTTATTCCCTGATGGTCTACGTGTTCCTCTACACACCCATCGCCATCATCGCCTTGTTCAGCTTCAGCGCTGGTCGCAGCGCCAGCCAGTTCGAAGGGTTCTCGATCAAGTGGTACGGGCGCGCCCTGAACAACCCTTTTGTGATGGAGGCCTTGGGCAACAGCCTGTTTGTTGCCTTCGTCTCAGCAACTTTGGCCAGCATTCTGGGGACACTCGCCGCTGTGGGTCTGCAAGGCATCAAGGGGCCGGTTCGCGCAGTGTTTGACGCCATCATCTATATCGCCGTCATGATCCCCGGCATCGTGATCGGCATCGCCACCCTGATCGCCCTTGTCACCGTGTTTGATGTGGTAAACCCGTGGTTGGAAAGCATCTGGTCCGATCCAGAGGCCGCCCCTGCCCTGTCCATGGGCATGCCCTCGCTGATCGCCGCGCACACCATGTTCACGCTGGCGCTTGTCGTCCTGATCGTCCGCGCCCGGCTGCAAGGGCTCGAAGGCGCGCTGTCTGAGGCATCCGCGGATCTCTACGCACCGCCCATGCGCACCTTCCGGCTGATCACCTTACCCCTTATTGCGCCAGCCATTCTGGCCGGTTTCCTGCTGAGCTTCACGTTCAGCTTCGACGACTTCATCATCGCCTTTTTCGTTGCCGGATCGGAAACCACCCTGCCGATTTACGTCTTTTCCTCGATCCGCCGGGGTGTGACGCCCGAAATCAATGCGATCGGCACGATGGTGATGCTGGCATCCCTTGTTCTGCTGGTCGCCGCGCAACTTATTCTCAGGCGCGGCGATAAGCGCTGACCCAACCTTTAGGAGACCTCAATGCTGTTGCACAATCGTGTTGCATTCGTAACTGGCGCGGGTTCGGGTATCGGGGCAGCGGGCGCGCGTGCAATGGCGCGCGAAGGGGCACATGTGATTGTGACGGACAGGAATGCGGACGCTGCCACAGCAGTCGCCCAAAGCATCACCAAATGCGGGGGCATAGCGACGGCGCGCGAGGTCGATGTCACCGACGATGCGACCCTCACCAAAGCCATCGAACAGACTGCCCATGACGAAGGGCGCCTGGACATCATCCACTCTCATGCGGGGGTTCAAATCGAAGGCAAATTGGAGCAAGTCTGCGTCGATGACATGGATCTGTCCTGGCGGTTGAATGTCCGATCGCATTTCGTGGCCGCTCAAGCCGCCCTGCCGCAGATGCGCCAGCAGGGCGGTGGCAGCGTGGTGATCACGTCCTCAAATTCCGGCGTGCAGTTCGACCGCGAGATGATCGCCTACGCGACGACAAAACATGCCGTTCTGGCGATGACCCGCCAGATGGCCGCCGATTACGCCAAAGAAAATATCCGCTTTAACGCCTTGTGCCCCGGTTTCATCGACACGCCGTTCAACCTCGGCTTTGAAACGCAGATGGGTGGGCGCGACAAGCTGGAGGCTTACGTGGCCGACACCATCCCGATGGGACGGTTCGGTACGGTCGAGGAGATTGCCGAAGCCATAGTGTTTCTTGCCTCGGACAAGTCCTCGTTCATGACCGGGCACGCCTTTGTGGTCGATGGCGGAGAATGCATCTGAACGATCTGATGGGGAGGATTTGATCATGACTGGACGACTAGCAGGAAAAACTGCCGTGATTTCCGGTGGTGCAGCCGGGATGGGGCGCGCCACGGCGCTCTTGTTTGCGCAGGAAGGCGCGCGGGTTGCTATCATCGACATCCAGAAAGAGGCCGGGGACGAAACCGTGAGAATGATCCGCGATGCGGGGGGCGAGGCATGGCTCTTTCAGGCGGACGTTACGAAAGCGGACCAAATCGACGCCGCCTTTGACGCAATCAAATCCGAAGTTGGCACCTATGACGTGCTGTTCAACCATGCGGGCACGATCATCGTCAAACCGCTGCACGAATCCACCGAGGAAGACTATGACCGGCTGATGGATATCAACGTGAAATCCGCGTTCTTGGTGTGTCGTCGCGCCCTGCCCGAAATGGCCGCAAATGGGCGCGGTTCCGTGGTGATCACGGCCTCGATCGCGTCAGAACTGGGGTATGCGCTTGAGTCACTCTACTGCATGTCGAAAGGCGCGGTTTTGCAGCTGTCGCGGACCATCGCAGTTGAATATCGGGACCAGGGCATTCGCTGCAACGCGGTCTGTCCTGGCTTTGTAAAAACCGCCCATGGGCTACGCGAGATTGCCGAGCTAGATGCCCAGGGTCAGCAATGGGAAGACGGCGACCTTGCCGCCACCCAAGGCCGCATCTGCGAACCTGAAGAGGTGGCAAACGCCGTTCTGTTCCTTGCCTCAGACGAGGCCAGCTTTGTCAACGGCGCGGCCCTTTATGTCGACAATGGCTGGTACACCAAGGGCTGACAGAGGGATTGTCATGATTGATTTCTATTCGGCGCAAACGCCCAATGGGCAGAAGATCCATATCATGCTGGAAGAATGCGGCCTGCCCTATCGGCTGCATTGGGTGGATATCGACGCAGGCGATCAGTTCACACCCGAATTCCTGCGGATCAGCCCCAACAACAAGATCCCCGCCCTTGTGGATCACGATACGCCAGACGGCACGATTGAGCTGTTCGAATCCGGCGCGATCCTTCTCTATCTGGCGGAAAAAACCGGACAGTTTCTGCCCGATGACACGCAGGGCCGATGGGACACGATCAAGTGGCTGATGTGGCAGATGGGTGGATTTGGTCCGATGTTGGGACAGGCGCATCACTTCAACATGTACGCGCCGATGAACCCGAACGGTGCGGTCGTTTTGCCCTATGCGCAGGAGCGCTATACCAACGAGGCCGGGCGGCTCTACAATGTTCTGGACCGCAGGCTTGATGGCCGCGATTGGGTGGCCGCTGACCAATACACCATCGCTGATATGGCAATCTTCCCTTGGTGCCGTCTTGCCGAACGGCAGGGTCAGAACATTGCCGAGTTTCCCAATGTTCAGCGCTGGTTTTCTGCTATCGCCGCGCGCCCGGCCGTTGAACGCGACATGGAAAAGACCGAAGACATTGTCGAAGGGTTCACGCCCGAAGAATGGGAGGCGTCCTTCGGGAAACCTCAATATGAGCGTCGGTAAACGGAGGGTGCGATGAAAAAACCCACCAGCGTCGCCGCATTGACCGATTTGGGTCGTGTTCGCCTGTCCGAGCATTTTTTCATGCGCGAGATGCTCTACAGCGAAGTGGCCAATTTCCATGGCATGCAAAACATACCCGACGATCCCGATCTTGCCATCAAGGTCGGGCGCAACCTGTGTGAGAACATCCTGGAACCCCTATATGCCGCCTTTGGTCATGTCACCGTGCGCAGTGCCTTCCGTTCGGCTGAGGTGAACGGTTTCTGTCATCAAAAACTGACGGAGACCGGCAGCGCAGAGGGTGGCTATTACTGCTCGGACAACACATACAGTGCGGCGCGCCATATCTGGGACCACAGGGATACCGACGGGCATTTCGGCGGGACTGTTTCGGTTGTAATTCCGTGGTATCTGCCTCGGTTTGAACAGACACAAGACCCCAAGCCTATGGCGTGGTGGATCCGGGACAACATACCGGCCTACTCAGAGGTCATGATCTTTCCGTGGCTCTGCGCGTTCAATATTCGCTGGTATTCTGGTCCCAGCGACCAACAGATCATTCTGGACGATGGCCACGTATCAACGGTGCTGACCGACCGGACAATGGCGAACTTTCACGAAGACCAAAGCGCGACATATGCTGGTTTTCCGAAAAGCCACGTCTGACCGCTTTCTAAGTCTAGACCGGGAAATGCTTGGGGAAAAACCGCGACAGGGCCATCAGGCTGTCGGCATGATATTGGTCCCGTTGGGCCCCGTCTGGGTACAGCATTAGGCACAACCATGCGCCATCCGACAAAGCCTCGATCGCGCGTGCGGTCTGCTCGGCTGTAAGACCCTCATATCCCCCGTCCTCGATCAACTCGGCACAAAGCTGCTTGATCAAAGCGTGGCGTTCCTCATCGAATTTATTATGTATTTTCAGATAATTCGGACGGTATTTGGCCTGCCCCCAGAACGCGAACCAAACCGCCAGCCGCTTGTGGGTGCAGATGCTCTTGTCAAAATCCGCCGCAACAAGCGCGGCCAGACGATGTGCGGGCGTCGGTTCAGCCTCGTCCACGAACCGGCTCCAGGTGTCGTAATGTTCGCGTGCCAAATAGCCCAGGGTCGCATCATACAGCGCCTCTTTGCTGTCGAAGTGATAATTCACGATGCCATGGGACAGTTTCGCGCCTTCGGTCACATGCTTCAGAGTCGTATCGGAAAAGCCGCGTTTGGCGATTGAATCCATCGCTGCCATGATAAGCTGCATACGCCGAACCTCGGGCGGTTCCGACCGACGTTTTCTTACCGGTGTATCCAGGCTCATCTATTCGTCTCCTTTCATCGCCATCTGCTGGTCTCTGAGTTCCGCCTGTTGCTGACGGAACATCAGGATGGCCGCAATCGCGACACAGATAGATATAACAAGGATCATGATCGTGGCCATGGCGTTTATATCGGGTCGCAGCCCAAGACGAATGCGCGAGAATATGAGAATGGGCAATGTGGTCGAGCCCGGCCCCGTCACAAAGCTGGCAATCACAAGATCGTCCAAAGACAGTGTGAAAGACAACAACCACCCCGAAATCAGCGCGGGCGTGAGGCGGGGTATCGTGATAGCGGTCAGAACTTTGAACGGTTTGGCCCCCAGATCAGCCGCGGCCTCTTCCAGGGTTTGCCCCATTCCCGTCAGCCGTGCCTGAATGGTCACGGCCACAAAAGCCATCGAAAAAGTGATATGTGCGATGGTGATTGTGGTGAACCCGCGCTGCGACGGCCAGCCAATCAACTCTCCAAGTGAAATGAAGAAGACCAGCAGCGACAGGCCTGTGATCACCTCGGGCATGACAAGGGGTGCGACCAGCATACCACCAAACAGCGTGCGCCCGCGAAAACGTCCAAAACGCACCATGGCCAAACCCGCAAGCGTTCCCAACAGCGTCGCGAAGGTTGCGTTCACCACAGCAATTTGCAGCGATAGCATGATGGCGTCCCAGATTTCCTGAGATTGAAACAGCTCCTGATACCAGCGCAAAGACCAGCCTCCCCAAACCGGTACAAGTTTGGAATGGTTGAAGGAATAGATCACCAGCAGCAGGATCGGGATATAGAAAAACGCCAGACCCAGGGTCAGCATGATCGTCAGAAAGCGTGATCGCGACCGCGACATGGTCTAGTGCCCTCCCTCGGATTTGCCCTGAAAATGCTGGAAAACCATCATCGGTACCACCAGCAAAACCAACAAGACAATCGCCACCGCCGAAGCCACAGGCCAGTCGCTGTTGCGCGAAAACTCATTGAACAAAACGCGCCCGATCATTTGGACATTTCCGCCGCCCAACAGGTCCGGTACTACGTACTCACCAGTGGCCGGAATGAACACCAACAGACATCCCGCGATGATGCCCGGTTTCGTCAGCGGCAACGTCACGCGGAAAAAGGTTGTCGTTGGGCGCGCGCCGAGGTCGGCGGCGGCCTCGTTCAGGCTGTTGTCCAACCGTTCCATATTGGCGTAAAGCGGCAGGATCATGAAGGGCATGTACGTATAGACAATGCCCACATAGACCGCGAATTCCGTATAAAGCATTCGGATCGGCTCGTCGATGAGACCAAGCGCAATCAAAAGGTTATTGATCGTTCCTTGATCCGCCAGCAGCCCCATCCACGCGTAAACACGCAACAGGAACGAGGTCCAGAACGGCAGGATGATGAGGAACAGAAAGATCGGTTTTGTTACGGGGCTGGACCGGACAATAGCATAGGCAATCGGATACCCAAAAAGCAGGCAGATCAGAGTCGCCGAAATCGAGATCTTCAGCGAATTGACGTAGGTGTTGAAATACAGCGGGTCTTCAAGAATATACGTGAAATTGTCAAAGACGATGCGGATCGTCATGATGCCGCTATCCGTCCATTCGATCATTTTGGTGAAGGGCGGGCTTGCAATGGCCAATTCGGCCACACTGATTTTCGCAACGATGAAAAACGGTGTCAGAAAGAAGATAAGCAGCCAGACAAACGGGATCAGTATGACAATCTGGCGCCAGTTCTGCTGAACCTTTCGCGCGATACGTTTCCCGCGACTAGCAACCGAAGACGTGGCGCGCTTTGCTTCGAAGGTGCTGGAGGGAACCGCATCAGTCATGACTTGAGCAACATCGCGTTTGATGGATCCCAGCTTAGATTGACTTTGTCATCCCAAGTGATGCGGTCGGTTTTACCGTTAGGCCGCGTGTGGTTCGCGGCGGCAACGTCCACGATCTGATCGTTGGCCAGCTTCACCTTGTAGATCGAAGTTTCGCCCAAGTATCCCACATCGTCGACAATCCCACTGATCTGGTTGCTGCCGGCAACGGCAGTTTCCGATTTGGTGATCCGGATTTTTTCGGGACGCAAGCCAACCCAGATCTTGCTGTCCACTTTCACCGATTGCCCGTGATCAATGAAGATGTCGCAGACATCGGTTGCGACACAGACATGATCGGCGCTGTCTTCGGTGACACGCCCCTCGAATATATTCGCCGATCCGATGAAGTCCGCAACGAAACGCGATTCCGGGTATTCATAGATTTCGGTTGGCGTACCAATCTGCTTGAACCGACCCGCGTCCATCACTGCCATACGCGATGACAGGGTCATCGCCTCTTCCTGATCATGGGTCACGACGATGAACGTCACACCTACTTTTTCCTGGATATTGGCCAGCTCGAACTGCGTCTGTTTACGCAGCTTTTTGTCCAGCGCCGCGAGCGGTTCATCCAGCAACAAAAGCTTGGGTTCCTTGACTAGCGCACGCGCCAAGGCAACCCGTTGACGTTGGCCGCCCGACAATTGCTGGGGTTTACGTTTCTTGTAATCCTGCAGCTCAACCAACGTCAGTATATCATGCACACGATCAGCGATTTCCGACCTTGGCATACCGTCCTGCTGCAATCCGAACGCGATGTTCTTTTCCACGTTCATATGAGGAAACAGAGCATAGCTCTGAAACATCATATTCGTGGGGCGTTCATAGGCAGGCACCTGAGCCATATCTACCCCATCAATAAGGATCTCTCCTTCGTTGGGAACCTCCAACCCTGCGAGCATGCGCAATAAGGTAGACTTGCCACAACCCGACCCACCAAGCAGGCAGAAAAGCTCTCCCTGGTAGATATCCAGATCAATCTTATCAACAGCGACAACAGGGCCGAATCTCCGGGTTACCCCACGAAGCTGGACCAAAGGACGCTGACCAGATGGGTCCGTCCACGGCATCTCATTCAGAATTTCGGAAGCGGACAAGTTAGTTCTCACTTTCAGCGGCTAAGGACATGTCCGACGGCGACCAGCAAGGAATCGCCGTCGGAATGCAAGGCAAAACTCAGTTGCCGGCCTTGAAATTTGTCCACGTTCGTGTCTGCAACCGTTCCACACGCGGCGGCAGGACGATGGTGGTGTACATCTTCTCGACTTGATCAGAGGTCGGGAAAGCCGCCGGGCTGGACGTGACTTCCTCGTCGATCAAGGGCTTGGCGGCCTTGTTTGCGGTGGCGTACCAGATGAAGTTGGTATCATCGGCGGCCACATCCGGGCGCATCATGTAGTTCAGGAACAGATGCGCATCTTCCTTGTTTTCCGCGTCCGCAGGGATCAGCCAACTGTCGACCCAGAGCTGCGCAGTTCGTTCACCAACAGGTAGGTAGAAGTCCAGAACAACACCGGTATTGGCCTCGCGAGCACCGGACATCGCCAACAGGCCATCTGGCCCCCAAGTGGTTGCCACGCAGAATTCACGCTGCGGCATCCGCTGATAGGCATAGTTGTCGAAGGTTTTGATATAGGGCCGAATCTCGGCCAGCATCGCGCCAACCTTGTCGTAGTCTTCCGGGTTGGTCGAGTTCGGGTCCAGACCCAGATAAGCCAAAGCCATGGGAATGATGTCACCCGGGGAATCCATGAAAGATACGCCGCACTTAGCCAGCTCTTTCATATGTTCGGGATCAAAGATCATATCCATCGAACCAATCGGCGCATCCGGATGCGTTTCGAGCACCAGTTCGTTGTTATAGGTCACGCCATGGGTTCCCCACATGTAGGGGATCAAATGCTGGTTGCCCGGGTCCCATTCGCTGGCCAATTGCTCCATAATGGCCGGATCGATGTGTTTTAGGTTATCAAGCTTGGATGCATCCACAGGAGCGATGATACCTGCCTTGATCAGTCGGGCTGCGTCACCACTGGCATGAACCACCACGTCATAGCCGCTGTTACCCGCCAATAGCTTTGCGTCGATCGATTCCGCTGACTCGTAGACGTCGTAAATCACCTTGATCCCGAATTCCTTTTCGAAATTCGCGATTGTTTCTTCACCGATATACTCTCCCCAGTTGGTGATTTTGAGTACTCGCTCTTCCGCGCTGGCGGCTTGCACCAGCAGGGCGCTCATCGCGGCCGCGGCTGAAATGCCCATCAATGTCTTTTTTACGTTCATGTTCGACTTCGACTCCGTGCTGGTTGGATACACTGTCCCTCGCCCGCGTTCGCACTGATCGTCCGGGCACGGCGGCCCCGTTCGCGCCAACGACTGGATTCTTATTTTGATCTTCAATTGAATTATCCCGTGAGCGGTATTTCATTTGAACGATCATTCAGAACGCTATTCACTATAGTTTCAATGAGTCAAGCAATTCATCCAGAATACTTGTTCACATCTTGTTTTATTGCCAAATTATTGCTCATTTTTTGATAAAATCGCGCGTTCAACCTCGTTATTTCCCACATTCCAGTATCAATTTGATCCATCATTCTGACCGACTGTTCAGACGAAACTATTGACGCGTTTTGAATTATACGAAACAAACGTCTGGCGCTACGCACGGCTTTCACTGCAGTCAGCACCGTCCTGCTGTTGTTTGAACTGATGTCAAAAAGCGCGGATTGGCCGACGTGCCTCAATTCCGAATTCGACAACGCCGGGAGGGCAAAACAGTGACATCCTTCAGCCCGCCGGGCGCATTAGGTCCGCTAAGCGAATTTCATTCAACCAAGCAAAGCCCACCGTCTGTGTCACACCAGCCCGAAGGGTACACTGCATGACACGTGATCCCCGCTACGACATTCTGTTCGAGCCGGTCAAAATCGGACCCGTCACGGCACCAAATCGGTTCTACCAAGTGCCACACTGCAACGGCATGGGGCATCAATACCCCTCAAGCATGGCTATGATGCGTGAAATTAAGGCTCAAGGCGGCTGGGGTGTAGTCAACACGGAAGAGGCCGAGATTTCGCACACGTCCGAGCTCAGCGGTGTGATCGAGGCTCGGCTTTGGGACGACAGCGATATCCCTGCCCTAGCCCGCGTGGTGGATGGCATCCATGCCCATGGAGCCTTGGCGGGGATTGAACCAGCGCATCTGGGGGCTGGGGCCGCAAACAATTACAGCCGCGAAATCCCCATGGGACCAGCTGCACGCCCCATCGACCTGATGGAACCCATTCAGGCACGGGCTATGGACAAGGCCGACATCAAGGCCTTCCGAAAGATGCACGTCGATGCTGCGATCCGGGCGCGCAAGGCGGGGTTTGACATAGTCTACGTCTACGCGGGCCATGACATGACCACTCTGATGCATTTCCTGTCGCCGGCGCGAAATGACCGTTCAGACGAATACGGCGGCTCACTTGAAAACCGAGTGCGATTGCTGCGTGAAGTGCTCATCGATACCAAAGAGGCGATTGGTGACACGACGGCGGTTGCTATTCGCCTTGCCGTCGATGAGATGAAGGGCCCCGGCGGCATTGCAGCCGATGGCGAAGGGCGTGAAATCGTTGAGATGCTGGCCGAACTACCCGACCTTTGGGACGTCAATGTCAGCGGCTGGGATAATGACAGCCAGACCTCACGTTTTTCGCAGGAAGGGTTTCAAACCGAATACACATCATTTGTGAAGGGGCTGACAAGCAAGCCAGTAGTTGGTGTGGGCCGCTTTACCTCGCCCGACACGATGGTCTCGCTGGTGAAAAAGGGTGTTTTGGATTTGATCGGCGCGGCTCGGCCGTCGATTGCCGATCCGTTCCTACCCAAGAAAATTGACGAGGGTCGCGTTGAGGATATCCGCGAATGCATTGGGTGTAACATCTGCGTGACCGCCGACTTCCTGTCTCATCCCATGCGGTGCACTCAGAACCCCACGATGGGGGAAGAATGGCGTAAAGGCTGGCACCCCGAGGAAATTGCGCCGAAGTCAAATGATCAGAGTATCCTGATCGTTGGCGCAGGCCCCGCAGGTCTTGAAGCCGCGCGCGCCCTTGGACAACGCGGCCACTCTGTCACCTTGGCCGAGGCGAGTGATGCCGTAGGTGGCCGCTCACTAACTGAGTCGACTTTGCCTGGCCTTTCGGCATGGAAGCGTGTCGCGGATTATCGCGAGTATCAGATCGGCCAGATGCCCAATGTGAACCTTTACCTGCAAAGCCGCCTTACGGCCGCTGAGGTCATCGACTTTGACGCCGACCACGTTGTTGTCGCCACCGGCAGCCGTTGGTCCGCGACAGGGATCGGGCGCACCAACCGGCTGCCGATCGGCATTGACCCCGAGGCAACAGTGATGACGCCTGATGACATCATCGCAGGCAAACGCCCAACGGGACCGGTCGTGATTTTTGACGACGACTATTATTACATGGCCGGCCTAATCGCCGAAAAGCTGCGGGCCGAGGGGCATGACGTCACCTATGTCACTCCTGCGGCCGACGTGTCCCATTGGACGCATAACACGATGGAACAAGGGCGCATTCAGACCAAACTCATGCAAATGGGCGTTGGGATTGTGCCTTTGCACAATGTGACGCGTGTAGGCTGTGACAGCGCTGAATTAGCCTGCGTCTATACCGAAGCATCTCGGACTCTTGCGTGCAGCACCTTTATCCCGGTTACGATGCGCGAGGCCACGGATACATTATTCCATGAGCTTCAGGCCCGCGACGACGCCCCTCAGGTGACCCGTATCGGCGATTGCCTGGCACCCGGAACCATCGCAGCCGCCGTGTATGGCGGCCACCGTTTCGCCCGCGAATTTGGCGAGCCTCCGATAGAAGGCGTTCCTTTCCGACGCGAACTGCCAGCGCTGGCGCCGCGATGATATGGGACGCGATCCGCGATACGATATCCTGTTCGAGCCGGTCCAGATAGGCCCGGTCACGGCGAAAAACCGGTTCTTTCAGGTGCCGCATTGCAACGGCATGGGGCGGGTTTACCCGTCCTCCATGGCCGAGATGCGGCGCGTCAAAGCCGAAGGTGGCTGGGCCGTGATCTGCACCGAAGAGATCGAGATTGCACCCTCGGGCGATCACTCGCCGTGGTCAGGCGGGCGGTTGTGGGATGACAGCGACATCCCGGTTCTGTCGCGGATGTGCGACGGCATTCACGAATTCGGGGCGCTGGCTGGGGCCGAGATTAACCACGCCGGACAAATGGCCGCCAACCGCTATAGCCGCGAGGTACCGCTGGCCCCGTCGCATATGCCGGTTGCCATGTACGATCCGGTTCAGGCCCGCGCGATGGATCTGGACGATATCCGCACCTTGCGCCGGTGGCACCGGGACGCCGCCATTCGAGCCAAACAGGCGGGCTTTGATGTGGTTTATGTTTATGCCGGGCACCAGCTATCGACCATCTCGCATTTCCTGTCGCCCTACCGCAACCGGCGCTCGGACCAATATGGCGGATCGTTGGAAAACCGCGCCCGCCTGCTGTGCGAAGTTCTACAAGACACCAAAGAGGCCGTCGGCGATTCATGCGCCGTCGCCCTGCGATTTTCAGTTGATGAACTGATGGGTAGCATGGGGTTCACCAGCACCGGCGAGGGGCGCGACCTGATCGAGATGCTGGCCGAGCTTCCCGATCTCTGGGACGTCAATATCAGCGGCTGGTCCAATGACAGCGCCACATCACGTTTTAAAGCATCGGGATATCAAGATGACTACGTGTCTTTCGTGAAATCTGTCACCAGCAAACCCGTTGTGGGTGTTGGACGCTATACCTCACCCGATGCAATGGCATCCTTGATCCGCTCCGGGCAGCTTGACCTGATCGGCGCGGCCCGCCCCTCAATCGCCGATCCATTCCTGCCCAAGAAGATCGAAGAAGGCCGTATCGAGGACATCCGAGAGTGTATCGGCTGTAATATCTGTGTCTCTGGCGATCATCACTCGGTTCCGATCCGCTGTACGCAGAACCCTACGATGGGAGAGGAATGGCGCAAGGGCTGGCACCCTGAAAAGATCGCGCCGAAAACTTCGGACGCGCGCATTCTGATCGTTGGGGCCGGACCTGCGGGGCTTGAGGCCGCGCGCGCCTTGGGTCAACGCGGCTATGATGTCACGATTGCCGACAAAGCGGCTGAGGCCGGAGGGCGGGTCGCACAGGAACGACGCCTTCCCGGCCTTGCCGAATGGGGCCGTGTGGCCGATTACCGGCTGTACCAGATCAGCCAGATGCCTAACGTGTCGCTCTATCTCGAAAGCGAGATGACGCCCGATAGTATTGCCGAGTTTGATGCAGATGTCGTCGCACTCGCCACCGGAGCGCGCTGGACTATGGACGGGATCGGACGGCAGAACCCGTTGGGGATCAAGGCCCATAACGGGGCCAGCATTCTGACCCCTGGCTCCGTAATGGCCGGTGAAATCCCCGACGGCCCGGTCGTGGTCTTCGATGATGACCATTTCTATATGGGCGGTCTGATTGCCGAGAAATTGCGCCGCGCAGGCTGTGACGTGACCCTTGTGACACCAGCGACCGAGGCTTCGACCTGGACACAGAACACTCTGGATCAACATGCGGTGCAGACGCAGTTGCTGACGCTTGGCGTCAACATCTCGTGCGCCCATAATCTGACTGCGATGCACGCCGACCACGTCGAAGTCGCGGATATCTACACGGGCGCAATACGGCCCATTGCGGCGGCAACAACTGTTCTGGTCACCATGCGCGCACCTGTTGATGATCTGTGGCACGCGCAACCCGGTTTGATCCGCATCGGCGATGCGCTCGGCCCGTCAACCATTGCGGCTGCGGTTTATAGCGGCCATCGCTTTGCCCGCGAATTCGACGCGGGTCAGCCTGCTCATGTCCCATTCCGTCGCGAACACATTGCGCTGGCATCAAAATGACAGAAGGCGATCTATGACCCGAGACCCCAGATACGATATCCTGTTCGAACCCATGCAAATCGGTCCGGTCACGGCCAAAAACAGGTTCTATCAGGTCCCGCATTGCACCGGGATGGGCTATCTGCGCCCTCGCATGTTGGCCGAAATGCGTGCCCGCAAGGCCGAAGGTGGCTGGGGCGTGGTCTGTACGGAATACAATTCGATCCACCCGTCGTCGGACGATCTGAAACATGTCTCGGCTTCTCTTTGGGATGACAGTGACATTCGGGCTCATGCATTGATGACGGACAAGGTCCACGAGTATGGCGCACTGGCCGGGGCTGAGCTGTGGTATGGCGGCGCACGCTCTGCCAATATGATGACCCGCGAGGTTGCCATGGATCTGGCCAGCGTGCCGAACGCGGCCGGGCACCCCTTTCAAACCCGCGCGATGGACAAAGAAGACATTCGCAATCTGCGCCGCTGGCACCGCAAGGCTGCCTATCGCGCGCGGGACGCGGGGTTCGATATCGTCTATGTCTACGCCACCCACACCTACCTTCTGGCCAATTTCCTCAACCCCCAAACCAACACTCGCAGCGATGAATATGGCGGCAGCCTGACCAACCGTGTCCGCCTTGTCCGCGAGCTGATCGAAGAGACGAAAGACGCCGTCGGTGACCGCTGTGGTGTAGCCGTTCGATTTGCAGCAGATGAAGAGATCGGCGCAGACGGTGTTCCAATCCATGGCGAACGGCGGGATATGTTCGCCATGTTGGCCGATATGCCCGATCTCTGGGACATCAACATCGCCAACTACTATGTCGAGATGGGGGCTTCGCGCTTTACCAAAGAGGCCGCGCTGGAACCCTACATGGATTTCGTCAAATCGCAGACCGACAAGCCTGTCGTCACGGTGGGCCGCTTTACCTCGCCCGATACGATGGTCAGTCAGATCAAGCGCGGCGTGACAGATTTCATCGGTGCAGCACGCCCTTCGATTGCGGACCCGTTCCTGCCCAAAAAGATCGAAGAAGGCCGGTTTGAGGATATCCGCGAGTGTATCGGCTGCAACATCTGCTATTCCGGCGACAGTATCGGTGTGCCGATCCGATGTACCCAGAACCCAACCATGGGCGAGGAATGGCGCAAGGGCTGGCACCCCGAGGCCTATGCGGCGGCCAGTTCCGATGCCAGTGTTCTGGTCGTTGGGGCCGGGCCCGCAGGGCTTGAGGCCGCGCATGTCTTGGGCAAGCGGGGCTATCATGTGACGTTGGCAGATGCCGGGACTGAGCTTGGTGGGCGTCTGCCGCGCGAAGCCGTCTTGCCGGGAATGAGCGAATACATACGCGTCCGCGACTACCGGGCCCAGCAGTTCCACAAAATGACCAATGTCGAGGTCTTTCTGGAAAGCAAACTGACCGCCGACAACGTGATGGAATTCGGTGCGGATCATGTCGTGATCGCAACCGGTGCGCGCTGGCGGGCGGATCGGTTCGACGGCAAAACTTATGTGCCTGTTTCGGCATCAAAGGATACGCGGATTTTGACCGCCGACGACATTATGGACGGCACCCTACCCACCGGCCCGACGATTGTCTATGACGAGGATGGCTATTACCTCGGCGGTGTCATTGCGGAACGATTGAAGTCTGCAGGGCTGGATGTGACGCTGGTGACCCCGTCCGAAGTGATCTCGGAATGGGCAGGCAATACCTCGGAACGCTGGAAGGTCCGCACCCATCTGATGCGGCTTGGGGTCGGGATTGAGCTGTCTCAGGCCCTGACCCAATTTGATGGCACGCAGGCGATGCTGGAATGCCAGTTCACCGGCGCGACCAAGACGCTTGAGGTGCCCAATGTCGTCATGGTCACGCACCGCGCGCCCAATGATGCGTTGTATACCGATCTTCTTAACAAGGCGGATGGTGATGCAGGTTCCCTGCCCTTCACCTTGGCAAAGATTGGGGATTGTGACGCCCCTGCGATCGTCGCCGCCGCGACCTATGCTGGGCATCGCTACGGGCGAGACCTTGAAAACGTGGTCGACCCAGACATGCCGCTCAAGCATGATCGACTGGATGTTGGTGACCTTGAAGCCAGTGATCCCAAGACAAAGCTGACGGGGGATTATCTGGACGCCCTGCTATTGTGTTATGAAGAGGAGGTCGAAGGCGAGGCCTTCTTCACCACTCTCGCCGATACTCTCGATGACACGGATCAGAGCGCCACGATGAGAATGCTAGCGGATATCGAGAAGCACACAGCGCGCGCGTTGCGTGTTTTGATAAAGAAATACGACCTGACGCCCCGCGGCACGGATAAGCTGCGCCGAAATGGGTGCGATCAGGCGAAAGCGATGCCGCAGGATTGGGCAGCGCTTATGGCCGGAATGCGACGCGACTATCCGGGATATGTCGCCACGTTTGAGCGTCTTGAAGCAATCGCACCGCTCGAAGATTTGCCCTCGCTCCGCATTGCCACCGCGCATGAAGTCGCTGCTTTCAATTTCCTCGACCGAGAGGCAAAGGGTAATCCCGATAGTACAGCACCGTTGCGGCAGTTTCTGGCTTCGGAGACTGTTGGATGACGCAGCCCCCCAACAATGGCGATGATTTGCCCCATGGGTTCGAGACACTGTTCTCGCCGCTCGACCTACGGGGCGTCCAGTTAAAGAACCGGATATTTTCGACGGGCCATATGGCGGTCATGCTAGATGACGGCAAACCGAGCGACGCTATGGTTGCGTATCACAAAGCCAAGGCGCAAGGCGGCGCAGCCCTGACAATCATCGAGGCCGCGCGAGTCCATCCGTCGGGCAACTCGGGACGGCCAGCGATTCGCGCCTATGACACGGCCTGCGTCGCGGGGTATGCAGCACTCGCGCAGGCCTGTCAGCCTTTTGGCTGTCGAGTCTTTGCCCAACTCAGCCATCCGGGGCGCGAGATGACGATGGCTGCGGACGGCACCCATGCGGTGGCCTATGCGCCCTCGGCCGTTCCCAATGAGCGTTTCCACGTGATGCCCCGCGCTCTGACAGCTACCATGATCGACGAGATCATCGCAGGTTTCGAACTGTCCGGGCGACACATGCGTCAGGCGGGGCTTGATGGCGTCGAACTTGTAGCGTCACACGGATATCTGCTGGGTCAATTCCTCAACCCCCGCGTCAATCTGCGCACGGATATGTATGGTGGATCGTTCGAGAACCGCTTGCGGTTCGTCCGTCGGGCCATCGCGGCAACTCGGCGGGGCATTGGTGAGGAGATGGTTCTGGGCATCCGCCTGTCTGGCGACGAAAAAGACCATGACGGGCTTGAGGCGCCGGATATGCTGAGCATCGCCCGCGCCTTGGATCAGGACCCCGCGCTGGACTACCTGAACGTCACAGCAGGTACGTCCGCAGGGTTGGCAGGCTCGACCCATATTGTGCCCTCCATGCAGTTCGAAACTGCCTACACAGCGCCTTTGTCCAAAGCAATCCGAGAGGTCGTGACCAAACCCGTCTTTGTCGCTGGCCGCATCAATCAACCGCAGATCGCGGATGGGCTGTTGACGCAGGGTGCGGCGGATATGTGTGGGATGACCCGCGCCCTGATCGCCGATCCAGACATGCCCCAAAAAGCACAGGAGGGACGGCTGGATGATATCCGCGCCTGTGTTGCCTGCAATCAAGCCTGCATCGGGCATATGCTAAACGCGCAACCAATCTCGTGCATTCAACGACCGGAAACGGGACGAGAACTGGCCTTTGGCGAGCGTGTACCCACCGTGACGCCGCGAAAGGTCATGGTGGTGGGTGGAGGTCCTGCCGGTCTGAAAGCCGCCGCCGTTGCCGCCGAGCGTGGCCATCACGTCTCACTGTTCGAGGCTTCAGACACATTGGGCGGTCAGGTCAATCTGGCCCAGCTTCTGCCGGGCCGCGCCGAATTCGGCGGTGTCACCACGAACCTCGCTCATGAGGTTAAGAAGGCAGGTGCCAAGGTGCATCTGAAAACCCGTGTTACACCCGACCTAGTCGCAACCGAAGACCCGGACGCGATCATCCTTGCAACCGGTGGACAGGCATACACTCCCCAGATTGAAGGCGCGTCTGAAGGCCATGTCGTCTCAGCCTGGCAGGTGCTGGAAGGCAAGGCCAATGTAGGTGGTCGTGCTGTGATCGCCGATTGGCGCTGCGATTGGGTGGGGCTTGGTCTGGCAGAACGCCTTGCGCGCGACGGCTGCCATGTGCGTCTGGCGGTCAACGGCATGACAGCAGGGCAGACCATTCCGCAATATGCTCGCGACGCCTGGCTTGGCACTTTGCACAAACTTGGGGTCGAGATCGTAACTCATGTGCGGCTTTACGGGGTTGACGACGAAGACGCCTATTTCCAACACACGCTGAGCGCTGAACCCTTGGTCATGCAGGGTGCGGATACGGTGGTCACCGCGCTTGGAACCCAATCCGACACGACACTTGAAACGCAACTGGCGGATTGGCCGGGTGAATTGCACATCATCGGAGATGCCCTGTGCCCCCGAACTGTTGAAGAGGCCGTACTGGAAGGCCTGAAAGCCGCAAACACGCTATAGGTGCCGGATGATACACATGCTTTCCTGTTTTGATATGAAACCCGGCCTTGATTTCACTAGTTTTCAAGCCGACTACGCCGCTTTTGTCGACGACCTGATGGCTGCAGATATCATCGTGCAGGCTGGCCCCCTCGGGGCGCGCGTTCAGGATACGCCCATGGACACGGATGATGAGCGCAGTCACACTCATTTCTCAATCCTGTCGTTTCGCGACCGCGCACAGCTTGATGCAGCCTATGCTTATATAGAAGAACGCCGTCGCCCAAGCACCGCCAGCCATATCAGGATGTATCGGCAGGTTTCAAATTCCATCTTCCTGTGTTGGGAAGACCTCGCACCGGGAAAGGAGCGCACATGACCAAGACAGCCAATATCATCCGATTTCAGCCCGATGGCCCCAATGGTCTGACGGAATGGGAACAGATGGACTATGCCGCGCTGGTGTCCGGCGAACCCGTCCAGCGCGGGCATCTTTATCATGAGATCGAGGCCGAAGGATTTATGGCAGGTGCCTGGGATTGCACTGCATTCGTGGACCAGATGATGCCCTACCCTGTCGATGAATATATGCTGTTTCTACAAGGCGGGCTCAGCATGTTTCTACCGGACGGAGAAGAGATCAAGATCAACGCCGGAGACGCTTTCATCATCCCAAAGGGGTTCGTTTGCCAATGGTCGCAGCCCGGTTTGGTCCACAAGTATTTCATGATCCTCGACGGCCCAGTTCCTGCGGCTGAAAACCGGTCTCTGGCACGGATCACCGTGCCGGACCTGACTGCCCTGGCGGTCGAGCCGGATGTCATGCTTAGGCGCACCGATTTTGTGAACGCGGCCGGAACCATGCACGTCGAGCTTGTAACCTGCGGTGCCACCCAAATTCCTATCAGACCAGTTGACACCAATCAGATGATCACTGTGCTTTCAGGCAAACTCACGCTGAACGATGGTCAGGCCGACCATGAGTTCTCTGCCAATGAGACGGCCTATGTCCATCAGGGCGATAAAGTCGGCTGGTCAACAGCAGCTGGCACACGGATGATTATCGCCAGTTATCAATCGGACGGTTAAAGCCGATCAGACAAAGTCCTTTTCAACCTCGGTGACCGCGTCCTGAATAATATCGAACATCATGTCGATCTCGTCCCTGCTTATGGTCAGCGGAGGAGAAAAGACACACATGTTGATGATCGGGCGCACAATCAACCCACGCGCCTCGCAAGCCGCATCAAGCCGCGCACCCAAGCTACGCTGCACCTCGAGCGGTGTACTGCGGCCCGCGTCCAAAAGCCCTTCAAGACATCCTAAAAGTCCCATGCCCCTTGCGTCTCCGATAATGGGCGATGCATTCAACGAATGGAGCCTGTCCAGAAAATGCGGGGTGACTGCGCGCACGTGGTCAAGAAGGTTCTCGCGCTCGATTATCTCGATATTTTTCAGGGATGCTGCACAACAGACGGGATGCGCCGAATAGGTATAGCCATTAGGAAAAAGAACCGCGTGATCTTCCCCGGTCATCCGCTCCATCACGCGGTCCGAAACGATGCAGGCCCCAAGCGGTAGATACCCTGAGGTTAAACCCTTGGCGCAGGTAATCATGTCTGGCTCAATATCGAAAACGTCTTTGGACGCGAACCAGTGACCTAATCGACCAAACCCCGTGACGACCTCATCCGAGATGTAGAGGATGTCATGCTTTCGACAGATGTCCAATGTTCGACGGTGATAACCTTCGGGCGGTACGATCACCCCGCCCGAACACAGAATAGGTTCAGCGATAAAGGCTCCGATCTTGTCTGCTCCGGTCTCGGCGATCAGGTATTCAAGATCCGCAACCTTGGCGTCACACCAGTCCGCCTCGCTCATGCCTTCGGGGCGGATATAGGGGTTGATATCGGGCAGGAATCGCACCAGCCGGTCTTCGAAATCAAAGCAGCTTTTGTCACGTTCCTTACCGGTGACGCTGGCTGCCAGATAGGTCGAGCCGTGATATCCCTTTTCACGGGCCAGAATGATCTTCTTTTCACTGCGCCCGAGACGATTGTTCAAAAATTGCATCGTTCGCAACGCTGTATCCACGGCGGTCGACCCCCCCGTGGTAAACATCACCGTATTGAGCGCCCCCGGAGCCAAAGCCGCGAGCTTTTCTGCCAGAAGTGCGGCAGGTTGAGATGTCGCAGTCCAGGGCGAGGCATAAGACAGGTCCATAACCTGAGCCGCAATGGCGTCTGCCATTTCCTTACGTCCATGCCCGATCTGAACGGCCCACATGCCCGCGGGCCCGTCAATCAGCTTACGACCATTCTGATCGTAGACATAAATGCCTTCACCATGAGTGAAGGCCGAAAGGTCTGTCTGACGCCAGGCCGACATGTCCTGCCAGGGATGGAAATGGTGAATCCGATCCGCAGTTACTACCTGATCCCAGTCCTGATTGTGATACTTGGTTGTGCTCAAATTGGGCTCCAGATTGGATTAGCATTTGTTGGAAAGCGCTGAGGCTCGCTGCAGGGTTCGTGAAGGCATGCGCGAAGAAACTGACCTTAAAAAGTTGTAGCGTAAGTTATTTGCGAGACAACCTAAGTTCGAGCAGTACACTTTACTCCCTTCGAGCAGTTCTTTGATCTGTTGCTTCTTGTCATTTCGAAAGCAGGTGTCGGCAAACGGCCCAGCGTTAACTTTGGGCCAGTCCTCAAATGCTGCGGTGGCGGCGCGCTTTTTAGACATTCGCCGCACACGCAACACCAGTGGCAATTTAAACTCATGCGTCGGGGCCGATCCCGTACGGAAGACACTTGCTGCCAGTATCAAATACATCGCTAAGGCGCTGAGCTTCTGCTTGAAGCTAAACTCCCACAGAGTAGTTAAGCGTACCCTAGTGCCGCCCTTAAGCGACCCCTTATCTCTCGGTCAGGGACCTATGCCTTAGGCCTGATAAGCTGCCTCCAGCACTTCGGCGGCGCGATAGATCGTGGCCTCGTCGTGGTGGCGCCCGCTGAGCATCGCGCCGATTGGTCGGCCATCACTGGTTTTGCCCACCGGTACCGACAGCGACGGATGCCCGGTCGCACAGAAAGGAGAGGTGTTTCCGACCATCTCGAAAGCGCGTGCCACAATCTCCTCATCCGGCGCACCCTCAGGTGGCAATTTACTGGCCGCCATCGGAGTGGTTGGCATCAGCAGCAAATCATAGTCGGACAGTACATCATCATAGGCCTTGGTTAGCGCACGGTTGAGGTTTTGTGCTTTACCATAGAACCGTCCCTTGTTGCGCGAAGACATGTAATGCCCGGTCAACAAGCCCAGTTTCAGCGTGGGCGAAAACTCATCTGCGTGATCGCGCCAATTGGATTGGGCATCCAGCAGGCTTTCGACAAAGAGACCTTTCATATTGGTTCCATAGGCGTTCTGCCGCATCATCAGTTCGGTCGCGCCTTCGACGAAGATCGGTGTCCAGATTGCTCCTCCGGCGGCGTGCATCGGAATGGATATTTCTTCGAGAATGGCACCTGCATCCGCAAGTTTCCGACCTGCTTCGCGCACCCGGTCTTCTACTTCATCTTCAGCACCGGGATGACCGAACCCTTCGCTGACGATTGCCACCCGCAGCCCCTCGGCGCCCTGACCTAAAGCCCCGGTATAGTCCTGCGCGGGCGCGCCGCTCTGACGCGGGTCCAGCCCGTCGGGTCCGGCCAGGACCTCCAGCATCTGGGCGTTTTCCGCCACAGTACGCGTCATCGGACCGACGTGATCAATGGTCGTGTCCACGGCGAGGATGCCGGTGTAAGGCACCAGCCCGTGGGTCGGTTTCATCCCAACAATCCCGCAATAGGAGGCCGGAATTCGGACCGAACCACCCTGATCGCCGCCGGTGGCCATATCCACGATACCCGCCGCAACCAAAGCCGCTGATCCGGAGGACGACCCGCCCGCGTTATGCCCGGGCACAACCGGATTTTCGACAATCCCCTGCGCCGCGGTATGACTGCCTCCTGAGGCGCAATAGTACTCGCAAGCCGCCTTACCAGTGATTTCGGCCCCGGCATCCAGCAGGCGGGTCACCACCGTGGCATCAATCTCGGGAACATAGTCGTCCAGTACGGTCGAACCCACCTGCATTGGCCAGTCTGCCACACATGTATTGTCTTTGATCGCGACGGTTTTACCGACCAATGGCCCTTCGGTCTTGCCTTTGATGCTGCCCTGAACGGCCCAGGCACCATAAGGGTTGTCGGCGGGGGTCGGCACAGTGTGAGCGCTGCGCGGATAAGCCGGCGCCGGATTGGGCTCTTCCATTTCTTCGACCGCGTCATAGGCATCCAACAGACCCTGCATCAGATCATTGAAAGTCTGTGCTGAGGCGTCGGACAGGTTCATACCCAGTTCGGCTGCCGCCGCTTGAACGTCTGAATTTGAAGGCCGTTTGACAGTCATGATCTTCTCCATGGAATGTGGTCGAGTGTGTTATTCAACCGGTCACTTGTGCTCCGGTAAGGCTTGGAAAGTTGTGTGAACGAGCTCCGTCAGTGTAGCGCGATCTGGTTGGGTCAGGGCCAACACGTTTATCCCCTGCGCCATACAGAGGAGGTATGTAGCCCGGCCTTGCGGGTTGTCCCCTTCGGCGCGTTCCAGCGCGTTCCGGAAAGCTTGCTCGAGAAGATCGAGATGCTCCAGCATGATCGCGCGCACCTCGTCGTTGTTGCGGCCCAATTCCATCAGGGAATTGGTGCCCAAACAGCCAAAGCGCCGCTGACCTGTCAGAATGCCTTCGACGATGTAATGAAAATAGCTGCGGATGCCTGCAATCCCATCCTCGGCCGCATTGATCCTGTCGATACCTTCGGTCGTCACCTTTTGCAGGTATGCGCGAACGGCGGATAGAAACAGCTGATCCTTCTGCCCGTAGGTGGCATAGACGCTGCCGGGATTCAGATCCATCGCCCGGCACAGGTCTGTAATCGCGCTCGCCGCGTATCCTTTCTCCCAGAATACCTCCACGGCCTTCAGCAATGCCGCTTCCGCGTCAAACGTCTTGTGCCGACCCATCCAAACTCCTTCGCCGTCATCTTGCATCAGTTACAAGAATTTCTTGAATGCTAATTCAAGAAAAATGCATTGCAAGACCGGTGCTGTCAGACGAATTCGAACCAGTCTCAGTTTGCCGCGGAAACTGCGAACCTATCCGGAACAAAGTTGACGCCACTCGGCAAGAGCGGCGGTGCGTGTCAGCTTGAAAGTGTCCCGGCTGGTGAGCG
>NZ_JBQFOK010000016.1:0-54054 GCF_056533365.1 Ruegeria sp. G5 | reverse complement strand
GACAACAGCATCGACAACACGGCCACGGCGAACAGCGCGGAGACGGATGAGGTCTCTGACAGCGCGCAGCAGCCGATTGATTACCTGCCTGATCTTGAGATTGAGAAGACGATCACGGGCGTTACGGATGTGAACGGGAACGGGTTCACGGATGCGGGTGATGAGATCAACTACAGCATCACGGTGACGAACACAGGGAATGTGACGCTGACGGATGTTGTGGTTGAGGACCCGCTTCTTGGGGGTGTTCTGGCCTCTGGCGAGACGTTCGCGGTGGGTGCTGAAGAGACCTATATGGGGTCTTACACGATCACGCAGGCGGATGTGGACAGCCAGGGGGATCTTGAGCCTGACGACCTTGGCGATGACGATGATGACAACAGCATCGACAACACGGCCACGGCGAACAGCGCGGAGACGGATGAGGTCTCTGACAGCGCGCAGCAGCCGATTGATTACCTGCCTGGTATCGACCTCGTAAAACTTGTCGATGTTGGTGATGGAAACGGTTTTCAGGATGCAAATGATCCCAGCGGCCCAGAAGCTCAAGTTTCCGGTGGAGACGCAACTTTCCGTATTGAGTTGACCAATACTGGCAACGTGACGCTGACAGGTCTCACGATTACCGATTTCGATAGCTCGACTGGAGACATCGATCTGTCGGGCTTTACTCTTATCGAGTCTGGCGACCAAGACGGTATTTTGGATGTGGGTGAAAGTGCATATCTGGAATACTCGCTAGCGATCACGGCTGGTCAACATCTGAACACGGCGAGCGTCACAACTGATCAAGGTGCTTCTGACGACGACCCGGCCTATTATTTCGGCCTTGAAGACGAAGGTCCGGGCGTGCGTACTCCTGGTGGATGGGGGAACAGCTTTAAGCTGCTCAGCTACTGGGATGGAGTGGAAGGTAATGAAATCGAACCTGAGAAAGATGAATTTCCTGATGGTGAACTGACGTACAACGTTCGTTACGACAGTGACGGAGACGGAGATATAGATGAGAATGACGAAATCTATAATCCAGACAACGACTTAGACACCGTAGATGCATTGCTCATCGGGGACTACAACAAGAATGGTTATGCCGATAATGGCGAAACGGTAATCTTGGTTGATCTCGATGACGCGCTTGATCTAGTCCGGAACGAGGCTGACACGTCAAAACAAAACAAAATAGATGATGTTGGGCGACAAGCCGTTGCAACCTGGTTGAACTACCTGGCTGGAAACTCAATCACAGATGGTGATGCAGACATTGATAGCGATGACGCCGAATTCTGGCTGGATGAGGCTGTGGATTGGCTGCTGGAGAACGCAGATGGTGCACCCGTCCCTAACGGGGATTCCAAGTTTGATTTGAATGGTCCCATCGTAAAGGCGAAAAGTGACGCCTGGAAAGATGGAGGCAAGGACATCTTGGACGCGCTGGACGAGTACAACAATGACGGTACCGTAAATGGTGAGGTCAACGCGTTGGATGCGGACGAACCATCTACGTCGACATCTTTGCTTTCAGGCGACCAATTCGATTTCGTATGACCCATGTTGCGAAACGGGGTTTCGTCTTAGTTTTCGCGAAAACCTAAAAAAACGGCGGAGGGGGATAATTCCCCTCCGAACCTTAACTGCCAAACAAGCGTTGGGCGGTTTCCAATCGGTTGCGCGATCTAGCGCAATCCAGAACCTGTATGTAGTTACTGAATAAGTGCGGATTTTTTTATTCATCAAATAACCGCGCTTTTTCAAAGCCGCAGATGCGTACCTTAGCTTTCACTTTCCAATCGAGCCAGACCAGAGGCCACCACACAACCTGTAGAACTTTTGGCGAAAGAGTGTCTGGTTAGAAATTAGATACGGCCTCAAAAACTGGAGCCGCTTCCGTGATGTTAGGCTTTGCGTAAGAAAGTCATTGGGGCAGCTAAAGCACGAATTCTGATCAGAGCTTAGCGAGGGTATGGTTCCACGAAGGGCTGCTTGTCCGGCAGACCGCTGGCGACATTCATGTCTTCCCCTAAAGAACCCGCGACAAAAACGCCTTGGTGCGCGCTTCGCGTGGGTTGGTGAAAAGCTCTTGGGGTGGACCTTGTTCCAGGATGCGTCCGGCATCCAGGAAGCACACTTTGTCAGCAAGCTCTCGGGCAAAGCCCATTTCGTGGGTGGCAAGAACCATCGTCATGCCCTGCTTGCGCAAGTCGCGAAGAACGTCCAGGACTTCACCGACCAGTTCGGGATCCAGAGCGCTTGTGATCTCGTCGAAAAGCATGATCTGGGGCTCCATTGCAAGTGCACGAATGATTGCCACGCGCTGCTGCTGACCGCCGGATAGCTGGTCCGGGTAGTGTTGCATCCGGTCGCCCAAGCCAAAGCGTGTGAAAAGCTGCGTCACCTTTGGGCGCAGGGCGTCTCGGCTTAGTCCGTGTACACGTCGGGGGGCAAGCATTACGTTTTCTGCGGCGGTCATGTGAGGGAAGAGGTTATAGCTTTGAAACACAATGCCGATCTTTTGGCGTACGGGTTGGGGATCCAGGCCGGGTTCGGAGATATCAGCTCCATCCAACCAGATCGTCCCGTCATCAATTGGTTCCAGCAGGTTCATGCAGCGCAGAAGTGTGGATTTGCCAGACCCGGATGCCCCTATCAGGCAGACCATCTCACCTTCGGCGACATCGAGATCGATGCCCTTACATACCTCGTGTTCATCAAACCGCTTTCGAACGCCGCGCAAAGATAGCTTTGCCTTCATGTGCGCGCCTTGTTTTGTTTGTTCATAAGATAGTCAGCGTATCGCGTGGCCGGGATGGTCAGCGCCAGAAAGATCAGTGCGGCGCCAACATATGGTGTGAAATTGGCGTACAGAGATTTATAGACACCGGCCTGACGAAAAATCTCAACCGGGCCAATGAACGACAAAAGTGCCACGTCTTTCTGCAAGGCGATGAAAAGGTTCATATTGGCGGGAACCACGTTGCGTATGGCCTGTGGCAGCACCACATACCGCATCGTGTCACCGTCACTTAGGCCGAGCGATGCCGCGGCGGATCGTTGCGATTGATGCACAGAGTCGATGCCAGAACGGATGACCTCTGCCACGTAGGCCGAATAGACCAGAACCAGCGCCAGGGTTCCCCAGATATAAGGGCTATTCCAAGGCCGGGGCAGGCCCAGACCCGGAATGCCAAAGCCTATTATGTAGATGACAAGGACGACGGGAAGGCCCCGGAATATGTCGGTATAGGCTATTCCGAACAAACGTAGCGGAAACAAAGCTGGCGCACGTGTGTCCCGGCAAAGTGCGATTGCCAAGCCGGTGATCGCGATAAGCGGCGCAGACCATGCAAAGATCATCACATTCACTAGAAAAGCGTCCAACAACCCGGGAAAGGTGGCAGCGAACACCCGGCCATTGAAGAACGCGCGCTGAACCGCGTCCCAGCCCGGAGCAAGCGGGATGAGAACGATCAGTGCAACGATAACACTGACTGTCGAGATCAGAGCGATCCGGTTGGATTTTCGTCGTACGCCCGCCTCGTACAGATCCCGGCGCGTTGGCTTCGAGGACGGGTGTTCGGACGAGCCGCTTTGCACTGAGGTTTCGTTCATTTACTTGATGACCGGAACACCCGTCGCCTCGGACAGCCACTGGGCCTCTATTGCGGCAAGCGCGCCGCTTTCGGTCAGTTCCGTAATGGCGGCATCGACGCATTCTTTCAAAGCGTTACCTTCTTCCATCAGCAGACCGAACTGATCGGGGCTTTCCGATTGATCGGCTGGGAACTGACCCAGCAACGCGCCGCCCTCTACCACCACGGCTGACAGGTACAGTGCAGTTGGCAAATCATAGAGCGCTGCATCAATCTGACCGGCCATAATGGCGGCGTTTACATCAGCATTGTCGTTGTACAATAGCGGATCATCCGACGGTTGGATCACGTTGTTCAGCATGGGAATTGCGGTTGTCGTCGCCACGGCACCCCATTTCAACCCTTTCAGACCCTCCAGCGTCGCTTGCGCGCCGTTGTCGACAACGTTTTGCGTGGTCAGAACAGCCATGGCAGACGTGTAATAGGGCAGGCTGAAATCGACCATCTCCTCTCTCTCGGGTGTGATCGAGTATTGCTGCATATTGAAGTCGAAGTTCTTTGCACCGGGTTGAATGGCTTCGTCAAAGCTGGTGCGAACCCAGCTGACGCTGTCTTTGTCAAACCCCATCTTTTCTGCGATGGCATAGGCAACCGCAGCCTCAAACCCCTCGCCGCTTTCCGGCGCGTCGTTCATGACCCAAGGGTAATAGGCTGGGTTGCCTGTGGCGATCGTCAAAGTGCCATCGGTCAAGGTCTTACCTGCCGCACAGGTTTCACCGCCTGCGGCAAACGCCGAGGAAGCTGAGAAAACCAAGGCCAGACCCGTCAAAGCAATCCGTTTCATTCAAACGACTCCCTATTTTTTGATTTCGCACAGGTTCTTACGCGCGAACGCATTTGTCTAGGGTGAGGAATGAATGGAACGGGGTGTGGCCATGCACTTAAGTTTCGGGTTTAACATCGCCTGCAAAACGCGCGGCATTCTCCTTGGCAAAATCTGACGCGTCGGCATTTGCGTCCCAAAACTGAGGGTTCGCCTTGGGGATTGTCAGGGCTTTCTGGACTGCGGGCCGCGCGTCGATACGCTCGAACCAATCGTTCAGATGCGGCAAACCTTCGACCGAAGCGCGTGCCCAGACATAAGCGCGGGCCCACGGGTACAGCATCATGTCTGCGATTGTGTATTCGTCTGCTGCAATCCACTCGCGCCCCTCAAGCCGTGCGTCCATCACTTCCAGCAGTCTGCGGCTTTCATCTACATAGCGGCGGATCGAGAATGGCTCATGATGCCCGTTGGGGGCTGCTATGTGTTGAAAATACATGGCCTGTCCCATCATGGGACCGATATGCCCGACCTGAAACAAGAGCCACTGCATGACCTCGGACCGTTTGACCGGATCCGATGGCAGGAACTGTCCGTATTTCTCGGCCAGATGCCACAGGATCGCGCCGCTTTCGAAGATCGCGCGGTTTTCCGTTCGGTCATAGATCGCCGGGATCTTGCCATTGGGGTTGAGCGCCAGGAATTCGGGTGTTTTCTGTTCCTGTTTGGAAAAGTTGATATGCGTCAGGTCATACGGCACGCCCGCCTCTTCCAGGAAGATAACCGGTTTGTAACCGTTCATAGTACCTGCGGTGTATAGATGGATATCAGGCTGCGACATGATCGACCTCTTTGAAAATGGTGTTCAGATGTGTTTGGAAACGCGCGAAATCTGCCTCGATCGTCGGATTCTTCATAACATCGAATGCGGCAAATGTGGGTAATGGCTGCAAAGCCATGAATTTGGCCGTCAGGTGGATCGGTTTCAGCAGATCGTCTACGCTGTCACCGGTAAAGAAGGGCTCGGCCGGATTCTCAAATGCGTCCCGTGGGGCGTTGAATGTGACTGAGAGCATGTATTTCTTGTCGTGCAACAAGCCACCCGTCCCGTAATTCGCCGTGGGCTCTTGGCTGGTCCGGCCGTCGCCGTTTGCAAAGCGGCCATCCATTGCAGCCGTGTAAATTTCGTCCATGTATTTTTTGAAAACCCATGGAACACCCATCCAGTTTACGGGAAACTGCATGATGATCGTATCTGCCCAAAGATGCGCATTGATCTCGGATTGGAGGTCATAGCCCTCGGCAACCGTCGTGACCCTGACATTGTGACCTATGGCCACCAACTGCGCCCGCGCCGCCTCAGTCAAGCTGGCGTTTAGTTTGCCGGGCGCAGAGGGGTAGGGTTGCGTACCGTTTAGAATGAGAATGTTGCTCATGCTTTTGTCCTTGGAAAATAGGCTTAGCCGTTGTTTGTCGAAAGTTGGGGGTGGTGGAGACAAAAAGCAACCAGTATACTTTTAGTAACCTAGTGTTTGAATAAGGGGTATGTCATGCGCGCAAAGGTCAACGTAGACGGAAGCGGGCGGCGTCAAGCTGTCGATGCTTGCCTGGAACCTTGTGCGGTTGAACGTGGCATGCGCATCATAGGTGGTAAATGGACGGGGTCTATATTGTGGCACCTCAAGGACGGGCCGGTCCGATTTAACGATTTGTCCCGTATGATCGGCGGGGCCAGCAAAAAGATGATCACCGAGCGCCTGCGCCAGCTTGAAGCGCAGGGGTTGGTAAGTCGGCAGGTCTTGCAGACCTCACCGGTTTCGGTTGAATATTCGGTTACAGAGTTGGGGCGCACAGCGCTGGGTTTTTTGGATGAAATCAGGCGCTGGAGCGAGGCTTTGCCCAGTGCGGTTTCTCAAGAGCGCTGAAAATTTATTCGAAAAAACAAAAACAAATCTATGATAATGCCGGATACACGTTTTTGTCTGACGTAATGCTTGATGGGTGGCGCATCGCTATGCTTCAATTTTGCTGCCAACCCAGCGTGTAAAGCTGCTGGCCTAATAACCGGGAAGTTGTTGCTTTCCGACACAGTTTGCAAAGTGCGGATCCGACAGCAGTCGAAAAAAACAGCACTGTGAACACCCAACATGGAGATACCAGATGAAAAAACTAGCCACGCTTATGGGAAGCGCAACCGTTATCGCCGCAGGTCCTGCGCTTGCGGCAGATATCGTGATTGGCGTACCGAACTGGGCTTCGGTCAATGCGACTGCGCATATCCTTGAAGCTGTGATCGAAGATAACCTTGGCCTGGATGTTGAACTGCAGAACGGCACAAATCCGATTGTGTTTGAGGCGATGGATTCCGGTGCAATGCACGTTCATCCCGAGGTTTGGATGCCCAACCAGCAGAACCTGCATGACACCTATGTCAAAGACAACGGTACCGTTGTGATGAACGAAAACCCGGTTCAGGCCGAGCAGGGTATGTGCGTTCCCACAAGCATTGCCGAGAAGTATGATATCAAGTCCATCGACGATCTCAGCGATCCGGACAAGATGGCGATCTTTGACACCGACGGCAATGGAACCCCCGAAGTATGGATCGGGGCACCCGGCTGGGCGTCGACCGTAGTGGAAAAAATCCGGGCCAAGTCCTATGGCTATGACCAGATTTTTGATCTGACCGAATATGAAGAAACGATTGCCTATGCCAACCTCGCAAATGCGACAAAGGCGGGTGATCCATGGATCGGGTTCTGCTACAGCCCGCACTACATCTTTGTCACGCAGGATCTGACAGTTCTGGAAGAGCCAGCCCACGACCCTGCAACCTGGACCATCGTCCAGCCCACAGACGATCCGGACTGGCTGGCAAAATCCGAGGCGTCGTCGGCCTGGAATGGTGCCACACTTCACCTGCACTACGCCAAAGAGCTGGAAGAAAGCTATCCAGAGGTTGCTGCCCTGTTCCGTAACTATCAGATGAACGGCGACGATCTGAGCGCGATGGGCAAGGCGTTGGCTGTGGACAACATGGAGGCCGCTGATTTTGCTCGCGAGTGGGTGGCCAATAACGAAGACACCGTTATCGGCTGGCTAACGAACTAAAGTTCAACTCCGAGGGGCCGTCGCGATAAATCGCGGCGGCCCTTTGCTTATAGGTCGGGGGCAAACCCCGCAGATGAGGGGCAAATGGACGATCCTGTCGTAAAACTGGAAAATGTCTGGAAAATCTTCGGCGCGCGCGCCGAAGAGGCCATGGCCGCGGTTCGGAGTGAGGGGATCGGTAAACCCGAAGTTCTGGAAAGATACAACTGCGTCGTCGGTGTTCAGGGCGCAACCTTCGAAGTGCCGCGTGGAGAGATCTTTTGTATCATGGGCCTGTCTGGCTCTGGCAAGTCGACACTGGTGCGCCATGTCAACCGATTGATTGAGCCGACGGCGGGTAAGATCGAAATCATGGGGCAGGATGTCTCTAAGATTTCAGAGGCCGAGCTACGCCGCATCCGTGCTCAGCAGATTGGTATGGTCTTTCAGCACATGGCCCTGATGCCGCACCGGTCGGTGCGCGATAACGTGGCCTACCCGCTGGAAATCCGCAAAGTTTCAAAGTCCAAGCGTTGGGCGGTTTCTGATCACGCGCTGGGACTGGTGGATTTGACAGGTTATGAGGACCGCCTGCCAAAAGAGCTGTCAGGCGGGATGCAGCAGCGCGTGGGTATCGCTCGCGCTTTGGCCTCAGACCCCGAGATTTTGTTGATGGACGAGCCGTTCTCGGCCCTCGACCCACTGATCCGGCTACAATTGCAGGATCAGTTCAAGGCTCTGGTGGCACAGCTGAAAAAGACCACGTTGTTCATTACGCATGATTTGGACGAAGCCATCCGCATCGGCCATCGCATCGCCATTATGAAAGACGGTGTAATCGTTCAGATCGGGACCCCCGAAGATATCGTGATGAACCCGGCCGACGATTACGTGCGCGAGTTCGTTCAGGGGATTTCCAAGCTGAAGCTGGTCAAGGCCCATTCGATTATGGAACCGATGGAGAGCTATTCGGGCAGCCTTGAAGGTGCTCCGCGCGCCGATGAAGGGGCCGATCTGGACCAGTTGATTGATCTTGCTGTCAGTTCAGACTTGCCGGTTGTGATAACGGATGCGGGTGGCGACGTGGGCGTTGTCACCAAACCACGTTTGCTGCGCGGTATTCAGGGGGGCAAAAATGACTGATGCAACGACGGAACTAAAGGTCACCGCCGCCTCGGATATCGAAGTCGACCGCGATGCGCTGGATCGCTCGATTCAGGAATTCGCAGGGCCAAATGGCGACTACTACGTTGAGACGTTCCACAAAATCCACGACAACACCAGTTTCTTGCCCCGCACGTTCAATCTGTGGGCTGCGGTTCTGGGCCCGCTTTGGGCGTCATCGCGCGCGATTTGGGGGATGTTCTGGGCCTTTCTGATACTCGAGATCATTGCCTGGGTGCAGATCGGGCGTGGTTTGTGGGGCACGCCGGGGTCTGAATTCCTGGAACGCGCGGCCGCACAGACAGAAACTATGCAACGCCGTCTGGAGCAAGCTGCAGAAGCGACGGACCAGGCCGACATTGATCGCTTTACCAAGCTTGCGGACAACATGCAGCGCGCCATCGACACTAATCTGGAACGGGTCGAACAGGCGCAGGCCGAAGCAACCGGCATTATGATCACAGGTCTCATAATGCTGGCGTTTTTCAAACTGATTCAGGGGCTCTACGCCAACACCGTTTATGAAAAGCAATACTCTCGCTGGCGGATAGACCCTGACCATACCGAAAGCGGGCGGTCAACGCGTAACGCTGTCTTGGGGGCTGTTCTGACCTTTGCGATCGCACCGCTGGTCATCTATCGCTTTACCGTCAACGCGTCGATGGCCGCGCTTGAGGCTTTTCCGGACCGTCAGGTTTCGGAATACGTATTGGGTGAGGGCAACGGGACACTCTTCAGCGCTGTGGCGTCCTGGATGGAGGTTCGTATCGATGCCGCGGCCATTGCCGGCGACGATGTCTTCGATGGCATCGTCACGGGGGTTCGTACCGTACTGGACGGCTTGACCATCGCATTGAATGAGACCCCATGGCCGGTCGTGATGCTGGTCATTGCCGTGACAGCATGGCGATCAGCGGGTCCGCGCGTGGCGGTATTTACAGTCGCGGCGATGGCTTACATGGCACTGCTTGGGTACTGGGCGCTGGCTATGGAAACGCTGGCTCTGGTCGGGGCCGCGGTGTTGCTGTGTGTTGTGATCGGCATTCCGCTGGGCATTTGGTTCGGCAAGTCGCGACGCGCCTACCGGATGGCCGAACCTGTGCTGGACCTCATGCAGACCTTGCCGGCTTTCGTTTACCTGATCCCCATCATCGCGTTCTTTGGTACCGGCAACCCACCCGGCATTCTGGCCACGATCATTTTCGGAATGCCGCCGGTGATCCGCCTGACTGCGCTTGGGATGCGGGGTGTGCCTGAAAGCATCAAAGAAGCGGCGGATGCCTTTGGCGCGACGCGCTGGCAAAAGCTGAAGGATGTTGAAATACCGCTGGCGCTTCCTTCGATCATGGCGGGTGTGAACCAGACCATTCTGATGTGCCTGTCCATGGTTGTGATCATCTCGCTGATCGGTGGCGGCGGATTGGGGCAGGAAATTCTTGAAGCGTTGCAATTCGCGGCCAAAGGGCCGGGGCTGCTGGGCGGTTTTGCCATTCTGTTCCTTGCAATGGTCATGGACCGGATCATTCAGGGCGCCTTCAGGCGAGAAGACGAAAAAGTCTGAACCAAGCGCCCTCGGTTGCCGGGGGCGTTTTTCTTTGACCGGAGGCAGAGATGACCGACCGCTATGAACAGTCGATGATGGATAACCTGTACTGGTGGGGTGTGCCGACGTTGTTTCGTTGCCCCAACCAAGGTCCCGAAGGGCAGGATATCGCACTGGTCGGCGTGCCCCATTCGACCGGGAATGGAACGACCGAGCGCGATCAGCACCTTGGCCCACGGGCCCTGCGTCATGTCTCGGCCGTCCAGCGACGTGTGCATTCTGTTTTTGAAATTGATCCATGGACTAGCGCCCGGATTGCTGACGTGGGCGACGTGCCGTTTCCGCGTGCCAATGACAACGAAGATTGCATCGAACAGATCACGACCTTTTTCAAAACAATAGATGCCGCCGGTGCACGACCAGTTTCGGTGGGCGGCGACCACTCGATCACCGGCGGGATTGTTCAGGCTTTGGGCCGGGGTAACTTGGCGGGTGGAGAACCGATCAGCTTTCTGCATCTGGACGCGCATACGGACGTTTTCACCAAGGTAGACCACTTTCTGGGTGCTAAGAAATCTGCGGCCCACTGGGGGGCGTATCTGGCCGATCAGGGGCAGGTTGACCCAACCCGTTCGATGCAGATCGGCCTGCGCGGCCATCCACGCAGTCTGGATTGGCTGCAACCGTCTTATGACTATGGCTACAACATCGTCACCATGCGCGAATTCCGCCAGCGCGGGCTTGAGGACGTGGTGGCGCAGACGCGCGAGGTTCTAGGGGATCGGCCAGTCTATGTCACTTTTGATCTCGATTGCCTCGACCCGACCGTAGCGCCTGCAGTGTCAAATCTTGAACCAGGTGAGAAAGGGTTCGATATTGATGAGGCCGTTTGCATTCTGCGTGCGGCGCGCGGGTTGAATATCGTGGGCGGAGATGTCGTCTGTATGATGCCAACGAAGGACAGCCCCAACAACATCACCGCGCTGACAGCCGCAGCGGTGATGTTCGAGATGATTTCCATGATCGCTGAAAACGTCAGTTAGCAGCGCGCATTGACGGCTTGTGCCAAAACACAAAGCAGTTCGAACATCAGCGATATCCCCAGCCACGCGGTGCCGCCGCTTGGATCAAAGGGGGGCGAGACCTCGACCAGATCGGCCCCCACAAGGTTCACCCCGGCCATTTGGCGTATCACCTGTTGCGCCTGAAAGCTGTTTGGTCCGCCGATCTCGGGTGTGCCCGTTCCGGGGGCAAATGTGGGGTCCACGAAGTCGATGTCATAGGTGCAGTAGGTGGGTTCAGAGCCGACGATGCTGCACACTTCGGCCATAACGTCACTAATGCCGCGGTCGAACAGTTCTTCGATGCGTATGATGCGAATGCCCTGTGCCTCGCCCCATTCCACATCCTCGGTGTTGTAGGCGGTGCCGCGAATGCCGACCTGTACGAAACGCTTGGGGTCGATCAGCCCTTCCTCGACTGCGCGACGAAAGGGGGTGCCGTGCGTGAACTTATGCCCGCCGAAATAGCTGTCGAACAGATCGGTGTGACTGTCGAACTGGATCAATCCCAGTGGACCGGATTTAGCCAGTGCACGCAGGACGGGAAGGGTGGTCAAGTGATCCCCCCCGGCGGTCAGAGGGGTAATGCCTTTTGCTGCAAGCTCCGCAAAAAAGGCGGTCACACGATGAAGCGTGTCTTCGATATCGACTGGGTTTGGTGCGACGTCACCCACATCGGCGCAGTTCACCATTGAGAATGGCGAAACCCCGGTTACAGGGTTCATCGCGCGGATCATGGTCGAGTAGTCTCGCAATTGGCGCGGCCCATGTCGCGCGCCGGGTCGGTTCGTGGTGCCGCCGTCCCACGGAATTCCGACCAACCCAATATCGACCTCGCCAATCCGCTCATGATCGGGTGTCATGCCGGGCAGGCGCATGAAGGTCGGCACGCCTGCAAAGCGCGCGAGTTCCATTGCCGAGACTGGCTGAAAAAAGGGGTCGGTCATATGGGCCTCATTGATCAGACGTTCCCTTGACCCTAGCCGCCGAATGCGCGTTGAGAAAGATCAATTGAGGATACGAAACCGCGCGCGTATTTCGGCATCCTGCGCAGCTGTCAGGTACTGAGGGTGATGCGTGGCAAGAACCTCTCGCGCGCGTTCACGGGCGACTGTCCATGCGTCTGCGGCCCCTTCGTCGGCCCATGTGCGCGGCTCGTTTCGGTCGGCCAGTTCCGGATAGTAGTAATCCCGTTCCATGGCGGCATAGGTGTGCGTGCTGCCCAGAAAATGCCCGTCGCCCAGAACGGATTGGCAGATGGCGTCGAACCCAAGGTTTTCCTCGGTCACTTCGATCCCACGCAGCGCGCGGTAGGTGTGGGCATGCATTTCGTTATCCAATACGAAACCTTCGAAACTGGCACCCAACAGGGAAGCAGTCATCCCTGAGCTTTCGTAGATCAAATTGCCCCCGGCCAATGCGGCAGCCAGCGAAGTGATCCCTTTCTCAGCCCCATATTGCGCATCGATGGCCTTGGCGTCGGTCATCGACGCAGCGACCCCCGATGGCAGCCCCAGCCAGTTCGTAATCTGCGCCGAGGCCGCGTTTAGGATCGCGGTTTCACCGCTGCCACCTGCAAAGGATCCGGTTCGCAAATCTACAATGAACGGCCAGTTGGAAAACACCATCGGAAAACCGGGTTTGATTGTGTTGACCATGACGAGGCTGGCCAGTGTCTCGGCCAGAGATTGCGCCAGAAATCCGGCCAACGTTGCCGGGGCTGTCGCACCTGCCTGAGCAGCGGTAATGCAGGACATGGGGATGTTGTGAGCTACGCATTCATAGACCACATCGACGGCGTCCTCACCGTAGCGCAAAGGCGAGATAACCGGGCTGATATGAGCCTTCAGGAAAGGGCGCTTGGCGAATTCGCCGGGTCCGCCGGCGACGATATCCAAAAGCTCGACAATCGGAGCCACATGCTCTGCCAGAGTGAACGAGGTTGCGATCGGTTTGGTCGTGTTACGCACCAGCGCATAGACTGTATTGATGTCCAGGTCACGGACATCCGGTACATCTGTCGCAACACAGCAGCGGGTAAACCAACTGACATTGGCCAATGTATCCTGCAAGCGCGTGAAATCGTGCAGATCGGTCAGCGTGGCCGGTCGATATATCCCGCTGTCGATATCCAGCGTCTGAACCGCTGCACCACCGGTGCCGAAATACACCCGGTCACCACCCACAGTGATCGAACGCGCTGGGTCGCGGCCATGAAAAACAAAGCTTTTGGGTGCGGCGGAAATCGCGCCCTCGACCATGTCGCGGGGAAAAAGCAGGCGCCCGGGTTCGCCCGGTTTGGCACCGGCAGCCAACAGATCCCGGGCCAGACGATCTGGTACGTTGCCCATGCCCAGTTTTCCAAGCAAACGAATTGCTGTGTCGTAGATTTGCGTGATCTCGGGCACTGTTAGCGGTTTGAACGCCCCGCCGACCTGACCGGGCGGACAGGGATCTATGACAGGTGCAGCGGCGCGCTGCGCGTGCCGGGCACGTCTTCCACTTCTTTTGCCGCTTGCTGTCATGCGGTTCCTTCTCTGTTGCCTTTCGCAAACCCTAAGCGTCGAAATGCAACCTTCGCAAAGGCGAAGTGCAATTTGCAGAATCCGCAATCGCGGTTTCGATTTTTCAATACAAGTGACTGTCCTGTTGTCGCCAGAACCCCTTGTTCCGCAAAACTTGAACCGAAATAGCGGGAGAAGAGCGGATGAAGTCGCGCACCAAAGTGGTTGTGATCGGAGGCGGAATTGCTGGGTGTTCAACGCTCTACCATCTGACGCAGGAAGGCTGGAGCGACGTGGTCCTGGTCGAGCGGAACGAGCTGACCTCGGGGACCACGTGGCATTCCGCCGCGCAGGTGACGAATTTCGGTATGAACCAAACCATGGTCGGGCTGAAATCGCATTCGATCCGATTGTATAAAGAACTGGCCGAAGACCCGGACTATCCTATCAACTACCACCACGGCGATGGGGGTATCCGACTGGCCAATACCGAAGCCCAGATGCAGGGGTACCGCCATTTCGCCTCGATGGCGCGGGGCATGGACGTACATTTTGAGGTCATCGACGCGGCAGAATGCGCACGCCGTCATCCGTTGATATCGACTGAAAACCTGATCGGCGGGCTGTGGGACCCGCTGGACGGAGACATCGACCCGGCGCAACTGTGTCAGGCGCTGGCGCGACGTGCGCGCAAGGCCGGGGCGGAGGTCTATCGCAACACGCCCGTGATTGGCTTGAGACAACACGCAGACGACACTTGGACCGTCCAGACGGAACACGGTGACATAGACTGCGATATCGTGGTCAACGCCTGTGGCTACCGCGTCAACGAAGTGGGCGCGATGATGGGTGTGCACCATCCGGTATCGTCCATGGAACATCAGTATTTTCTGACTGAAGAAATTCCGGCGATCCGCGACGCTGGCCACCGGATGCCCCTGCTGCGCTGTCCGATCAGCGACTATTATTGCAGGCAGGAAAAGAACGGTTTGCTGCTGGGGTTTTATGAACAGGACTGCAAAACCTGGGGAATGGACGGGATCGATCCGAATTTCGTCAACGCGCTTTGCCCGGACGATCTGGATCGCGTGACGGATGTGCTTGAAGGCGCTTTTGCCCGGATGCCTGCCTTGATGGAGGTTGGCGTACACACGGTGGTCAATGGCCCGATCACCTACACGATTGACGGCGCGCCTCTGGTAGGGCCGATCCCCGGCAAGCGAAACGCGTTCTGTATTATCGGGTTGCGTGCAGGGCTGGGTGAAGGGGGTGGTCACGGCTGGCTATTGGCGCAGCAGATTGTACACGGCGAGGCGTGCTACGACACATGGTGCCTTGATCCACGCCGATTTGCAGGTCACACCAATGTCGAGCTGACGGCGCTAAAGGCCATCGAAGACTATCAGAACGAGTTTCGGTTTCACTTTCCGCATGAACATCGCCCCGCTGGACGGCCGGCAAAGACAACCCCCCTGACGCCTGTTTTGGCGGCCGAGGGGGCTGAGTTTACGGTGGTCAATGGATGGGAGAGGGTGGATTACATCAAGCCGTCCTCTGATTTCTCACCGACCCTCAGTTTCGATTTTGACGAAACCTTTGATGTGGTGGCTGCCGAGGTTGAGAATGTGCAATCCGGTGTTGGTATCGCCGAAGTAAACGGTTTCAACAGGATTGAAATAACGGGTGCAGATCGTCATGCGTTTCTGGACCGGCTCTTTTGCGGCAAGTTGAACCGCCGCGCTGGCCGTGTTGGATTGGGGTACCTGCTGAACCAACACGGGATGGTCAAGGCCGAGGCTACGGTGGCGAACTTACCTGCCAGCGATCGCGGCCCCGAACGTGTCTGGTATGGCTCAGCCGCTGCCAGCGAACTGCATGACATGGACTGGCTGATCCGCCATCGACGCGCCGGAGAAGACGTGCAGATACGTAGTCTGACCAACGACCATACAATTCTGATACTTGCTGGCCCAAAGGCGCGCGCCGTGCTGTCAGGTTGCGCTAGGGGGGACTGGTCAGCAAAGGCTTTCCCTTGGCTTAGTGTGCGCGAGTGTTTCGTCGGCATCGCGCCCGCTGTGGTCATGGGCGTCAGTTTTTCTGGCGAGTTGGCATATGAAATTCATGTCCCAAACGCGTCTCTGTATGCAGCGTATCTGGCACTTCGGCAGGCCGGAGAAGCGCACGGAATACAGCTTTTTGGCGCTCGCGCGGTTGAGTCGATGCGCATGGAGAAAAGCTTCCTTCATTGGAAGGCCGATCTGATCACCGAGTTTGATCCGTTTGAGACCGGGCTGGACCGCTTTGTAAATCTGGAAAAGGAGGAGTTTGTCGGTCGCGAAGCCCTTTTGGCCCGTCATGCCGAAGGGCCGCGCAAGAAACTTGTGGTGCTGCAAATTGATTCTACGCAGGGCCCGGCGCATGCAGGTGCGTCGCTGATGCACGAAGACGGGGTTGTTGGAACGATTACTTCAGGTGAATGGGGGCATCGCACCGGCCTCAACCTAGCACATGGGTTCCTGGCGCCGGAATTCTCTGCCATCGGTTCTGAGTTGGAACTGGACCGGTGCGGCGAACGTGTTCCGGTTCGGGTGATTGACCCGTCACCCTATGACCCTGGTTTCAGTCGGATGAAGTCCTGATCGTTCCTTGCGGCATCCATTTCTTCGTTGCCGCAGGGTGCAATCTCTGGTTCCATAGTTTCGAAGAAGTCGAAACTATGGGTGTCGGATATGTCGAAATCTCTGAGCCTCCGCTGGCTGGAGGTGTTTCAGCTCATTGCCAAGTCGGGCTCAATTCAGCAAGTCGCATCTGAGACGGGGCTGTCGATCAGTACTGTTTCAAACCATCTGCGCAGCCTTGAAAACGCCCTTGGAATTGAGCTGGTCGACCATAGCCGTCGTCCGATGGGTCTGACCCCGGCGGGCGAAGTCTTTGCGCGCTATGTCCGGGACGGTTTGACCACCCTACGGCGAGGCGAGGCCGAGATTCGCACCGGAAACTGGCGCCACGCTACCGACTTGCGACTGGCCTTAATCGACGATTTCGACAATCAAATTGCGCCGGATCTGTTCAGGTTTCTGGCACAAGCCCTGCCGCGCTGTAATTTCCGCCACTTCACACGCCCCAGCCATGAAATCATAGCCAAGCTGCAAGAACACAAATTGGACGCTGGTGTCGCAACGCGCCCGTCCGAGCGAACAGACGGGCTGATTGAATATCCGTTGATGCGCGATCCGTTCATTGTGATCCTACCCAGCGGCTTCGAAGGCACAGCCGAGGCATTGTTCACCCCAGATGCCGATCTGCCCTTGTTGCGGTACTCGCGCGACTACATGATCGGCAAACAGATCGAGATCCAGCTGACCCGAAGCAAGTACAACTTACCGAACCGGTTCGAACTGGAATGCAACCAGTCGATCATTGGGTTGGTCGCCGAAGGTGCCGGCTGGGCCATAACGACGGCTGCTTGTTTTCATCGTGCCCAAAGGTTCCATGACAACGTGCGCGCCATCCCGTTCCCTGGCCGGAACTTTGTGCGCACGGTGTCGCTGTTTACAACCGAAGTGTATCCCGAGACCACCTCGGCTTTGATCCAAAAGGCGATGGGGAAATTGATCCGACAGCACTTCACCGGCCCAATGTGCAGCAAACATGAATGGCTGAAGGATGATTTCAGAACGATGGAGGCAGAGGCAGCTTAGACCCGTGAAGGTGGGCCAAGGGATTTTCCGTCAATGATACCGGTCGCCAATTGTTCACCGGTTCCGGCAGATTGATTTTCTACCATTTCCACAAGCTGAAGTGCTGCCTTTCGGCCCATTTCACGATGCGGAACGTGAACCGTGGTCAAGGCAGGCGTGACGATGCGGGCCAGTTCGATGTCGTCGAAACCGGTGATCGATACGTCTTCGGGAACCTTGAAGCCTAGGTCTTGTGCGCGCCGTAGCGCTCCGACCGCAAGCACATCGTTGCCGCATAGAACGGCCGTAGGTGGTTCAGCATCAGCCATAAGCTCAGAAAACGCCTCGGACCCGTGTTCAATTTCGTATGGGGTTTCTTTGATCCGAAGGTCTGCTGGGTCGAGGCCGCTCTGGCGCATTGCATCCTTGACGCCTTCAGCCCTTAGGCGGGCCCGATCGTTGCCAAGGCGAATACCTGAGATCACCGCTAAACGTCGATGACCCAACCCTATGACGCGGTTTGCCAGAGCACACATGGCGGCCCGGTTGTCGAAACCGATGGAGGGTAGGCTTGCGCCCTCCAGATAGGACCAGGCGACCAGGGTCGGGATTTTACGCCGCTCAAGATATTCATAAATTTTGGGGTCGCGGTCGTGGCCAATCAACAGCAAACCATCCACGCCGCGGGCGGTCAGTGTTCGAATTTGTTCTTCTTCGATGTCGGGTTTGTAGGCCGAACTTGACACAAGTAGGGTAAAACCGCGCTGATGCAGTTCTTCCTGAAAGGCTTGCAGACCACGGGCAAAGATTGCGTTCTCCATCGTTGGGATGATTGCGCCGATCGTAAAGCTACGTTTGGCTGCCATGACCCGCGCTGCGAAATTTGGTGTATATCCCAGGGAGTCCACGGCTGACTGGACCTTTTGCCGTGTTTTTTCCACGACGCGATCGGGATTGTTCAGGCAACGAGACACAGTTGCCGTCGAAACACCGGCCATCTTGGCGACATCATCCAGCGTTGGTGTGGACCTTAGTTTCGACATTTCCAAACCCGAAATTCACGTTCTCCAATAACTCTATGCGCAAGCACGGCGTATTGAAAGCAGATATGTAAGCGCTTGCATTTTGTATGTAAGCGCTTACAAATGAAATTGAGCCGAATCCAATAGGGAACCCGGAAGATGTTTCTGTATGCGTCAATGATCGTATTCGTCGTCTATTTTGCGAATGTTTCGATGGGCGCTTTTGCGAACAGTGCATTCCTCGGGGACGTGGGAGAGATGTTGGTTCTATTCGCGGCGTCGATTCTGTTCGTTGTCGCAATTCTGAAAAAGGAGGCTGACCGCGACGAAAAAAGCGACGGCTGAATTTTTTGCTTGGGAGGGCAACTTAATGAACGACGACAGAAAAGAACTTGCATCTGCAGAGCGGCGCAATTTCCTGAAGCTAAGCGCCACTGGTGCTTTTACGGCTGCGTTGGTGGCCGGGGCAGGGGGGGTCCTGTGGTCCTCTGAAGCAGCTGCGCAAACCGCCAAGGAAGAGCGTGAACGCGAGCAGGCCGCAGAACATGTGATGACAATTGCAACAGCTTATGTTCTGGGTGCCTCGCGCAGTTACCCGATCATGCAACTGGACCTGAAAGAGAACATTCAGAACGCGACCAATGGCAAGGTATACGTCAAACTAGCACCGGGCGGTCAGCTGGGTGCAGGCGGATCGCTGGTTCAGAAGGTGCAGGGTGGTACCATTCAGGCGGCACAGCATTCCCTGTCTAACTTTGCTCCGTTCGCGTCGACCGTTGACCTAATCAACATGCCGTACCTTTGCGGTTCGAACCAGAAATTTACCAATCTTGTTCATTCGGACACATGGCAAAACGAGGTGCATCCCAAGGTCGAAGCTGCAGGCTTCAAAGCACTGTTTTATGTGGTGATCGACCCGCGGGTTGTGGCTGTACGCCAAGGTGGAAACGCCATTATCACTCCGGGTGATATGGGCGGCGTCAAGTTCCGTGTGCCGGGCTCTAAGATGCTACAGCAATACTACCGTATGGTCGGAGCGAACCCGACACCCGTCGCTTGGGGAGAGACCCCCTCGGCCATCAAGCAGGGTGTCGCGGATGCGCTGGATCCGTCTGTCGGGGCGCTGTTTGTCTTTGGGTTCAAGGACATCCTCAGCCATGTGACCTTTACGCAGGCCGTTCCGGACAGTCAGGTTTATTCCTGTAACCTTGAATGGTTCAATTCGATGCCAGCCGACGTGCAGGATGGCATCATGTGGGGGTCCGAGATGACCAGCCACCAGAACCTTGCCAAGGTTCCTTCGGCGCGGGCCTATGCAATGGCCGAGTTGAACAAGGCCGGTGTCGAGTTCCATTCTCTCAGTTCGGATCAACTGGCCGAGTGGGAAGATGCTGGCGGATATCAGAACGCAGAATGGGATCCGTTCAAGACAGAACTCGCCGGGTCGATGGACGCGTTCGAAAAGCTGGTCGAGGCGGCCGGTACGCAGGGCAAGTACTACGTCCACGACGCTTGATCCGATCCGGGCGGGCGACCGCCATCACCTCATGCAGTCAGGCCGGTAAAGACCCGGAACAGAAGGCGTGCGCCTGACTGCTCTATCGACGAGGGAACTGATGACCTTACTACAAAACATAGACCGCAACGCCGAGCGCTGGCTGCTGTTGGTGTTCTACGTGATGCTGGTCATCACCATGGCCATCGAGGTCCTTCGGCGCGAGATTTTCGCATTCTCGTCGATTTGGGGCGAAGAAATCGTCCGCTATTCTTTCATCTATCTGGCGTGGATCGGCGCGGCTGCGGCGGTGAAGGAACGCGCCCATATCCGCATCGACGTGATCATGCATTACCTTGGGCCGCGCCCCAAGGCGCTGCTGTATATCTTCGGTGATCTGGTCATGTTCGTCGTCGCGGTCATCGCGCTCTACTGGTCCTACGAGGCGGTGCATGTCTCGGCCAAATTCGGATCGGTGACCGACGGTCTTCGGGTGTCCAAGGTCTGGTTCCTGATGGCCGTACCAACCGGATTTGCACTAATGATCTGGCGGTTGATCCAGTCGCTGATGCGCGACCTGAAATCCCTTCGTGACGGCACGCCCGTCTTCGAAGGCGACAAACTTTTTGACTGAGGGAGATCACGATGCTTTGGGGTTCCCTCAATCAAACCGTTGAACTGGGTTGGGATTTCTACCTGCCCGTAATCCTGTTCGTTGGGCTAATCGCACTGGCCGTGCCCGTCTGGGCGGCCATTGGTACCGCCGCCATCGTCATGCTGGTTATGTCCGGTGACCTGCCGCTGAGCCTTGTGGGCGAAAGCTTGTTCACCGGCATCGACGCCTTTGCCCTGACCGCCGTGCCGCTGTTCATTTTGACGGGCGACGTGCTGGTGAGAACCGGATTATCCCGAAAATTCCTGGATGTGGCCGAGGCACTGACATGTTTCGCCAAAGGCGGGTTTGGATCTGCGACCGTTCTGGTCTGTGGCATGTTCGCCGCGATCTCAGGCTCGGACGCGGCAGGTGCTGCTGCGGTCGGCCGGATGACGATCAACCGTCTGGTCGAAAGCGGCTATCCGCGTCCCTATGCCTGCGCGCTGGTGGCAGCCGGGGCCTGTACCGGCATCCTGATCCCGCCATCAATTGCGTACATCATCATCGGGCTTGTGCTGGGTATTTCCGCCTCGACCCTGTTTTTGGCGGCCCTTATCCCCGGTCTGGCCATTCTGGTCTCGATCCTTGTGACCAACATCATCATGAACCGCATCTATTCCTATGAGGGCGGCGGTATGATGACCATGAGTGAATGGCTGGCCAATCTGGGCAAGGCGCTGAAGTCCGGCTGGTATGCGTTCATCGTGCCGGGGATCATCTTCTACGGCATCTTCTCGGGCCGCCTGACGCCGACCGAGGCCGGTGCGACCGCCGTGGTCGTCACCATCATCATGGGCTTCATCCTGCGCACGCTGACACTGGCTGATTTCCCGTCGATGCTGGTCAGTTCGGCCAAGGTGAACGGGGTGATCCTGCCGATCATCGCCTTTTCGGCCCCGCTTGCCGAAGCTTTGGCGATCATGGGTGTGCCGCAAGGGTTCGTGACAGCCGTGACTTCGCTGACCGAAGACCCCTATCTGTTGATCCTGCTTATGATCGGCATATTGATCGCCGCCGGCTGCGTCATGGAGACGACACCCAACATTGTTATCCTGGCCCCCATTCTCAAGCCGCTGGCCGACAACATTGGGATGAACGAGATTCAGTTCTGTATCATGATGATTACGGCGCTGGGGGTTGGGTTTATTACGCCGCCGCTTGGGCTAAATCTGTTTGTTGTGTCGGGGATTACCGGTGAGTCCATCCTTAAGATCGCAGCCCGGGCCATACCGTTTGTTTTGACAATGCTCATCGTGGTCATCCTGATTGCCTATGTTCCGGCAGTTTCGACCACGTTGCTTCCTGCAATCTACCAATAGGGCTTTACGATTATGCCGCGTGAGTATCTGAAAAAGGCGACGCTGACCCCGCAATCCCATGCGTCCGAAGTGCATGAGACGGTCAAGACGATCCTTGCCGACATCGAAGTCGGAGGGGACGCCAAAGCGAAAGAATACGCAGCCAAGTTCGACAAATACGACGGCAACGTGTTGATGACCCAGGCCGAGATCGATGCGGCGATTGCAAGGGTTCCTGAAAAGTTGAAAGCGGACATCCGGTTTGCGCATGACAATGTGCGGCGTTTTGCGGAAACGCAGAAAGCGACGGTCTCTGATGTGCAGATGGAGATTGTACCGGGCTTTGTAGCTGGCCAAAAAGCGATCCCTGTGGACGCTGCGGGCTGCTATGTTCCGGGCGGGCGATACAGCCATATCGCTAGCGCAATCATGACGGTTACCACAGCCAAGGTCGCCGGGTGTCGCCATATTACAGCGTGCTCTCCGCCGCGTCCGGGCGAGGGGGTTGCGCCCGCAATTGTCTATGCCGCGCATATCTGTGGTGCTGACAGCATTCTTGCCATGGGCGGGGTGCAGGGTGTGGCGGCGATGACCTATGGTCTGTTCGGCCTCCCGCGCGCGAATATCCTTGTGGGTCCCGGCAACCAGTTCGTGGCCGAGGCCAAGCGTATTCTCTATGGCAAGGTTGGCATCGACATGATCGCGGGGCCGACCGACAGCCTGATCTTGGCCGACAATTCGGCTGACGCCCATGTTGTCGCCACCGACTTGGTCAGTCAGGCTGAGCATGGCTATAACTCGCCCGTTTGGCTGGTCACGGATGATCGCATGCTGGCGCAAAAGGTTATGGAACTGGTGCCCTCGCTGATCGCCGATCTGCCCGAATTGAATCGCGAAAACGCCTCTGCCGCATGGCGCGACTATGCCGAAGTGATCGTCTGTTCGGATCGTGAGGAAATGGCGGCCTGTTCTGACGAATACGCCCCCGAACATCTAACCGTTCAGGCCGAGGATCTGGATTGGTGGCTAGGTCGCCTGACCTGCTATGGATCACTGTTTCTGGGCGAAGAGACGACCGTTTCCTATGGCGACAAGGCTACCGGCACCAACCACGTGCTGCCGACCTCGGGCGCGGCCAGCTATACGGGCGGGCTGAGTGTCCACAAGTACATGAAGATCGTAACCTGGCAGCGCGCCACGCGCGAGGGCTCAAAGCCCATCGCCGTGGCCACAGCTCGGATTTCGCGGTTGGAGGGGATGGAGGGGCACGCCCGCGCCGCCGATGTGCGCTTGGCCAAGTATTTCCCTGATGAACAGTTCGATCTGTCCGCAGATGGATGACCCAAGGACGCTTTTTGATCTGACGGGCCGTGTTGCCTGTGTGACCGGCGCAAGCACTGGCTTGGGGCGTCGTACTGTTCAGGTTTTGTTTGCGGCCGGTGCGCAGGTTGTGGGTGTTGCACGGCGTGAGGACGCGTTGAAAGCCCTGCGCGAGGAGGTCGGAGACCGCGTCAAGACGGTCACGGCTGATGTGTCTGACAGGACCCGTTTGCCTCAGCTTTCCAGTGAGATCAGCGCCTGTTTCGGCGCGCCTGATATCGTCGTCCATGCTGCGGGCATCAACACCCGTGAGATCGCAGATGAAGTTACCCATGACGGCTGGGACAAAACGCTTGAGTTGAACCTGAGTGTGCCGTTTTTTCTTAGCCAGGCATTGGTCCCCGCGATGAAACGCAAAGGCTGGGGGCGGATCGTCAACTTTGCCTCATTACAGACAACGCGCGCGTTTCCCGGCGGGATCGCCTATGGTGCCACCAAGGCTGGGATCGGGCAGCTAACCCGAGCCATGGCCGAGGCGTGGTCGCGCGACGGTATCACCGCGAATGCGATCGGACCGGGTTTTTTCCCAACAGAACTGACACAAGCCGTGTTTGACGACCCCGCACGGGCAGAGAGGAATGCAGCGCAAACCTGTGTCAATCGCAATGGGCGACTGCAGGACATTGACGGCCCGATCCTCTTTCTGTGTTCGCGTGCGTCTGACTATGTCACGGGGCAAGTCCTGATGGTTGACGGGGGGTTTACGGCGAAATGAAAGCCCTTGTCTATGAAGATGTCGAACAGCTTGCGTATCGCGATGTCGCGGACACTGTACCGGCATCGGATGAGCATCTTATTCGCGTCGAAGCGGTTGGGATTTGCGGGTCGGACATGCACGCTTATCTTGGCCATGACGAAAGACGCCCTGCGCCGCTTGTTCTTGGTCACGAGGCCGCAGGTGTGGTGGTCAGCGGGCCTTTTGATGGACATCGGGTAACGATTAATCCTTTGGTCACATGCGGTCGCTGCCCGGCTTGCACGGCTGGGCGGGAAAACCTGTGCCCGGACAGGCAGATCATTTCGATGCCGCCTCGTCAGGGTGCGTTTTCCCAGTTTGTTTCGATGCCTGAACGCAATCTAATCCGAGTTCCGGATGCAGTCCCATTGACCCGCGCGGCGTTGGCTGAGCCATTGGCGGTTAGTTGGCACACGGCACGGTTGGCCTTGGCTGCATTGGACCCGTCAATGGATCGGCGTGCGCTTGTGATTGGTGGTGGTGCGATTGGATTGGCCGCGGCGCTGGCCTTGGGCGCGATGGGCGTCAACGATGTGCGCGTGCTTGAACCGAACGACCTGCGCCGCGCCTTTTTGAAAGATCTAAAGAGTTTTGACGTAGTTGCCGAGACAACCGATATGTTCCCAATGATTATCGATGCGGTTGGGTATTCTGCAACACGCGCGGTCGCATCTGAACAGGTACTACCGGGCGGTGTCGTGGCGCATGTCGGTCTGGGTGAGGATGCGGGCGGCTTGGATATCCGAAGGATGACCTTGCAGGAGATCACTTTTATCGGCACCTATACATATACTGCCGATGATTTCCGCCAAACGGCACAGGCAATTTTCGATGGACGCCTCGGTGCCTTGAACTGGCCGGAAGAGAGGGCGATGTCAGACGGGTCCAAAGCGTTTCAAGATCTTCGCAATGGGGCGGTGGCTGCGCCCAAAATCATCCTGAAGCCTTGGGAATAGGCCCGTAAGAAAGAGAGGGACCAATGTATCAGAAAATTCTCGTACCCATGGCGCTGGACCACGACATATCGCAGCACACGCTGCAAGTTGCTCAGGCCCTTTCTGCTGCTGACGCCGAGGTTGTCGCGCTGCATGTCTACGAAATGCCCCAGGGATCTGTCAGCGCCTATCTGGACAAGGACGTTGTCGCCGAAGGGTTTCGCGCCGCGCGTAATCTCTTGCGCGAAAAGGTTTCAGGTTTGGACGGGGTCAAGCCCGAGATCGTCAAGGGCCACACCGCCCGAACGATCATTGATTTTGCTCATGACAACAACTTCGATTGCATCGTCATAGGGTCCCATAAGCCGGGCTTAAGCGACTATTTCCTTGGCTCGACCGCATCGCGGGTCGTGCGCCATGCAACCTGCGCGGTGCATGTGCATCGCCGAACCTGATCGTCTCAATCGCGCCTGAAGGCGCCTTAAACAGGACTTACAGATACGACATGAACATAGACAAAAAGATCACCGATGATCTGATGGCGAACGATATTTCGTTTGTCACCACCGTCCCGTGCAAGCAATTGGCGGGTGTCATCGCCGAGATTGATGAGCGCGAGGGTATCTACCACATCCCCTCGAACAAGGAAGACGAGGGTATGGGGCTGTGCGCAGGTGCATGGATGGGCGGTAAGCGTCCGGCCATCATCATGCAAAACACCGCCATCGGGGTGACGATCAACACACTGGCCACGTTGATCCAATATTACCGGATGCCGCTGCCAATGCTGATCTCGTATCGTGGCGAACTGCGCGAACCCATTGCCTGTCAGGTCGAGATGGCTGTGCACACCAAGGCACTGCTGGCCCAGTTGAACATCCCAACGTATCACTTCCACCATCAGGCGGATGTCGAGGAGTTGGATGCAATCCTGAAATACATATTCATGTGCAACAAGCCGGTCGCCATTCTGACCGACGCCAATTTCTGGGGAGGCTATGGCGACCAATGATCCGTTCTGACATTCTGAAAGAAATCGCCCCGATCCTGCGTGACCAGCTTGTTGTCTGCAATATCGGCATCCCCAGTCAGGAGTTGCACGCGATCGACGATCAGCCCAGCAATTTCTACATGCTGGGAACAATGGGGCTGGCCTCAAGCATCGGTCTGGGCTTGGCGCTGTCGCAGCCTAAACCGGTGATCGTGATTGATGGTGACGGCTCGGTGCTGACCAATCTGGGCACTCTGCCGACCATCGCCAACAACGTGGCGGACAACTACATCCTGCTGATCGTGGACAACGGTTCTTATGGATCGACCGGTGATCAGCCCACCTATGCCGGGCAGAAGACATCGTTGACGAAAATGGCCGAGGCCGCAGGATGCGAGCGCGTCATCGAGTGCGCGGCTGAAGATACAGGCCGGGTCCTGCAAGAGGCGTTGGACGCGGGTCAGATGACCATCATTGTGTCTAAATGCGAGAGCGGAAACGCAAAGATGCCGCCGATCACGATGGATCCGGTGGTGATCCGCGACCGTTTCATGAAGGCCGTTCAGTCCTGATTGACTAAGAGTTTCCGAAAAAGTCGAACTGATATCGCCGCCTCGAAATGTCGAGGCGGCGATTTTTCATTCGGCGTAGCGAATTGAGTCGAAAGGTATTTCCTTACCGGCTTAAAGCACCCGGAATTGTTCTGCGCTGGGCGCAATAATATCTATGCGAGACAATGGGCCTAAATTGCTCGCTCACCGGTTGATAAAGCGCGTAGTTAAACGCTTTACCACCGATGTTTGACCAATCTTCAGCGGACTTCATTTGGCGCAGCTTTCGCTCTGTGTTAATAATTTACGTAAGGTAAAGTGCCTTGAGCGCTACAGTTTTTCGATTCCGCATCATCCGGGGGGAAATGCCATGAGACTGAATTCTGTTGTTCAAACCGTGTTGCTGGGGTTGGGCGTTTCTATCGTCGCATTATCGCCAGCCCAATCGCAAAACCGGGAAGAAAGTCAGGGGATGGTGCTGCTGCGTGGGTTGCCAACGCTGGACACCAGTCACAGCATTGCGATTGTCGAACTCGACCCGGAATCTGATCGTTTCGGAGAGATCCTGAGCGAAGTTGAACAACCAGATATCGAACACCCTCTGCACCATTTGTATTACAGCCCGAATGGCAGATTGTATTCGACCGGGCTGGACCCGGCTTGCAGCTTGGCCGAGGTCGGTCTGTCCCGTGACGCGTCCGGCGCGCCCGTAATCGAAGGCTTTACCTGTCTGGATACGCAAGGCCAGATTGTTGGCGAAGACATCATGTGGACCACCTCGAACGGGCAGGAATATATGTTCGTCACCTTTATGGGTGGCACGGGCGGAGACGATGGCGGCTCGGTCGGGGTCTTTGATCCGCAGACCAATGAGGTCGTCAAAGTCATCGAAGCGCGTAAAAGCCAGATACCAGAAGGCGAGCCTTATATCATGTACCCACATGGCATTTCGGCCTTTGAGGACCGCATGGTGGTGACATCAACGGTGCATCCCGACCTTGCGACAGGTGTCGGTAACGTTCTGACGATTATTGACCTGAACACGTTGGAGCCGATTCAAAACATCACTGTCGAAAATGAGAAGCCACTGAACTTCCCATCCTCACCGGTCGAGGTTCTGTTTGCGCGTCCCACTATTCACCCCGATATCGAACCGGCAATTCTTGCCAATACGATGTTCGGCTTTGAAACCTGGAAAGTGCCTTATGATGCGTCCTCTAAGACATTTGGTACGCCCGAGGTTATCTATAGCGGCGTGGCAAATGACACTGCTGTTCCGCTGGAATTCTACGGCACCGAGGATGAACTGTTTGTTTCGCATGCCTTGCCCGGCGTGGTGAAGCGGTACGAACTGGCAGCTTTGCCCGAGCTCGTGTCCAGTGGGCCTGATATCGTCGCGGATCCCGGTGCCCATCACATGATCTTTTTCACCTCGGCATCCGGCCGGGATCTGATCGCGATCCAAAACAATCTTCTGAACCTTGGGAACGGCGCGGAAGATGACCCGACGGATGTGGATTTTATCGCCAGTCTGAATGCCCACACGATATCAGTGCACGATCTTGAAACGGGCGAGCGTATCGCGACCGTCGACTTCAAAGAACGCTACAACAAAGGCGTTGAAAACGTCGAAGGTCTGTTCGGTTCGGGTTTTGTACATCACCACTAAGGGGCCGAGAACGCAATGAACCGTGTGCTGGTCCTGTTGATCGCTGTCTTGATCTGTGCGGCGACAGGGTGGTTGATCTGGGATCGCACACGCGTGCCGCAAACTACTCCGATCGCGGATTTTTCGGCGCCTTTTGTTTTCGGCCGCTTTAGTGTTCCGCCAGATAATCCGTTGACCGAGGAAAGCTTTGCGCTTGGTCGGCACCTGTTTTACGACCCGATTTTGTCGGGCAACAATCAGGTATCCTGCGCGACCTGCCATGTGCAGGCGCTTGCGTTCACAGATGGCCGGGCCAAGGCCCCGGCTTTGTCAGGCGGTGAGCTGGAATTCAGCTCGATGAGCCTAACAAACCTGCTTTGGGGGCAGGAAAGGTTCTTTTGGGACGGGCGTGCGACGTCACTGGAGCAACAGGCGTTAATGCCAATCCAGCACCCCGAGGAAATGGGACAGGACATCGACGCGCTGGTTGATGAGCTTTCCGCGTCGCGCATGTACCGAAGGATGTTTCGGGCCGCATATGGCGATGTCAGTGCTGATAACATAGCGCGGGCCCTGTCGAACTTTATGCGAATGCTGATCTCGGCTGATTCAAAATACGATCGGTTTCTACGCGGAGAAGCCCGCCTGACCCCGCAAGAAGAACATGGGCGTAAACTGTTTATGGCGCACCCCGACACCAAGGTTTCATTGCGTGGGGGCAATTGCATTGATTGCCACAGCCAGTTCCTGACTTCCGGATTTCGCGACGCTCTGGATGGCTTTTCAAACAACGGTCTCGACAGTGATAAAGAGCTAGCGCCAGGTCTGATGGCCGTGACAGGCAACGCCGCGCACAAAGGGTTTTTCAAGGTGCCCAGCCTGCGCAACATCGCGGTAACTGGGCCCTACATGCATGACGGACGTTTCGAAACGCTCGAGGATGTCATGGCGCACTACAATGACGGCATCGTCGCCAGCGACACACTCAGCCCGCTGATCCTTGAGGCGGATAATGCGCCCGATACCCCAGACGATACGATCGGATTGCGGATGACACCCGAGGAAATCACCGCGATCATCGCCTTTCTGCATACGCTGACGGACGAAACCTTTTTGACGGATCCAAAATTCTCTGATCCGTTCGACGGAGGCACATGATGCAACGACCTCAGATCATGACCGGAGTCGCCGTTGTTTTGACCGTTATCATCGGTGCCTGGGTCGCGATGGCTATGCGGGAAACAAAGCCCAAGACCGTGACGCTGATCTTCCATGCGGAAATGGACGACTCTCCATTGGTTTTCGACCAATTTGTTTATGAAAACCCCGGTGGGGAAGGGACGTTCCGAATTCGCGATTTCCGTTTTTACGTCAGCAACTTGTCTCTGTCTGGCGGTAACGAAATTTATGCAGAACCGGACAGCTACCATCTTTTACGTTTTGATAATGCAGACGGGTCACATTCGGTCACTGTGCCGGACGTTCCGATACGGGCTGTAGACGGATTACAGTTTTTGATCGGTGTCGACCCAAGCGCCAACAGCTCTATCGAGGTGCGCGGAGACCTTGATCCCAACAGCCAGATGGCTTGGAATTGGGAAGTCGGCTATAAATTCGTCGTGTTCGAAGGTGCCTTACAAGTGGGGGATGTGGTTTCCCCGCTTGTGTATCATGTCGGATTTTCTGAAAACGCCCGCGAAGTTTCTTTCACTTTGCCTGCTGAGGTATCAGAGGACGCCAACCCTGAAATCCATCTGAACGTTGATCTGTCCCAGCTGTTTTCCGGGCCCTATGATATCGACATGCAAAAACTGCCATCCGTTAAATTCGATCGCGACGACGCGCGTATGCTTGCCGACAATTATACGCAGATGATTTCACTCAAGAAATAACGGCTCCCTCGTGTTCAACGCGACGGTTTCGAGGCAATTTTTCGCGTTTTGAGGTCCACCGGCATGTCAATACGCAGTGCCGTACAAGGACAAAGTCAAACTTCCGCCCTTATTTCGTCAGATCAACCGCAAAATCACGGCTCACAAAGACGTAGTACACAGTCAGAGGGTCTTCGTGGTGAAGCGGGTCTTTAAACATCTCGATCAGGAAAAACGAAGACTGTATTCGATCGCGTTTCTGGCGTTTTCCGCAGGGTATGTCCTTTACGCTCATATCGATGCAACCCGCATGGGTTTGCCGCTGCCGGTTCTGACCGGTTTGATCTACATGGGAGCCATCGTGATCGCGACAGCGTTTACAAGCTATTTCCTGCCCGGTTTGACCCGCGTGACGGATGCCGTCGCCGTCACCCGTCTTGGATTTGCGTTGTGGATCGCCAGCACGCATAGCCACGACCTTGCGGCCTCACCAGTATTAGGCGCGACAATTGTTGTAGGTGGGGCGATGGTCCTGCTGCAGCTTTGCACGTGGTCACAGCTTGCAGCACAGAAACTGCCGCAAGCGCTTCCTCACTTCTTCATGCTTGGAATGGCTCAACAGCGCCTGGCCGTTCAAACCGTCAGAGCGGTTTGAACAACACTTAGTTGATTTTGGACCGACGTTTCAGAACCGATAGGTAGCGCCAAACACAGGTCCGGACTGATCGAACGAAAAGTCATTTCCGTCAATCTCATGGTCGAATGAGATATAGCGATAGCCAAACCGCAGTAGCCAACTGGTGTTGATCTCATAATCAGCAGTCAGCAAAACCTGCCAGGTCTCGCTGCCGCTGCGAAATCCGCCATAGTCGAAAAACCCGGTCGCTGACCAACGCTCAGTCAACTGGGTTTGAGTGCGTATCCCGATCACCGGATCGGTCCAATTCTCGCTGACATTCACCGAGCGACCGGGGGCCGCCCCGGGGGTTACGGTCAGATCGGTTTCCGTTTTGAACCAGCGAAAGCCACCAGCCAGATCGACCTTGGATTTGTCGGTGGTTAATACACGATATCCGACATAGCCGCTAAAGAACTGTGTCGTCAGTGAGGTGTTTAGCTCAGCACTACCCGGCCCGGGGGCGTTATTGCTGAACGATAAGTCCGTATAATTGTAATCAGCCAACAGGGACCATCGTCCGTTGCTTGCCGAAAACGCGCCCATAAAGGCCAGATCAAGGTTCTCCAGCGCGTCTGAAAAACTGAGCGTGCCTTCCAGTTCCCCAGTAGCGGTTTCTTGCGAAACGTTGGTTTCGGGCGTGAACAGGTAAATCGTAGCTTGATAAGACCAGTCCGATTGTTGGGCAGCAAGTGCGGTCGGAACGCAGGCAGAAATGGCCGCGCCCAACGTCGCGTTTATGATTTTTGAAAAGCGATGCATATCTTTGCTCCAAATCTAAATGCTTTGCATCAATGCCGGTTAAGCGGCCGTTACGGTTCCATGTTCCCGATTGCGATTGATGCGATTGATGTCCGTGTTCGGGAAAAACTCGGACCACACGTGCCAAAAGACACCCGCCCGAAGGGTTTCAACCCGGCTTAGTCTGCCCTGATCTGACATGCCCCAAAAATCGCACCGGGATACGGGCTGGCCGCTGTCATTATACCAGACACCAAGGCTTTCGTATCTTGGGTCAAGGCTGACAACGACATCCCGACCACCTACCTGGGCATTAACAATCCAGTTGTTTGCAATAACGAAATCATCGGTCCAGCACGTCGCGTCCTTGCCGATTGTGATGCCCCAAACATACGTCTTGTTGGGCAGTCGGGTGTCCGAACGCTCCATATTATCCATTACGGGTGCGTCTTCCTGATGTTGTCGCGCAATGCCCCAGCCAAAGGTGATCTCGGTCACCAAATCCAGCAACCTCAGGACAGGGTTCGGCGAAGGTCTGTTCAGGAAAACCTCACCTTTGGGAAAGGCTTTTTGGAACCCGCGAAACGTCATCCGGTAGGTCGGCCACGGTTTCATCTGAGCCTCTGGCCGCAACGGGCAAGCCGCACCTTCTGCTGCGCGGTCCTGATCGGATTCTCGAAACCCGTAGATATGCTGGATTGGTTCCCGGCTTTCGTTGTCTCGCAGGATCAGGTTGTTTCCATGCTGGGCCAGAACCTCAAGGTCCAGCCGTTTTCCCTCGATCCGGGGGGCATACCCCTGTCCAAGATTGGCCATCGCACAATAGGTCATCACGATGTCTTCTCCGCCCAGCCCGTCCGAGTCGCCTGCCAAATGTGGGCGCATGATCTGAGCGTCCGGATGCGCGCGGGCATGCCCGTTGTTTTCGATCACGATAACTGGCGCTGTGGGCCCTACATATTTGCGCGCTTCGTCGATTGGGAAAAAAGCGGCGTTGTTGAGCTGGTTGCGAAGCCCCAAATGCACCCAGACATAAGGAAACCCAAAAAAAACAAGCGTGAGCAACGCACCGATCAACCAAATCCAGAATGGACCGCCCCCCAGAAATAAGAACGACAGTGTCGCAACAGCGAACCCACCCAAGCCGATGGCGATCAACCGGTATTCATGTCGAATGAAACGCACCATGTTCTGGCGCTTTACCTTCAGCAGCATTTGAGACACGTCGCCCAAATCCCTGAAATAGACAAAGCCGATCCCAAGCGACACAATCAGTCCAAGTGCAAAAAGAATACTTCCGGTCATTTATGTATCCTGTGTCAAAGGCATTGCGGTCGTTCGTCAGAACCGGGACCGGCGCTGGCAGAGTGAACTCACAGAGCCCTCCCTTGTTTTTCAACGGGCTGGCAAGACCGTTCCAGGCGCATTTCACATTGAAACATCGCAATGTGAATTGGGCAAGTCTTTTAACGGAAAGAACATTTTGGACTATGAGGCGCTGTTTCGCGGATCTGACGCAAAAATCGCCCGAATAATCCATAGGTTGAGTGCTCGTTCGTTCAGAATTAGTGAACAACGTGCCGATCCCATTGAGATTATCCCCACTATGTCGTCAAAAACCGCGATAATCCTGCTAAAACCTGCGCGTTCACATTGGGTTAAAGCAGCGCTAGATATTTTGTATTTGTGGTTAAAGTAACGAGTTGAATATGTTGAAGCAGATCATGAGAGAGCCGTTTCCATCATCCCTGAAAACTGCGATCGCAGTGCGTATCGGGAACGGCTCTCCCAAATCCAAAAAAGACGCGCTGGAAATGATCGCTCCGCTAGCTATTTGCGTAGGGTTGTTGGCGTATTACCTGCATAAAGCATCTGTAGAAAGCTACGTCTCTGTCTTGATGTAAGCACTGTAAACGTAATTATTTACAATCGCTTAACATCCTTTCTGTTCTGAGTGACAGCCCGTTCTCTGGGATCACCGCGCAATCTTGTCCGTGATCCCAACACCTCAGACACCTCACCTTCGACTAAAGTCAAATGAATCGGCAAAATGGCACGCAACAAAGTGCTCTTTGTCCACCTCACGCCACTCTGGCACTTCGGCTTTGCAGCGGTCTTTTGCAAAAGGACAACGTGTGTGAAAGCGACACCCAGATGGGGCGTCAAGCGGGTTCGGAATTTCACCCTGCAGGCGGATTGGTTCAAAATTGGCATCGGGGTCAGCGGTTGGAATAGCGCTGAGCAATGCGTGGGTGTATGGATGCTTAGGGTTGAAAAACAGCTTTTCAGTTGGGGCGTATTCGACGAATTTCCCTACATATAGCACGGCAACCCGATGCGACATCTGCGCGACGACACTCAGATCATGGGCAATGAACAAAAAGGACACGCCCATCTCTTCTTGGAGGTCCTTCAGCAGATTGACGATTTCTGCCTGAATCGAAACATCCAATGCAGAAACGCTTTCATCACACACGACGAATTTCGGTTTTGATACCAAAGCCCGGGCGATACAGATACGCTGGCGCTGCCCGCCGGAAAACGCATGCGGGAACCGCCGCAGATGTTCCAGGTTTAGCTTACAACGCGCGGCGATCTCGCGCACACGCGCATCAATCTTTTCCCGATTCTTGAATTTGCCGGACGCAACCAAAGGTTCGGCGATAATGTCGCGCACCGTCATACGCGGATTCAGCGATGAGTAGGGGTCTTGAAAAACAAGGCTCATCTCTGGCCTGAAAGCGCGCAGCACGTCACCTGCCAATGTATGCACTTGGATCCCACCTTCGCTGAAGGCCATGTTCATCTTGGAGCGGACCTTGCGCAGCTCGGCCTCGGACGCATGGGCCAGATCAATGTCGCCCTTTTTCTTGCGATGGAAAATCACCTCGCCATCGGTCGGGTCTATCGCCCGCAGGATTGCGCGCCCGACGGTGGTTTTGCCTGATCCGGATTCGCCAACCAGACCAACGGTTTCGCCGCGTTTGATGTCAAAGGTTACGCCATCCACGGCACGCAGCATCTGGACTTGGGTCTTGAACATCTTACGGGTCTTGATCGGGAAATGAACCGACAGGTCCTTTACTTCGATCAGGGTGTCGTCTTTCGGGGTCATGCCGCGCTCCGATCTTTTTGGTCGTGCAGCCAGCAACGGACAGAGCGGCCGGGCAGTGGTGTCGTTTCAGCAGGTTCGCGCACGTCGCATGTGCCGGCGATGCTATGCGCGCAGCGTGTGTGAAAGGGGCACCCTGTAGGGCGCGCTGTCGGGCTTGGGATGTCGCCCGGAACTGGCTTCAACCGATCATGCAGGTGGTCGACGCTTGGGATCGCGTCAAGCAGACCCTGCGTATAGGGATGTTGCGGGTTGCGGATAACGTCGCGTGCTGGTCCACGTTCGACAATGGTGCCCAGGTACATGACGGCCACATCGTCTGCAATTTGTGCGATCACGCCCAGATCATGGGTGATAAAGATCATGCCCATACCTAAATCACGCTGCAGATCACGCATCAAATCAAGCACTTGCGCCTGAATTGTCACGTCCAGAGCAGTGGTTGGTTCGTCCGCGATCAACAGGGCTGGGCCTGCGGACAAAGTCAGCGCAATCATCGCACGCTGGCGCATCCCCCCTGACAATTCGTGCGGATACTGGTCGACGCGCGCAGTTGCGTTGGAAATGCCCACCTTGTTCAGCATTTCGATCGCGTATTCCCGTGCCTCGCGTTTTTTGAGGCCACGATGCAGCATGATGGCCTCCATCATCTGGTTGCCAATCGTGTATACCGGCGAAAAGCTGGCCATCGGTTCCTGAAAGATCATCCCGATCTCACCACCTCTGATACGCCGAAGCTCTTTGCTGCCGGGTTTGAGATTGCCCAACGTGATCTCTTTCCCGTTCTTGTCGGTATAGGTCAATCGCGTGTCATGACCCAGCGATGCATTACCAGGCAGCAATTGCATCAGGGCTTTGGTCGATATGGATTTACCTGAACCGGATTCACCCACCAGGCCGAGTGTCTTACCGGCCTCGACGCCGAAGGACACACCCTGGACGGGGGTAATGACACCTTCGCCTGTATTGAATGAGATCGACAGGTTTTCCACGCTCAGCATTTTGGACATGTCAGTTCGCCTCCGAATAGGGATCAGCGGCATCACGCAGGCCATCGCCAATGACGGTGAAGGCGAGAACGGCGACCACAACAAAAATTGCGGGAATAAACAGCCAGGGCGTCTGCTCGATGGCGCGGACGGATTGTGCCTGTTGCAGCAGAACGCCCCATGAAACTGATGGCGGGCGCAGGCCGAGACCAACAAAAGACAGGGCCGTTTCAGACAGGATCATGTAGGGGAAGCTGATCACAAGGTCGACGATGATAAAGCTGGTAAAGCTTGGCAGCATATGCTGTGCGATGATCCGGCGCGGGCGTGCACCCGCCAGACGGGCTGCAACCACATAGTCTTCGTTGCGGATCGACAGCAGCTGTGAGCGGATCCGCCGCGCCAGCGTGGGCCAGCCAAACAGGCCAAGGATAAGCGTCATCGCGAAATAGACCTGCGTGGTCGACCATTCCTTGGGCATGGCGGCGGCTAAACCCATATAGAGCGGGATGATGGGAACAACGCGGATCACCTCGGTTACGCGCTGTATGACATTGTCGATCATGCCACTGAAATACCCGGCAACACCGCCAATAATCAGCGCCAGAACGAAAGAAATCATAACCCCGATAACCCCAATCGATAGCGAGGTGCGCGTGGCATAGATGGTGCGACTGAACACGTCGCGCCCCAAATCATCGGTGCCCCAGAAGTGGATTTTCTGGTCCACATCGGGGCTGAGCCCCACCAAATGCCGGTCAATTGGGATAAAGCCTAACAGTTTTACAGGCTCTCCCTTGACGAAGAATTTAATATAGTGGCGCACTTCGGGGTCCGGCACCGAGATCGCGCGCAGGGTGACAGGGTCACGTTCGGTTTTTGTGCCATTCACGAAGGGAAAAGCCGAACATCCTTGCGCATCACAGAAGCGCGGTACTTGTGGCGCGCCTTCGATATAGTTCGTGTCTCGGGTCACCGGACCATAGGGCGCAACGAATTCGGCAAAGATACCAGCCAGCGCCATAAGGCCCAAAAGCGAAGCCGCGATCATGGCTGCACGGTGGCGACGGAAGCGCCACCAGATCAGCGTCCACTGTGAGGCTGAATAGTACTTTAGCCGCGCTTCTTCGGCCTTGGAATCCGCTTGGTGAGTTGCATCTGTCATGGATCAGGCCCCCAGTTTGATGCGCGGGTCCAGCCACGCCAGCAAAAGGTCGGAAATGAAGTTCATGAACACAATTGCGAAGGTCAGCATCAGCAAGATCGCCCCGGCTACGTTCATGTCGAGGTCCAGATAAGCGCGCAGCAACAGCTCTCCCAGCTCGGTCAGGCCGAGCACGACAGCGACGATTGGCAACTCGGAAAAGATACGGTTGACGTCAAACCCGATGGTCGAGACGACCGGGTTGATCGCCAGGCGCGTCGGGTATTTGATCAGCAACTTCATCTCGGGCACACCGCGGGCGCGGGCGGCGGTGACGGACAGCTTGTTCAGCTCATCCGACATTGTGGCACGAACCGTCTGGATCTGGATCGCGACGGCTGACCATGCCAGGACGACTGCGGGCAGCCAAAGGTGTTTGAGCATGTCCCAGAACTTGGCCATCGACCAGGGCGCATCACGGTACTGATCTGAAAACAACCCGCCGATATCGGCGCCGAACCAGCGGTTCGCGAAATACAGCATGACCAAGGCCATCAGAAAATTCGGCAATGCGAGACCCAGGTATGAAAATACGGTCAGCCCATAGTCGACTGCTGACCCACGTCGTACCGCAGCAAAGATGCCGATGGGGATCGATACGATGTAGGTCAGCAGCAAGGTTGAGAACAAGATACCGGCGGTCAGCCAAACCTTGTCCCCGATCACTTTGGTCACCGAAGTTTCAAAAGCGAAAGCCTGTCCAAAATCCCAATGCAGAACGATGCCGCCGATCCAGTCGAAGTAGCGCAGCAACATGGGTTTATCCAAACCCAGATCGCGCCGAATGGCCTCGATATCCGCTTCGGTAACATTCACCCCCGTTCCCGAGTATTTGCGAAAAGCATAGCGATCAGCGTAATCGCCCGGTGGCAATTCCATGATCAGGAAGACCATTACCGATACCAACAGCATCGTGACGATCATTCCGATGAAACGCTCGAGAGTGAATCTTAGCAAAACGGTGTCCCCCATCAGGCCCCTCAGGGCCGAAACCGGAACGCAGACGGGCTGCGTTCCGGCATCATTTTCAGGCTGTCGCCTTTGTTATTGTTCCAGCCACCACTGCGACGGGCGGTATGGATAGGTCCAGTAGAAGTCGTAGGTTTTCGACTTGATCGGCTTCACGTTCTGGAGGTCGTTGCGATACAGGAACGGGGCCACAATGTCGCCAACGGTGCCGATTTTCAGCATGTTGTCGGTGTGGATCTTGACGATCTCTTCGCCCAACTGGTTGCTTTCATCGGTGCCCATTTCAACCTGGATGAACTTTTCGCTCAGGTCCCACAGCTTCTTGATGTCTGCGGGCGGTTCGATGCCTTCGCTGCCGCCACTGGTTTTCCACGCAGCCCAGCCAAACCCGGTGCCGGGGTTGAAGAAATCACCGAAGGGCGGAACGAAAACGGTCACGTCCTGGCTGATGGTCGGGCCGGCATTGCCGTCATATTTCCATACGGTCAGGTCCAGATCGTTGTTGTTGCCCGAGGCGCGGTATTCGTCCGAGGTGACCTCTTTCAGGTCAACGCGCACGCCGACCGCCGACCAGTAGTCGCGGACCAGTTCCTGCATCTTCACAGGCGCACCCTGTGACGAGTAGACCAGACGCACAACCAACGGCTTGCCATCGGGGCGTTCCAGCGTGCCGTCGCCATCCGCGTCGGTCAGGCCCATCTCGGCCAACAGCGCCTTGGCGGCTGCGGGATCATAGGCGATGTCGCGGTTCAGAACTTCGTCCGAGACAAAGGACACGGTTTTGGGTTCCGCAGGCACACCCTGCATCGGGGTGCCCTGACCCAGATAGACGATCTCGTTGATCTCGTCGCGGTTCATCGCCATCGACATGGCGCGGTTAAAGCGAACGTCGTTGAAGATTTCGCGCAGAACCGGGTCCTGATGGGTGCGGTTGAACGAATAGAATACGTTCTCACCAAAGGTGGGGGCGAAGTTGATGGTATAGCCACCATTACCTTCGTTTTCCTTTAGCAGCGGGAAGTCTTCGAGGAAGACAGCCTGCTGTTTCCAGACAACGTCGCCGTTCATGATCTTGAGGTTCTGCACCTCTTTGTCGCCCACATAGGTCTCAACGATTTCGTTGATATAGGGCAGCTGGTTACCTGCGGTGTCGACCTGGTGGAAATATGGGTTGGCCACCAATTTACGGCCTTCGGCTGTTTCTTCGACAACGATATAGCTTTCCAGCGTCGGCACGACGGCGCGACCGATCTTGGCAGCTTTTTCAGCGTCTTTCAGCAGCGGGCTGGGCACGTCTTTCCAGTCGGAACCACCATAGTAGAAATCAACCGCGGCAGCAGCGTTTTCAAAGCCGTATTCCTGCGCCAGCGATTCTGCGTTCTCGTTGTGCTTGGGCATGAACTGGCCCAGGAAGTGCTTGGGCTGGAACGGCTGACCGTAGTCGACGGCAAAGCGATTCAGAATGCCAGGTGTCGGAACAGGGAAGGTGAATTTGACGGTGGTGTCGTCGACAGCCTCTACCTGAGCCTGCTCGCCCGCGAACAGCCAACGATCTGGTGTTTTGTCATAGACGTCAGGGTTGTAGATGACGTCGTTCAGCCAGAACTCGACATCGCTTGCAGTGAAGGGCGCGCCATCCGACCATTTGTGACCTTCACGCAGCACGATTGTCAGCTGAGTGTAGTCGTCATTCCAGGACCATGCTTTGGCGATGTTGGGAACGACAGTCTGCAGATCATCGGCATAACGCACGAAATTCACGTGGCGCACCGACAAAAGGTCCGAGGTGCCCGATTCCGTGCCTTTGGACAGGCCGGTGATGGTGCCGCCATACTGACCAATGGTGTCGTAAGGCATAACAACAAGCGGCTCAGTAGGCAGGCGGTCTGCGACGGGAGCCAGATCAGCGTTGCCCAGGATGCGCGCGTTCAGATCAGCGATCGATGGGTTTTCTGCAAAACCCAGTTCGCATGATGCTGCGTTCTGCAGTTCAACCAGTTCCAACTGTTGTGGGAATACAGGCTCCAGACCCATTGGGTCGGCGACGGTTGCAATGGGGCAAGCGGCCAGAGCGGGTGTTCCCAGTGCGGCCAATGCGGTGAAAGAAAGAAGAGAGGTGCGAAGCTTCATAGCCATCCCTGCGTTTGTGTGACGAGAGAGCGCTAGTGCTGGAAGTTAACAAAATTATGATGGTTATTGATAAATAGGAAAAAGCTATGATGCATCCGCTGACATGAAAGCATCACAATCCCGCATTTCTTCTGCGATCTTGAAAAAATTCGACACAGCGGATGTGTGCCGCATTGCCGGTAAACAGGCCAGAAAATGATACGCTTTCAGGTTTCTGTCCTGAACGGGCACGAATTTAACGCCCGGCTCATCTTTGCATTCCTGAGCGAAAGCAACGCCGACGCCGACGCCCGATGTGACTAGCGTCCGAATGGATCCCCAGGAGCCAAGACCCAGAATCGTTGTGAGGTTTACCCGAGACACTCGGGCCGCTGCGTCGAAAATCTGGCGTGTGGAAGAGCTGGGTTCACGCTGAATCAGTTTTAGCTGTGCAACATCGGTCCAGGTCACCTTGGCCGAGTCGGCCAGTGGATGATCATGGGGTAGAACTAGGCCAATTTGGGTTTCAGATATTTTGGTTCCCGCCAGATCGGGTGGCAGTTCTTTGGCCGTGATCAACCCAACATCGAATTCGCCCGTGTAAAGCAGAGGCATCAAGTCATGAGACGCCAACGTGCGTGCTGTCACTTCGACCGAGGGAAAGGATCGTACGAACTCGGATATCAGCGGCATCGCGATCTGATATGTGGAATAGCCAATCTGAAAGTTCCCGGAATGCAGGTTGCGTGCGGCAGACAGCTGATCGTCAATGTCGTTGCGCAGGGCAATCAAGGCTTTAATGTCGCCCCGGATTTTATTCAAAAGGTCTGTGGACGTAATAACTGAACCAGAACGATCAAGTAATCGGCACTGATATTGCTGTTCCAGGGAATTGACCAGATTGGACACGGTGGGTTGCGATACGCCAAGCTCTTTTGCGGCCTGGGTAAAGCTGCCTAAACGCACAACGGTTTCAAGGGCCTGTAATTGTTTGAGGCTGATCTTAGATCTCATGCATCTGTCCGCTATAGTCTGTCCCCGGCGTCTTAAGATGGTAAGACGTTTGATTGGATCTGCGCCCGTCTCTCACTAATCCTCTGCGAAGCGTGGATTTTCAACGGTTTTTTGAAGCTCTGGGGCGGTAGGTATTTTTTTCTGCGCAAGTCGTGGGCCGTCCGTCAATCGACTGAGTTTGAGGGGTCTTCCATACTCTGTAGCGGCAGCAGGTTTTCCTGAATCAGGATTTCGATGCGGATTTGTTCCTGCGTCTTCATGATTTTTCTTTTGTCGCACCGTGCCCGCAAAAGCCGGACTGAACTACGCACCAGGTGACCCGGGTTCTGTGCGATGACGGCATCCAATTCGCCGTCCAGTAGCCCCTGACGCGTGCGCCGCGTCAATTCGTGGGCAACGACGGTCAGCGCCTTGGGATCTGTCTTTTGACATAGCGCATCGAGCGGCGTCCGCGCTTCTGAGCTCATGATATAGGCGGCAACGATGCCCGAGTTGTTTTTCAGCGTATTCGCGATGATCTCATGGGCGCGGGCCTCATCCCCGTGCGTTTCAAGCGAGGGCAGGGCGGTTAGGTTTGGGTAGTCCTGTGTCAGCACCTGATCAAAGCCGCGACGTCGTTCAAGGCTATCACGGGCGTTCATCGTTTCAGACACAACGACGATCTTACCCTCGCGTCCACAAATGAAGCGGCCCAAAAGACGGGCTGCGGTCGCGCCTGCGGCGTGGTTGTCGATCCCGACGAAATCCGTATCGCGTTGACCGGAAATCAGATTAACCACCTGAACGCCTTTTTCCTGTAGCCGAACAGTTGCGTCGCGCACCTGCGGTGATTCCGGTGCCATGAGGGCAACACCGTCAACCTCTTCGGGCCGGACCTTCAAGAGGGTCTGCGCAATCAGGTGGGGGTCTGCCTGAGAGATTTCGCGATGCGATACTTCCAGCCCCTCGGCGGAAAGGCCCATGTTGGTCTCAGAGATACGGTCCCGCAGTTCCGAGATGAACAGGTCACCGCGTCGGGGCAGCAAAAACTGAAACCTGTAATGTTTGCTCTTGGCCAGATTGGCGGCCGAAAGATTGCGGACGAATCCGATCTCCTCAATCGCCTTGTTGACGGCTTCGACCGTCTTTTTTCGAACGCCGGGCCGTTCGTTGAGAACGCGATCAACCGTAGCCAGGCTAACGCCTGCGGCTTTTGCCAGATCTTTGGTTGTAGGTCGCATGGCGTGTTCTTCACTCGAAAATCCAAGGAAATATTTGCTGAATCAAAAGGCACATGCAAGCGAAATGAGGTACGTGCCTCAAAAAAGTCTTGATCTGAGGTACGTACCTCAAATATCAAGGGTGTCACACACGAGTCGCCGCTTGAATCATCGGCGCAGATCATTTGGGAGGAACCAACAAATGAAAGCGAACTTGAAATACACCGTGGCGGCAGCCGCCTTGATTGGTGCATCGGGGGCCGCACAGGCCGAAGATCTGACGCTTTGCTGGGCGTCTTGGGATCCGGCGAATGCGCTGATCGAGTTGAGCAAGGACTTTGAGGAAAAGTCAGGTCACAACATGAATTTCGAATTCGTGCCGTGGCCCAACTTTGCGGACCGGATGCTGAACGAGCTTAACTCGGGCGGTAAGCTGTGCGACTTGATGATTGGCGACAGTCAGTGGATCGGCGGCGGCGCCGAGAACGGGCATTACGTCAAGCTGAACGACTTTTTCGATGCTGAAGGCATCACAATGGATGACTTCATCCCGGCCACTGTGACGGGTTATGCGGAATGGCCAAAGAACACGCCGAATTACTGGGCGCTGCCCGCATTTGGTGACGTTGTGGGTTGGACCTATCGCAAAGACTGGTTTGAGCGCCCGGAACTGCAGGCTGAATTCAAAGAAAAATATGGCCGCGATCTGGATGTTCCAGCGTCATTGGATGAACTAAAAGATATCGCCCAGTTCTTCCAAGGACGTGATATCGATGGCACCACTGTTTACGGGGCTGCGATTTATACCGAGCGCGGGTCCGAGGGCATCACAATGGGCGTGACGAACGCGCTCTATAATTACGGGTTCGAATACGGTAACCCTGACAGCCCCTATGAACTGGACGGTTTCGTAAATTCGGATGAAGCCGTTGCGGGTCTGGAGTTCTACAAAGAGCTGTATGACACAGCGACGCCTCCGGGGTCTTCCAACTGGTACATGGGCGAGAATATCGATGCCTATAAGTCCGGTCAGGTCGCATTGCAGATGAACTTTGCCTTCATCTGGCCCGGGGTCGAGGCCGACCCGAATGTGGGTGGCGGCAAATCCGGCTATTTCCCGAACCCCGCAGGTCCGAACGGCCAGTTTGCGCAACTGGGCGGGCAGGGGATTTCGGTCGTATCCTACTCGGATAAGCAAGACGCGGCCCTTGAATACATCAAGTGGTTTGCGCAGCCCGAAATTCAGGCCCGCTGGTGGGAGCTGGGCGGCTACTCGGCCCTCAAGGCAGTGGTCGAAGATCCCGAATTCGCGACCAGCCAGCCTTACGCGCAGACATTCCTGGACTCGATGGCAATCGTAAAGGATTTCTGGGCAGAACCGGCCTATGCCGAATTGCTGCTGGCGATGCAGCAGCGCGTTCATGACTATGTCATCGCGGGCAACGGAACGGCCAAAGATGCTTTGGATGGCTTGGTCGACGATTGGACCGAGACCTTCGAAGACGAAGGCAAAATCTAAATTCAAAACTCCCTGCCGGGCCTCTGCTTGGGCCCGGCTCTCCCTCTCCCGGTTGGTATGGCATCAACCGGGAGCAATCTGCCAACTTCGGTGGTCGTCTACCTGCCCGCCGATGAAGGACCAAAACCATGATACATACACCGATGGATAAGATCGCCAAAGCGACACCCGAGCCGATGGCCCGGAAAGTGCGCGGGTTGTCTGATCGGGCCATCGCCTGGATTTTTGTCGCGCCGTCCATTTTCCTGCTGTTGGCCGTCAACATCTTTCCGCTGATCTGGACCATCCGGCTGAGCTTTACCAACTACAGGGTGAACCGTCCCAACCGTGAAATCGACTTTGTCGGCTTGCGCAATTACGAGCGTATCCTGACCGACAGCGATACGTGGATGACGATGCAGGCCACGGCCCATTTCCTGATCTGGACAATTGTCCTGCAGGTTCTGATCGGCTTTGCGCTGGCTTTTCTGTTGAACATGAAGTTCAAGGGCAACGACATGTGGACCACGATCATCGTGTTCCCGATGATGCTTAGCCCCGCGGTTGTCGGGAACTTCTGGACGTTCCTGTACCAGCCACAAATCGGTCTGTTCAACTATGTGGTGACGTTCTTCACTGGCGGCGATCCGGCCAGCTTTTCGATGATCGGGGATGTTAATCTGGCCCCTTGGGCCATTGTGATCGCGGATACCTGGATGTGGACGCCCTTTGTGATGCTGATCTGCCTGGCGGGTCTGCGTTCGATCCCGGACTCGATCTATGAGGCAGCAGAATGCGACCGCGCCAGCAAATGGCGGCAGTTTTGGACGATTACGATCCCGATGGCGCTGCCGTTCCTGATGCTGGCCGTCCTGTTCCGCGGGATCGAGAACTTCAAGATGTTCGACCTGGTAGTGCAGCTGACCGGTGGCGGGCCGGGCAACACCACGACCCTGACCTCGATCGACCTCAAGCGTGAAGCGTTCGAGAAATGGCGCACCGGTTATTCCTCGGCCTACGCGGTCATCCTGTTCGTCACCGTCTTTGGACTGGCTTCGATCTACGTCAAAGCCCTGAACAAGGTAAAAGAAAGATGAGCTTTTCTGTTACAGAGCCGTCCAACCGGACGAAGTGGGTCGCGGGAAGTGCCGTCGTACTTTACGCAATCATCACGATCCTGCCTTTGGTGTGGATTATTGCCACCGGGTTCAAATCGCCGGCAGATTCCATCGCTTACCCGCCGAAGGTTGTGTTCGAGCCGACGCTGGAAGGCTACGTCAACCTGTTCACCCAACGTACGCGCATGAATGAAGATGATCTGGCCGCGCTGCCGCCGCCAGAGACTTGGTACGATGAAATGGTGCGCGAGCAGGGGCAGGTGATAACCGGGGCATCGCGCTATGGCGAGCGGTTCTTAAACTCGGTCATCATCGGGTTTGGATCGACCTTCCTGTGTATGGTGCTGGGCACTGCTGCGGCCTACGCGTTCAGCCGGTTCCGGGTGCCGCTCAAGGACGATCTGCTGTTTTTCATCCTGTCGACCCGGATGATGCCGCCGATTGCGGTGGCGATCCCGATCTTTCTGATGTTCCGGCAGTTGGGGCTGAACGACACGCATCTGGGGATGATCCTGCTGTATACGGCGGTGAACCTGTCCCTGTCGGTCTGGCTGTTGAAAGGGTTCATCGACGAGATCCCAGTGGAATACGAAGAGGCTGCGCTGATCGACGGATACACCCGCTTTCAGGCCTTTTACAAAGTGGTACTGCCGCAAGCAGCCACTGGTATCGCCTCAACCGCGATCTTCTGCCTGATCTTTGCGTGGAACGAATACGCTTTTGCTGTCCTGCTGACCTCGGGCACTGCGCAAACCGCGCCGCCCTTTATCCCGACCATCATCGGGGTTGGCGGCAAGGACTGGCCCGCCGTGGCCGCCGGGGCGACGATCTTCCTGGTGCCGGTCATGGTCTTCACCATCCTTCTGCGCAAGCACCTGTTGCGTGGCATTACATTCGGAGCGGTACGCAAATGAGTAGCTTTATCAATGGCCTGCTGCGGCTGCGCCGTGGACCTTGGGAAATGGTGGCCTCGATCCTCATCGCGTTGGGTGTGATCATGCTGATGCAGCCCTTCGTGCTGGCGCTTTTCACCTATTCCTTCATCGTCACGCTGATTGGCACGGTGATGTTCATCATCGTCAGCCACTTCCCGGAGTAAACACATGGCACAGATCAGAATTGAAAACGTGCGCAAGGATTTCGGGACTTTCACCGCGGTGCAGTCGTCGAGTTTCACAATCGAAGATGGTGAGTTCTTCATGCTTCTTGGCCCCTCAGGCTGCGGCAAGACCACGACCTTGCGGATGATGGCCGGGCTTGAACTGCCGACCAGCGGCGAGATTTACATCGACGGCGAAGAGGTGGGCATGAAGCCCGCCAGCCAGCGTGATATCGCCTTTGTGTTCCAGATGTTCGCGCTCTACCCACATATGAACGTCGGCAAGAACATCAGCTATCCATTGCTGAGCCAGGGAATGCCCAAGGCGCAGGTAAAAAAGAAGGTGGATGAGGTCGCCCAGATTCTGGGGATCACCGACATTCTGAAAAAACCAGTTGGCGGCCTGTCTGGAGGAGACCGTCAGCGCGTGGCCTTGGGGCGCGCCATTGTGCGCGATCCCAAGGCGTTCTTCATGGATGAGCCACTGGGAGCACTGGACGCAGAATTCCGCGAGCATATGTCCGAGGAATTGCGCGCCTTGCATGACCGGATGGGGGCAACAACGGTTTACGTGACCCATGATCAGTTGGAGGCGATGCAAATGGGCGACAAGATCGTGGTCATGAACCACGGCGTAGTCGAACAGTTTGGTGTTCCGCAGGATATCTACGATTGGCCCGCGACGATGTTCGTGGCCAGTTTCATCGGCTCGCCCGCGATGAATTTCCTGAATTTCCACGGCATTGTCGGCAGTGGCACCACTTCGGTCAATCTTGCCGATAGCGAGATCCGCATTCCCGAACAGCATGGCGGCGCGCGCGGAGATCTGGCATTGGGCGTGCGCCCTGAACATGTGCACCTGGATGACGGCTCCAGCTATCGCGGTGAGGTGATGGCGACCGAATATCTGGGCACAACCCAAATCGTGACGCTGAATACCCCGAACGGTGAAATCAAGGCTCGGGTCCCATCCAGCGACCGGGTAGAGGTCGGTGAAAAGACGGGTTTACGTTTTGATGAACGCACGATCACCGTGTTCGATACCGAAAAGGGCAGGGCGGTGTTGTCCGCCGGAAACGAAGGAGTTCTGAGCCATGGCTGAGGTCGAGCTTAGAAATGTGACGAAAACCTATGGCGACACGGTCGCGTTGGACGGCGTTTCGATGACGATCCCGGACGGTGCGTTTGTGGTGTTACTTGGGCCGACCGGCGCGGGCAAAACTACCACGCTGCGCATGGTGTCGGGGCTGGACAACCCCGATGAAGGTGACGTGTTGATGGATGGTCAGTCGCTGAACGGGTTGACCCCGGCGCAGCGCAATGTGGCGATGGTGTTCCAGCAATACTCGCTGTACCCGCACCTGACGGTGTATGAAAACCTGGCTTTTCCGCTGCGCTCTCCGCTGCTGAAAACCCCTGAGGACGAAATCAAGATCAAGGTGCATCGTGTCGCTGAGACGTTGCAGATCGGGCATAAACTGGAAAACAAAGCCACGGCGCTTTCTGGTGGTGAAATGCAGCGTGTTTCGATTGGCCGCGCATTGGTGCGCAACCCCGAAGTCTACCTGATGGACGAACCTCTCAGCTCATTGGACGCAAAGCTGCGTGCAGACCTGCGGGTCGAGCTTAAAAGCATTCAGGCGGACAGCGGCGCAACGCTTTTGTATGTCACGCATGACCAGATCGAAGCGATGACCATGGCCACGCATGTCGGCGTCCTGGACCACGGCAAACTGGTTCAATTCGGCACCCCGCGCGAGATTTACGAAGACCCGGTCAGTATCTACGCGGCCAGCCGCCTCGGTCAGCCACGGATCAACATTCTGCCAGCCGATATCTTTGGTCACGCCCCGACAGGGGCCAAATCCATCGGGCTGCGGCCAGAACAGATTGGTCAGGGCGATGGTCAGGACAGTTTGGTGACCCGCGTCGAACATCTGGGCGATCAGACGCGTTTGCATCTGTCTTTCAAAGATCATGACCTGATCACGGTTACCGATGCCCATACCCCGCTGAAATCAGGCGATATCGTCAAGATCGCCCCGAATAACCCGTTTTTCTTTGACGCCTCTGGCGCTCGGATCCAGTGAAAGAGATCGACATGACCCATTTCATAAACAAAAAAGAAGACATCGTTGCCGAGGCAGTAGATGGAGAAATAGCAACATCTGGTGGTCGGCTGGCGCGGTTGGACGGCTATCCGCATATTCGTGTTGTCGTGCGAACCGATTGGGACAAGTCCAAAGTCGCTTTGGTTTCTGGTGGTGGTTCCGGGCACGAGCCCGCGCATGCGGGGTTCGTTGGCGAAGGCATGCTGACGGCTGCGGTTTGTGGGGACGTCTTTGCCTCACCTTCGGTTGATGCGGTTCTTGCGGGCATTCTGGCTGTGACAGGACCGGCAGGGTGCCTTTTGATCGTCAAGAACTACACCGGTGACCGGCTGAATTTTGGTTTAGCGGCCGAGCGTGCACGCGCATTCGGGCTGAACGTTAACATCGTGATCGTTGACGACGATGTCGCCCTGCCTGATCTGCCGCAGGCACGCGGCGTCGCGGGAACCCTGTTTGTGCATAAAGTCGCCGGGGCACTGGCGGAAAACGGGGCCGATCTGGCCTCTGTGACGGCTGCCGCGGAAAGAGTCATTGCGGGTACGTGTTCGATTGGCATGTCGTTGGACACCTGCACGATCCCCGGTGCCCCGAAAGAGGATCGGATCCCCCGGGGCAAGGCCGAACTTGGTTTGGGTATCCATGGTGAGGCTGGCATAGAACAGGTTGACTACTCGGACGCGAAAACGGCGATCGGCATGATGGTCGACAAGTTAAGTTCAAAGATGGAACCCGGTCAGCGTTATGTCGCGCTATTGAACAACCTTGGCGGTGCTTCCGTTCTCGAGATGTCCATTCTGGCACATGAATTGACCAACTCGTCTATCGCATCGCAGATCAGTCACATCGTGGGGCCAGCCGCAATGATGACATCTCTTGAAATGCGCGGTTTCTCGATTTCACTTTTCCCGGCTTCGGCCGAGGACCTGATGGCTCTGCAAGCCAAAACGCCTCTGAGCGCGTGGCCGGGTGTAAACGCGGTGGTTGAGGTTCCCGTGCTGGATTTGCCAGATGGGTTGAAGCCGATAAAGCCGCTCGCTTCGGACCACCCCGAAACGCGTTCATTCCTGACGCGATGCTGCGAAATCCTTATCGCTGCCGAAGCGGATCTGAATGCACTGGATGCCAAATCTGGTGACGGCGATACGGGATCGACGCTGGCCGGTGCGGCCCGCGCGTTGATTGCGGCGATGGACAGGTTGCCATTGGCGGATCACACACAGCTCTACCGCGCGATCGGGCAAGAGCTTAGCCAGACAATGGGTGGTTCGTCCGGCGTATTGCTGGCGATCTTCTTTGCGGCGGCGGGCGATGCGGCCTCCAGCGGTCAGACGATGCGGGACTCTTTGCACGTTGGTCTCAATCGCATGCAGGAAATCGGGGGTGCGCAACCGGGTGACCGGACGATGATTGACGCGCTGAAACCTGCATTGGACAAGTTGGAGAATGGCCTTCCTGATGCGGCTGTGGCTGCCCGGGCGGGTGCCGACAAAACCGCAACGATGTTGCGCGCGCGCGCTGGGCGGGCATCCTACATAAACGCCGACCAGTTGCGTGGGCATGTTGATCCGGGCGCAGAAGCGGTCGCGCGGCTGTTTGAGCGGTTGGCCAGTTAACACTGCGCCGGGGTTGCTTTGGCGGCCCCGGCGTTGTCCTCAGGACGCAGCGATCACTATGGAAGTATCAAGCTCGGCCGAACGCTGGGCCATGTCAGGCGGGAGCGGAGCGTCTGTGAACAACGTATCTGCGTCGCCAAGATTACCAATCCGACCCGGAGCAGAGCGCAGCAGTTTCGAGCTGTCGGCCACAACAAATGTGGACTTGGTTTGGCGTATGATGGATTTGGTCGCGCGGACTTCCTGGAAGTCGAAATCCAACAGATCAAAGTCCGCATCAATACCAGCGCAGCTAATAATAGCATGATCAAACTTGAATAGATCAACCACTTGCGTCGTGAGATTGCCCAGCAACCCGCCATCCGTCCGACGCAATGATCCACCTGCGACTACAATCTCGATATTAGGGTTTGAGGCCAGAATATTGGCCGTATTCAGGCTGTTAGTCACCACAAGCAGGTCTTTGTGGGTCAGCATCTCGCGCGCTACGGCCTCGGTCGTTGTGCCGATATTGATAAAAACGGTCGACCCATTGGGAATGTGGCGCGCGCATTCCCGACCAATGCTCGCTTTGCCTTCGGTGTTTCGGTTGCGGCGCTGCACATAGTCCAGATTGCCAATACCAGAAGACAAGACTGCACCGCCGTGAACACGTTCTAGCTGCCCGGCTTCGGACAACTGCGCCAAATCCCGACGAATTGTCTGTTCGGCAACCTCAAAACGGCTGGCAAGGTCTTCGACACGGATTGTGCCTTCGTCTTGCGCGATACGTAGGATTTCGGATTTTCGGTTTCGGCTGAGCATGAATATGGCCTCGGTTTCAGCGAAAATGCGCGAATGAACAGGTATTCGCAAGTGAATTTCCCTAAATAGAACAGAAATACTCACACTTCGCGCATATATGACCGTTTTTAGTGAGCGACTATGTTGACTTTTTGCGCGATACTTGCTTGTTAGCGGTAACGGGCGTGCCCGCGAAAGAAGCGAAAGCCGGAGGTCACATGACCAGAACCAGAAGTGTAAAAGTTGTCGCAACGCTCGGACCGGCCTCGAATTCGTACGAAACCATTCGCGCGTTGAAGACTGAAGGGGCGGATGTTTTTCGCCTGAACATGAGCCACGGCCAGCACGAGGATATCGCCGCGGTTCACGCAACGATCCGTAAGGTCGAGGCGGATATGGGATCTCCGATTTGTATTCTGGCGGACTTGCAGGGACCCAAACTGCGCTGTGGCGTATTCAGTCAAGGCAGTGAAGCGCTCGTCGACGGGCAAACGTTTCGATTTGACCTGAATGATGCGTCGGGCGACGCGACGCGTGTTCAGCTGCCGCACCCCGAAATTTTTGCGGCTTTGGCGCCGGGGGCCACCTTGTTGGTCAATGACGGTCTGATCCGCCTGTCAGTGGAAGACTGCGGCGAGACCTACGCCGATTGCCGTGTTGTGGTCGGAGGGCAAATCTCGAACCGCAAGGGTGTAAATGTGCCGGACGTGGTTTTGCCGCTGGCAGCCCTGTCCGAAAAAGATCGGTCGGACCTTGAGTTCGTGTGCGAGCTTGGTGTCGAGTGGCTGGCGTTATCCTTTGTTCAGCGTGCCGCCGATGTCGATGAGGCCCGTGATCTAGCAAAGGGTCGCGCGAAAATACTCAGCAAGATCGAAAAGCCGACGGCGGTGGATAGTTTCGACGAAATCCTGACGGCATCGGACGCAATAATGGTTGCGCGCGGCGATCTGGGCGTTGAACTGCCTGTGCAGAAGGTGCCGTCGATCCAAAAGCAACTCGTGCGTGCTTGTCGGGATGCAGGCAAACCGGTCATCGTAGCCACGCAGATGCTGGAAAGCATGACCAGCAGCCCGGTGCCAACACGGGCAGAAGTGTCAGATGTGGCCTCTGCAATTTATGACGGCGCGGATGCGGTGATGCTGTCTGCCGAGTCTGCTGCCGGTCAGTTCCCCATCGCCGCGGTTCAAATGATGAACGCGGTTGCCGAAGAAACAGAGCAGGACCCGGGCTATCGAGAGACGATAGAGGCAACCAGAACCCCATGCAGAAACACAGTGTCCGAGGCGATCACATCGGCGGCGCGTGAAATTGCTGAAACGACCGAGTTGAAAACGATCTGCTGTTACACGCGGTCGGGGTCGACGGCTGCTTTGGCCGCGCGCGAACGCCCGCGGGTTCCGATACTGGCGCTGACGCCTGACCAGTCTGTCGCGCGATCGCTGGGGTTGGTGTGGGGCTTGTCCTGCGCACCCGTCGATCCGGCGGTGCGCTTCAAAGGTGCTGTGCGCGCTGCGGTCAACGCCGCGCGCGAGGCAGGGCTGGCCGATGGAGATGACCGCATTGCCGTAACAGCCGGTCTGCCGTTTTACACCGCGGGAACAACCAACATTCTGCGCGTTGTCGCAATGTCCGAAACACTGGATACGCCCACCGAAGCGGCGTTCTGATCCTCATAAAGCCAAGAATTCAGGAGAAATGAAATGGCGGTAAAAGTCGCAATTAACGGGTTTGGACGTATTGGTCGCAGTGTATTGCGGTCATTGGTTGAATCGGGTCGGAACGATGTGGACGTCGTCGCGATCAATGATTTGGGGTCGGTGGAAACAAACGCGCATTTGCTGAAGTATGACAGCGTCCACGGACGCCTGAACTCTGAGGTCGAAGTGGACGGCAACACGCTGTTGGTCGGCGGACGAGAAATCCATGTTAGCGCCGAGCGGGACCCGGCGAAATTGGCGTGGCAGGGCGTGGATGTTGCCTTGGAATGCACGGGTTTGTTTACCAAACGCGAGAGCGCAATTCAGCATCTGGGAAATGGGTCAAAGAAAGTGCTGGTATCGGCACCTGCAACAGATGCGGATAAGACAATCGTTTTTGGCGTCAACCACGAGACACTGACGGGTAAAGAGCTTGTCGTATCGAATGCCAGCTGCACGACAAACTGCCTGTCTCCGGTTGCCAAGGTGCTCGACGATGCCTTTGGAATTGAAACGGGGTATATGACGACAGTGCACTCCTATACCGGTGATCAACCGACGCTGGATACAATGCACAAAGACCTTTACCGTGCACGGGCGGCTGCAATGTCGATGATCCCTACATCCACAGGTGCCGCGCGCGCAGTGGGCGAAGTTCTGCCCCAACTCAAGGGTAAGCTGGACGGGTCTGCAATTCGCGTGCCGACCCCCAATGTTTCGGCCGTGGATTTCTGTTTCATGCCAAAACGCGACGTCACAGTTGATGAGATCAATGATGCGATCCGGGCCGCGGCCTCGGGCAGTATGCGTGGCGTTCTGGCAGTAACGGATGAACCGCTGGTGTCCGCAGACTTCAACCATGATCCGCATTCGTCGATCTTTGCGACAGAGCAAACGCGCCTGACCGACGGTGGTATGGTTCGTATTCTCAGCTGGTACGACAACGAATGGGGCTTTTCCAACCGGATGTTGGACACGGCCTGTGCCATGGCAAATCTGGGTTGAGGGTCAAATCAATGAGCACGATCATCGACATACACGCGCGGGAGATACTTGATAGTCGGGGCAATCCGACGGTTGAGGTTGACGTAGTACTGGAGGACGGCACGATGGGCCGTGCTGCGGTGCCTTCGGGTGCGTCAACGGGCGCGTATGAGGCGGTTGAAAAGCGCGACGGTGACACCGCACGCTACATGGGTAAAGGCGTTTTGGAGGCCGTTGCCGCCGTGAACGGTGAGATCGCCGAGGAGTTGGTGGGCTTTGACGCGACCGAACAGGTGGCTATCGACCAGGCGATGATCGAACTGGACGGGACCGAAAACAAGGGCCGTCTGGGCGCGAACGCGATTCTTGGCGTCTCGCTGGCCACCGCCAAGGCGGCCGCTGATTTCACCACGCAGCCTCTGTACCGCTATGTGGGCGGCACTTCGGCCCGCGTTCTGCCGGTGCCGATGATGAATATCATCAATGGCGGTGAGCATGCAGACAACCCCATCGACATTCAGGAATTCATGATCATGCCGGTCTCGGCCGCGAATATCCGCGAGGCGGTGCGCATGGGGTCCGAGGTGTTCCACACCCTGAAGAAAGAGCTGTCGGCTGCCGGTCTGGCTACCGGTGTCGGTGACGAAGGCGGCTTTGCGCCCAACATCGCCAGCACCCGTGAGGCGCTGGATTTCATCCTCAAGTCTATCGAGAAGGCGGGCTACAAACCGGGTGAAGAAATCCACCTCGCGCTGGATTGCGCCGCGACTGAATACTACAAGGACGGCAAATACGTTTTGGCGGGCGAGGGCACGACGCTCACCTCTGAGGAAAACGCGGCCTATCTGGCAGCGCTGGTCAATGACTATCCGATCATTTCCATCGAAGACGGCATGTCCGAGGATGACTGGGACGGCTGGAAGGCCCTGACCGACGCCATCGGCAACGAAGTGCAACTGGTGGGCGACGACCTGTTCGTGACCAACCCCGAACGGCTGGCCGAAGGGATCGAGCGTGGCTGCGCGAACTCGATGCTGGTCAAGGTGAACCAGATCGGCTCGCTGACTGAAACGCTGCGCGCCGTCGATATGGCCCACCGTGCGC
>NZ_JBQFOK010000015.1:0-67465 GCF_056533365.1 Ruegeria sp. G5 | reverse complement strand
TAACCCTAGATGCCCACCGTCTCTCCGATGCGTCTCCGCCGCTTCCGCCGCGTCCCAGCACCTCAACAGCGCCGGTGAAGGGGGTTCTAAGCCTAACGTCAGACCTCCGCAAGAAGAAAAACACATCTTGCGCGTTTTTTTTGCGATTTCCTTTTTTATTATTTTATATCAATTACTTAAGCATTAAAAACTCCGCAGCCAAAGGCGCCGATTAGTGCAATCCAGGCGTCGGCTGACAAATCGCGCAAACAGGGCGTTATGGCCAAACTCTATATATAGTGAATCGTCGCCGAATGGGCACTAAATTCGCTCGAGTCGCGCTGCCCGAGTGAATCGTACCCGAACCCGATTCAAGGCACCCAACGACCCTCATGTCGTCAAAACGCTTACCCTCGAATCCAAAGGCTTGCGCATTCCCGGCGGATGCGGTCAGGTCTGGAAAACTGACAGGCTTTCACCCTCTGCCATGACACAGATACTTGCAGACACTTTCCCAATGATCCGAACCGTAGGCTATGACGGTCTGTTAATCTCGTTTGCCGACACGATGGCAGAACCTTCGAACCGAGCTGCATTGGCTTTTCGCAGCACGCTTGACGCCCAAGACTGGGACGGGGTTCTCGAAACATCGGCGTCGTTGGCGTCTGCATATCTGAGGTTTGATCCGTCACGGCTATCGCATGAGGATATCCAAAAGCGGGTGGCCGGACTTTTGAACCAACAGAATTGGTACGATGCCCCGATGCCAATCGGCCGAAAGTTCTGGCGGGTTCCTACGGTCTATGGAGGAGAGATGGCACCTCAGTTGGACGAAGCCGCCAAAGCCGCGGGAATGACTGCGAAGGACGCCATAGAAAGACTCAGCAATACACGCGTGCGCGTCTTGACCATCGGATTTGCACCCGGGCAACCCTATCTCGGGCCATTGGGCCCAGAATTCAACATACCGCGCCTCAAGGAACTGACCCCCATGGTACCAGAGGGTGCACTGGTATTGGCAATCTCGCAATTTGTTTTGTTTTCGGGGCCAACCCCAACGGGCTGGAGGCACATTGGTCAGACTGCATTTCAGTGTTTTCGCCCAGATGCGCTGCGCAGTTTCACCCTCAACCCCGGCGACGAGATGCAATTCGTGCCAATTGCGCCAGATGAGTTAGAACAAATCCGCGAGAACAATGCGGACGGCAAAGGCGGGGCAACCTGCCAGGAGATCGAAGAATGAGCCTGGCCGTTTTGCGCATTGGCCCAGCCTGCACAATTCAGGATCAAGGTCGAACAGGTGTGCTGGCACAAGGGTTGTCGCGGTCAGGTGCTGCGGATGTGAACGCCTTGCATGAAGGTGCCGCGCTTTTAGGGCAAAGCCCGACGCTCGCCGCCTTGGAAATGGCGGGCATGGGCGGTACTTTTGAAGCAATCCACCCGGTGAACATCGCGTTAACCGGCGCGCCAATGCAGGCCAGCATTGACGGCAGTTCGGTTGTTTGGAATGCCTCCTACCGGATGGAACAAGGACAGCACCTGACTGTCGGCGCAAACCTGAAAGGCAGCTACGGATACCTGCACCTCGGCGGTGGGATTGACGCGCCGGAACGCATGGGATCGCGGTCGGTGCACCTGACAGCCAAGATCGGGCACAACGTACAGGCCGGTGACATCCTCAAGGCTGGTCCCGAAGCGGGTCAAGCCGGGCGAAAGCTGCTGCAAGATGACCGGTTTTCAGGGGGGCTATTGCGCATCGTACGCAGTTTTCAAACCCCTCTTTTCGATCAGGATACGTTGGATCGGTTTACCCGAACGGCTTTCCACCGCGGGACGCGCGCAAACCGAATGGGCATGCAGCTGGAAAGTGACGGAGAAGGGTTCGCCGCAAAAGGTCAGTTGAACATCCTGTCCGAAGTCATAACACCGGGCGATATCCAGATGACCGGTACAGGCAACCCTTTCATATTGCTGCCGGAATGCCAAACTACAGGCGGGTATCCTCGCATCGCCACGGTGCTGCCATGTGATATCCCAAGGGCCGCACAAATCCCGGCGGGCGCAGAGATACGCTTCCAATTCGTCTCTTTAGAAGAAGCTGTTGCGCTACAGACTGCTTACACAGCCGGGCTGGCGCGTTTGCCCAAGCAGGTCGAAGCCCTGGTGCGCGACCCGCATGACATTCCGGATCTGTTGTCCTACCAATTGATCGGCGGAATGATCTCTGCCACGGACTAAGGAGTATTGCTGATGCCAAGCGTCGATCTGAATGCCGATATGGGCGAAAGCTTTGGCCCCTGGAATATGGGTGACGATGATAGCCTGTTGAAAATAATCACGTCAGCGAACATTGCCTGCGGGTTTCACGCAGGCGACCCGGACGTGATGGCGAAAACAATGACACTGGCCGCACAGAACGATGTCGGAATAGGTGCACATCCAGGCTTTCCTGATCTGCAGGGTTTCGGTCGACGCAACATGAAAATCCCTCATAACAGCCTGCGCAATCTGGTTAGATATCAGTTGAGCGCAACGATCGGCATGGCCAAAGCAGTCGGCACCCACGTGCGGCACCTCAAGTTACATGGCGCTTTGGCAAATATGTGTTCGGTTGATCTCGATATGGCCCGAGCTTGCTATCAAGGTGCGCTGGATGTCGATCCTGACATAATCATCATGGTTCTGGCCGTCACCAAACAAGAGGATGCTGTGCGAGAATTGGGTTGCAAATGGGTCGGCGAAATTTTTGCGGACCGCGCTTACAACGACGATGGCACTCTTGTTGACCGCAGCCTGCCAGGGGCTGTGATCCATGACCCCGACATCGCTGGCCCTCGCATATTGGACATGGTCCGGGAAGGCGCGATCATAACCGAAAGCGGCCAGCGGCTGGAAACCTCTATCGATACAATCTGCCTGCACGGCGACGGGCCAACAGCTGTCCAAATCGCGCGCTCGGTGCGCGAGAATCTGATTGAAGGCGGGGTCGACGTCACAAAGTTCATCCGCTGACCACACGCGCTTAAGACAGACGAATTGCCTGTGGGTAGTTGCCGGGGGTAGCCGGGCAGAATAGCATGATCGCAAGTACATGTTCTGAATACCACAAATCCCGGCAACGACCGGCTGCGCGCAATCGCAGCTTGGGCAAGGAGGTAGCTTTATGTCATTTGATCTGATGTCTTACGAACCGCGCGGCGACAAAAAGAACTCGGACTTTTTCACCGAGTATTTGCCGAAGATCTATGAACGTCGCATAAGTTCCGGCATCGCAGATCAGGTCGGCGCGATGCGCGCGATTGTTCTGCAGGTCGAAACGGACGCGCTGTTCGACACTCTGGTTGAGCTCTACGTGATGACCCCATATCGTCATACGTCAAGCTATCTGGGGCAAACCCACAAATTTTCGGTTTTGCATTCTCATCCGGATTTCCCAGCTCTGATCTTGATGGCCCCGCTCAGCCCGACTTTCGAAGACTTTATCCCGCGCATTAACCGCATGTACCCCTTGGCGCGTAACACCCCGCAAACGCGCTACGTCGGTGAGGTTTACGGCGCGACCGACCTAAAAACGCTCACCAATACGCTGGAAGATCAGAACATTCGTTTCGAATACGCGGGCGATACCGAAAACCCATTTTACACATTGGATGGACTCCGGTTCACCACGCCGTCTGATTTCACCTGCAACCGTGTGGGATACTCCACGCTGGACTTCAATGACACTGACAGCCTTGGTCTGGGTGACCGGGTATTGTTGAGCGACACGGAACAAGCGCGCCTTGACCAAGCAGCTGCTTTTGGCGCGGACAGCAATATCGCACCACTGATGCTGGGGATTGACCACCTTGCCACGCGCGTTCTGGCTGGTGAGCGTGAGGATGCGATCCTCGAGTTTCTGACGATGGTGCCCTACTACTTTTGGGGTGCGTACAACATCTTTGACATGAACTCGTCGACCAATGTGAACCGCAATCCAAATGTCGACGACGACAAAAAATCACCAGCCAAGGTCTTTACGGCCAACAACACGCCGTCCTTTGTGAATTCCTTTGCCAAACTCCCCATGCCGACCGAGGATTTCGTCCGCAACTTTGGGCGCCGGTTGCACCACATGGCCGTCGAGATTCAGGATGGTGACCATGGCGCGGGCGAAAAGAATGTCGATTTCGTGGTGAACACCCTCAAGGACAAGGGTGTTCCGTTTCTGGCGCATGTCGTAGGTGAATGTAAGGACGACCCGAACCTGAAACAGATATTCTCGAAACACTCGAAAAACACGCTGCTGATTACCGAATACATCGAGCGCTGCCATAAATACGATGGCTTTTTTACCAAGGATAACGTGGCTGCTCTGACCGCCGCGGCCGGACAGGACGAGCAATACCAGCACGGCCATGTGTTCGATTGAAAAAAGGCTGTGGGAAATCCCACAGCCCAAGTCCAACAGGAGAAAACGTCGGGTCTTATGACGGCCCGATCATGAAACAAGTCACGTTTCTGGCCTGCAACCGCCGGCACGCCAAATCGGCCTGCTCGCGTGTCATGCCTTGAAAGGTCGCGTCGAAACCGCGCGGGCTTTGGTTCACCTTGCGCAGCGTCCCTTCCAAGGTCGTCATTTCGGTCAGCGCTGTCTTCAGCAGAACCTTTTCAGCCTCGTAACGGGTGGTGTAGCGGCCCACGTTGACGCCCCACAAATGGCCACCCGACGTTGAAAGGCGGGTTACGATTTCCTGTTCAGGCTCAGGTTCGGTCGCAGCAAGGACAACATCATTGGGTCGTGATGCCGGACGCACTGTGTCTTGGCCGGGCTTCTGAATATCAGCGGCGGCAATCGCTGCGGCAATCCCATCCTGAATGCGCGCGCGGTTTGCAGCGGCTGTGGCGGCCACTTTACCGGCAACCTGAACGGTCGCGCCTGCACCAGGTCGAAGCACGGGCCGCAAGCTGGTCGTGGGCGCAGCCTCCAAACGCGCGACCTGTGCGTTCAGCCCTGCGTTTCCTGCGTAGGCCGGGCGGGACGGCTTACGGATCGGAGCCCGCGACGGCGCCCGCCGGAAACCCATATCCAGCAGTTCGGCCACTTTCGCGTTCCGCGATGCCCCGGACTTGCCACCAAACACGGTTGCGATGATGCGCTCATCTTTACGCTTGGCTGACGCAACCAGGTTGAAACCGGCGGCTCTTGTGTATCCCGTCTTGATGCCGTCCGCCCCTTTGTAAGCAGCCAGCAATCGACGGTTGGTGTTCGGAACGGTCTTGATCCCCGCATGGGTCGATGTCCGCGAGAACAGGTTGTAGTATTGCGGGTAATCATACAGCAGATGACGTCCCAGCGTCGTCATATCCCGGGCAGTCGACAGGTGACCGGATTCCGTCAGACCATGCGCATTTTTGAACGTTGTACGGTTCATGCCCATGGCTTTGGCCGTTCTTGTCATACGACGTGCAAATGCCGCTTCGGAACCACTGATTGCAATCCCGATTGCGGTGGCTGCGTCATTGGCTGACTTTACCGCCGCAGCACGTATCAGATAACGAAACGCGATCCTTTGCCCTGTGCGCAAACCCAGTTTGGACGGGGGCTCGGCCGCAGCCTTCTTTGTGATACGGACTTGCGTGTCCAGCTCGATTTCACCGTTTCTGACGGCTTCGAAAGCGATATACAGCGTCATCATCTTGGTCAGCGATGCCGGGTGCAATCTGGTATCAGCATTGCGAGAGTGCAGCACCTCACCAGTACGTGCATCAATGACCATCGCAGCATAAGGTGCCGCGTAGGATTGCATGGGCGCAAAGGAAAGCAGCCATACCAACGCTATAAGAAATAAGCCCATTCGGGCCGGAACTGTCCGCCGAACCTGCACGATCTTTGCCTCTGTCTACCTCGCGCCGCCGGGTTTTCCCGGTCAGCAATTCATTTATTTTATTAACAACTAGGCTAGCACAGAGGCCCCATGAAAGAAACCGAAAGCTGCGTGTTTCGCTATTTCGTTATTGGCTGGATCAGCCACTATATCTAGCAATTCACGCCTGAGGCGCTACCAGATCGGCGACGATCCTAGTGGACCAAATGACCGGCACATCATTTTTTGCAAACTGATACCAAATGGCAACATCAGCCAATCGCCCGAATAAAACCTGCCAGCTCGCCCAAATCACGCAGCTCCTTGAAACGCGGAGACTCTGTTGGCGTCTCAGCCTTCTCGATCTCCCACACCAATCCGTGGGGAACGTAAACGCCCCAACAACCGGCTTGAATCGGGGCCACGACATCGGATCGCATCGAGTTACCCACCATCATTGCCGAGGACGGCCCGTCCCCGTGGCGTTCAAAGATGTCGCGATAGGTATTCGCGGATTTTTCCGAAACGATCTCGACCTCGTCAAAAAGCTCTCCCAATCCGGATTGAGCCAGCTTGCGCTCCTGATCAATAAGATCACCTTTGGTAATCAGGACAACTTTGTGGGTCGCCGAGACCGCTTCGATGGCATCTTTTGCATGGGGCAGTAGCTCGATCGGGTGGGCCAGCATATCCTGCCCGGCTTCGATCAGTTGCCGGATAACCGATGCCGGGACACGGTCGTCCGTCACTTCGATGGCCGTTTCGATCATCGACAGGACAAAGCCTTTGATTCCATACCCATAGTGCCGGATGTTTCTCTTTTCGGCTTCTAACAGGCGATCCAGAAGATGATCGGGTTCCGCGTGATCTGCCAGCAGTTCCGTGAAATAGGCTTGGGTCAGCTGGAAAAACCGCTCATTATGCCAAAGGGTGTCATCTGCGTCGAACCCGATCGTTGTCAGCTTTTCTGGCATTGCAAATACGTCCTACTGGCTCTTTTCTCCGACCCGTTCAACGTTATATAACCGCTCAGATAAACCGAAGCCTGAATCGGACAATTGCGCGCGATGTTTGAAAACCAATGGATCATGTCCGACAAAGAGGACGACGATGGTGACTCGTCCCTTCTGGTGCAGACGCGCCCGAAAACCAAGCGTCCGCCTTTGTATAAGGTGTTGCTTTTGAATGACGATTACACGCCGATGGAATTCGTCGTTCATGTGTTGGAGCGTTTCTTTGGAATGACCCACGCACAAGCGTTTGAGATCATGCTGACGGTTCACAAAAAGGGCGTCGCCGTGGTGGGCGTGTTCAGTCATGAAATCGCCGAGACAAAGGTTGGCCAAGTAATGGATTTCGCCCGCAGGCACCAACACCCTCTGCAATGCACAATGGAACGGGAAGAATAAGGCCCGCTTCGGTCGAAAACGATAATGTCCCCTCGCCTTGATCTTGCCCTTCACAGCGGCCTTGCGCTGGCCGAACCGCTGACCGTGATCGGGCCAAACCCGGGGCACGACCTGTCGGCATTAAGCCGTTCAACGCAGATTGTGCAGCCCTTCAAACCTTTTCACGACCATTTCGCAGAACAAGGTTTTGCGGCAGTCGCGGACGCGCAAGAACCTTGCCAGGACGCCATCGTTTTCCTGCCTCGGGCCAAAGCCTTGGCCCGCAGTATGGTGCATCAGGCCTGCAAGCGCGCAAACCGGTTGGTTGTTGTAGATGGTGCCAAAACGGACGGCGTGGACAGTTTGCTGAAAGACATTCGCAAGCGCGTCGATATTGAGGGGCCCATTTCCAAAGCACATGGCAAGATTTTCTGGTTCCAATCCGCGCCTGATGCTTTTCAAGACTGGGCTGCCCCGGACAATCAGAAAGTCGACGGGTTCATCACGGCCCCCGGCGTCTTTTCCGCGGATGGAGTAGATCCGGCCTCTGCCCTGCTGCTGGAAGCTTTGCCTGACAAGCTTGGTGCGCGAGTGGCCGACTTGGGCGCTGGTTGGGGGTTCCTGTCGGCTGCGGTGACCAAAAGAACAGAACTGCGCATCTTGCATCTGGTCGAAGCGGACCATATCGCGCTGACTTGCGCCCGACGCAATGTCATCGACGAACGGGCCAATTTTCATTGGGCAGATGCAGTGTCCTGGCGGGCACCCGAACCGCTGGACACCGTGATCATGAACCCGCCCTTTCACACTTCGCGCAGTGCGGACCCAGCATTGGGTCAGGGTTTCATCATATCCGCGGCGCGGAACCTGGCAAAACATGGCAACCTCTGGATGGTCGCTAACCGTCACCTTCCATATGAAACCACGCTCAGCGACAGCTTCGCTCAGGTCGAAGAGGTAACCGGCAACAATCGGTTCAAGGTTTTTCACGCCTCTCGCCCTCGGCGGTGATCCCGGTTAACCTGCGTAGCAACTCAGGAGACAACGCATGTCATTTTCCATTGCCGGCAAAACTGCGATCGTGACCGGCGGCGCCAACGGTGTCGGGCTGGCCATCGGCCGCCACTTTGCGGATGCGGGCGCTAATGTAATGTTCGCCGACATGGATGAAAAGCGCCTGGCAAATGAGTTGGGTGAGCAAGCCGACGACAGCAACATTCGCTTTTTCGCTGGGGACTTGCGCGAGAAATTGACTATCGCCAACCTTCTGTCCGCCACGATCGACGCGTTTGACCAGGTGGATATCCTGATCAATGGCGCGCGGCAGGTGATCCCTTCTGATCCGCTGGACACAGAAGACGAGTCGGTCAAAACGTTATTGAACCAAAACCTGATGCCAGCTTTGCGCCTTAGCCAGGTAGTTGCCAAGCGCATGATAAAACAGGCGGGCGACGATGAAGGACCAGCGGGTTCGATCATCAACCTGTCCTCGATCGCGGCACGGCGTACACACCCCGACCTGATGGCCTATTCGGTTTCCACAGCGGCACTGGATCAGATGACAAGATCACTGGCCGTGGCGTTTGCACCGAACCGTATTCGCGTGAATTCGATAGCACTTGGATCGGTCATGAGCGCATCACTGCAATCGACCTTGAAGGAAAACCGCGACTTCCGGGACGATATCGAAAAGCACACCCCTTTAGCCCGTATCGCAGCCCCGACCGAGCTTACTGAAACCGCGCAGTTTCTGGCCTCTGACGCGGCGGGGTTCATCACTGGGCAAATTCTGACCATAGACGGGGGGCGCACGCTGCTGGACCCCGTCGCAGCCCCGGCGCATTAAACATATGTTTGAACAAGAAAAAACCACCGCTTCTGCATGGTTTCGCGAGTTGCGGGATCAAATCGTAACCGCCTTTGAGGCTCTGGAAGACAGCCACGAAAACGGCCCCTTTTCGGACGCTGCACCTGCCCGGTTCGAGGTCAAGGAAACACAGCGTCAGTCCGAAGACGGCTCTGACGCCGGTGGGGGGTTGATGTCGGTAATGCGCGGCGGACGGGTGTTTGAAAAGGTCGGTGTCAACGTCTCAACGGTATATGGAACCTTGGGGGATCGCGCACAGCAGGCGATGGCAGCTCGCAAGGGTATACCCGGCATGACTGAAGACCCTCGTTTCTGGGCTTCGGGTATCTCGCTGGTTGCCCATATGCAAAACCCGCATGTTCCGGCTGTGCACATGAACACCCGGATGTTCTGGACCCCTCACGCTTGGTGGTTCGGAGGGGGGTCGGACTTGAATCCTTGCATCGAATATGACGAGGATACCGCCCATTTTCACGCCACCCAAAAGGCGCATCTGGACCCGCACGGGCCGGGGCACTACCCGCGGCTGAAAGACTGGGCGGATGAGTATTTCTATATCCCTCACCGCAAGCGCGCCCGCGGTGTCGGTGGCATTTTCATGGATGATTACTGCACCGGCGATTGGCCCGCAGACTTTGCACTGACGCAAGACATTGGTCGAGCGTTTCTACCTGCGTTTTTGCCCTTGGTCGAAAAACGCAGAGTGCAGAGTTTCGACGAGGCGGACAAAAATACCCAATTGGTGCATCGCGGGCTCTATGCCGAATACAACCTGGTTTACGACCGGGGTACCAAGTTCGGACTAGAGACGGGGCACGACCCCGACGCCGTTCTTATGAGCCTGCCGCCACTGGCAAAATGGGTGTAAGCACCGCTCAGAATCCAAAGTCCATAAAGTTGTCGAAACAGTAGCCTTGGGCCGAAGCCGCCGAGAGGTTCGCGCCCACGCGTTTTACAGTCACCGAATAACTCGGATTGGTATCCACACCTTCGGGGGCTGTCAGTGAAAATTGTACAGTGCGGTTTTGTTTTTCATAGGCCCGAGTGATGTATATCCGCTGTGTTGCTTTGGTTCTGAGGGTACGGATCGCGTAATCCCCGATGCCGCACCAATACGCGACCGGAGCAGACGTTCCACTGGTCGAAACTTCGTAAATCCCGTTGCCCTTATCGGCGACGTTGATTCGAATTGCAGGGTTGAGTCTGAATCCAACACCAACGGCCTGAGACAAACCCGGCAAACAAATAAGGATGGCCAGAAGCGCCACTTTGAATAGCTTCATGTTTCATTCCACTCTGGCCATTGGGGCCAGACTATTTCGTCATCGTGAAGTCAATAAAGCTATCATAGCACAGTTTCTCAGCAGACAACGTGCTTATGTTCTCTCCGACTCTTCTTACGCTGTGCGTGTGCCCCGGAGCGGTATCGACGCCCGCAGGTGGAACGAAGGTACGTCTGACGAATTGGATTATTGTGATCCAAGATCGCACTGGACCACGAACTCCATTTTGAAAACGTAACCTAAACGAAAAACTGCCGCTAATGCTGGCCCTTTTTTCTAGTCAGAAACGACGCGCCCGCCGACATCGTCAGGTGCCAAAGCAACGGTTTTGATAACCGCAAAGCACTGCATTCCTGCCGTCAGACCAAGGGTGGAAACAGAACGGCGTGTAACGCGGGCCAATACCGTCCCGGCGGCAGATTGGACCGAAACGATCGCACCGGGGCCCTCACCAGAACGAATAGTGTGAACAGTGCCTGAAAGGACGTTCAACGCAGACAAGCCTTCTGGCCGTTTGATCGACAAGATGACCTCTTGCGCCGGAATGCGAATACGCAGCTTGGCCCCAACCTGATGCGGGATACGTGGCAGAAACAGGCTAATGCCACCAGCGTCCAATTCCGTCAGCCCGTCCGCATGGTGTTTCAACACCTGCACCTGCAAAACGGCCCCGACAGCCCGGATACCTGCGGGCGCAACCGATGGGTCAGCCAGAACCTCAGAGGCGGGACCGTGGCGTACAGCTTTGCCATCTTGCAGGGCAACAACCGATGTTGCCAGTCGCGCAACCTCAGCCGCGGAATGGGTGACATATAGGATCGGGACAGAAACCTCATCCCTGAGACGTTCAAAATACGGCAATATTTCCGATTTTCGCGCGTCATCCAGCGCGGCCAACGGCTCATCCGCCAAGATCAGGCGCGGGTTTGCCAGCAGAGCGCGTCCAATCGCAACGCGTTGTTTTTCTCCGCCCGACAACCCGGCAGGGCGACGATCAAGTAGACGACCAATGCCCAACATCTCAATCACTTTGTCCGGGTTTTCCTGCCGCGCCGTCTTTGGCGCAAACCACCGGCCATAAAACAGGTTCTGGCGTACTGTGAGATGCGGAAAAAGACGTCCTTCTTGAAAGATGTATCCCAAACGGCGTTTGTGCGGTGGAAGCCAAAGACCTTTGGCGCTGTCAAACAGTTCCCACCCGTCCACGGCGACCCGGCCCGCGGCAGGTTTCAGCAACCCGGCCACCGCATTGACAACAGTGGTTTTACCCGACCCTGATCGCCCGAAGAGTACCGTCACGCCGGGCGGTGCATCAAAGCTGAGATCCAGTTTGATGTCGGGTAAATCATGCTGCATGCGAACAGATAAGCTCATGACCCGGCCACCCGCGCTGCGACGCGTCGACTGACGACCTCGGATAACATAAGAGCCCCCATCGCGATCACGATGGAAATAACGACCAACCTTGTCGCTGCACCCTCACCACCGGGAACCTGCAAGAACGCGTAAACAGCTGATGGCAGTGTCTGGGTCTGCCCCGGAATGTTGGACACAAAGGTAATCGTCGCACCGAATTCTCCCATGGCTTTCGCAAAAGCCAGAATGGCGCCCGCAATCACACCCGGCAGGATCATCGGCAGTGTGACCGTGATGAACACCATCAAACGGGATGCGCCAAGCGTTGCCCCGGCCTGTTCCAATTTGGGATCAACCGCTTCGATCGACAATCGAATTGCCCGGACCATCAGAGGAAAGGCCATGATGCCCGCAGCTAGCGCCGCCCCGGTCCATCGAAAGGCCACCACGATCCCAATCTCGGCCAGTAGTTTTCCCAACGGACCTTGAATACCGAAGGTTAGCAACAACAGATAGCCGGTCACAACGGGCGGCAGGATCAGCGGCAAATGCACCAGCCCGTTCAGAACTTGCCGCCCGGGGAACCGCCAACGCGCCAACGCATAAGCGACGAAGACACCAATTGGCAGCGTAACCAGCGTTGCCCAAAACGAAACACGCAACGATAGTTTCAACGCTTCAAGTTCTTCTGGTCCGAGCCAACCCATGCGTTACCCGCCCGGCAGGGCAAAGCCCTGATTTGCAAACACCGCCCGTGCGGCGTCGGATTGCAGAAAATCCAGAAATTCCTGTGCCGCGGGTGGCGCAGATGCAGTCACGGCCGCCGTGTAAACAATTGCAGGATGCAGGTCTGCGGCAAAGTCCGCCAAAACCCGAACTCGGGTTTCGACCTGAGCGTCCGAGCGGTAGACAATCCCCAAAGGCGCAGCACCGGTCGCAACTAACGCCAACGCCGCACGAACGTTGTCCGTTTGCGCGACCTTGTCCTGAACGCCATCCCACAGACCCAAGCTCTGCAACGCGGCCTTGCCATAAATGCCGGCGGGAACAGCATCAACCAATGCCATCGCCAAATATCCACCGGCCAAAGCACCCGGCAGATCCGTCTGAGGAGAAAGCGCATCAATATCTGGCCCAGCATGACCGCCAATCAGAACAAGCCCATTCCCCAGCAGATCGACTCTGGAGCCTGATTTGACCAACTCCTGCTGTTGCAAGAGGTCCATCCAGTCGGCATTCGCGGATATGAAGACATGCGCCGGTGCGCCCTTTTGAATTTGCCGGGCCAATACCGAGGACGCCGCAAATGACACCGTAACATCATGGCCGGACTGCAATTCGAATTCCGGGGTTATTTCGTCCAGCGCGTTTTTCAAACTGGCCGCAGCGAACACCAAAAGGCCCTCCGCTTCCGCGCGAAGAGGGGCCAGAGTAAAAGCACCCAAAAAAGCCGCAAAAACAGCGCGGCGCAGATGTGACAGGATCATTCCATCCCACCCCGAAAATTAAGGTCCCCCCGGGGATATCTGAGCCGACAGGGGGCACGCAAGCTTCTATGAGTATTGTGCGGGTGCAGATAGCCGAGAATGAACAAATAATTACCTGTGCAAGGTGTTTTCCAGTCGTTGAAACGTCCCCAATGTCGCAAACGGTATTGATCCTGCAGCGCGCCACGTGGATGTTGCCCATAAACCAAGGACAGGACGCCCGATATGCTGCACACCACACCCGGTTTGATAGAAGCGATCCGCTCCCGATTTGCCCATGTCGAAACATGCCCATTTCAGGGTCCGCGTATCTTTTTCGAGAACGCAGGTGGCGCGCTGACGCTGAACTCCGTGGTTGAGACCTCAGCCAAATTTGCAGCAATTCCTGACAACCAGGGGCGCGATAATGTGGCCAGTCACGCCTTGGTGGATATCATCAACAAGGCAAAGGAGGATTTGTCCGTATTCATGAACGCCCCAACCGGACAGTTTTTCGTGGGCGAAAGCGGAACCGAGCTGCTGTTTCGAATGATCCGCACGGCTTGCGTGAACGCGCCATCGGGCGGAAAGGTTATTGGCAGTTCCATCGAACATCCTGCTAGCCGCAGCGCTGCGCATCGCTGGGCCGAAATCGCAGGGTTGGAATACGTCAACGTCCAGCACAATAGCGAAACAGGACTGGTCACGGCTGACGCCTATCTGGCCGCAATGACGCCCGACGTGCAGGTGGCGACGATCGTGCATGCCTCGCCTGTCACAGGGATGGGAATGGATGTGGCTGCTATCTCGCGGGCAATTCGTGAAATCTCTCCCGACTGTTTTATCATCGTCGATGGTATTCAACATGCGGCTCACGGTCAGTTGGACATCAACAGCTATGAAGTCGATGGATATGCGATCTCACCCTACAAGGTTTTCTCTCGTCATGGTTTCGGCGTTGCCTGGATATCCGATCGCTTGACGGCCCTCCCTCATGATCAACTGCTGGACGCGCCCACTTCGGGGTGGGAATTTGGCACACGGGACACGGGATCTTACGCGACTATGTCGGACGTGGTGGATTACTTCGACTGGCTGGGCACGCAAGTATCCGACACACCCGACCGCCGCGCGCGGATCGAGGCGGCCGGTCGGGCTATCCACGCCTATGAAACACATCTGACGAATGCGATGATCAACGGCACTGGCAACCTGCCCGGGTTGCGCGATATGGACCACATCTCGATCCTTGCCGGAGCAGACAACCCTGCCCGCGAAGGTTTGGTTTCGATCGTTGTGAAAGACCTGCCCGCAGCCGATGTCGTGGGTCGCCTGAATGATCAAGGGATTCGCACACATATCCGTAAGGCCGACCATTACAGCGGCAATGTGCTCAACCCGTTAGGGCTGAAAGAATGCATTCGCATATCCCTGTGCCACTACAATACGGAACAGGAAATCTCGCAGTTATTGTCTGCACTACAGGAGATGGCCGACTAATCTGAAGTTTCCCAGAATAAATTGCACCAAACCCTCTTGCGCCCGCGCTCAGGCTTGGATACATGCACCGTCACGGGTGATTAGCTCAGTTGGTAGAGCGCTTCGTTTACACCGAAGATGTCGGGAGTTCGAGTCTCTCATCACCCACCATTCCCCTTAAAACCTATCTAACGAATCCAATTCGGCCAAACGAATTGCAACCGATTGCAAAACCGGTGCAGTACTGCATAGTATCTGTGCTATGAAATCATCCGCTGAATCCTTCGCAAGCCCTTGGTGTTCACTGTGGTCGTGACCCTGAAAGAAGTCGCCGCACTGGCGGGTGTGTCACGTTCGGCCGTGTCCCGGACGTTTACTGAGGGCGCGTCGGTCTCGGCGAAAACACGCAGCAAGGTCGAAAAAGCAGCGGCCGAGTTGGGGTACAGCCCGAACGCGTTGGCGTCGTCCCTAACAACAGGGCGCACAAAACTGATTGGGTTGATCTCGAACAACTTCCACAATCCGATCTTCCTTGAGGTGTTCGATCAATTCACCAGAGCTTTGCAGGAACGCGGTTTGCGTCCCTTGATTGTAAATCTGACAGACGAAACCGAACCCGCAAATTCGGTTCGCATGCTGCGCCAGTATTCTGTGGATGCGGTGATTGTGGCCTCGTCCACGTTGCCGCCCAGTTTTGCAAAGGCGTTTCATGACGCAGGTGTCCCGGTGGTGCATACCTTCGGGCGGTCTGCCACATCGCCAGAGGTTCATGTTGTTGGCATCGACAATGTTGAGTGTGGCCGTATGGCAGCACGCGAACTAACGGCGCGCGGCTACCAGCATGTGGGTTATCTGGGCGGTCCCAAAGATGCCACTTCGGCGATGGACCGGTACCAGGGCTTCATGGAAGAGGTTGAAAAGCACCCGGGGCTTGCCGTCTCGCATTCATTTGCCGGGGCTTATTCTTTTGAGGCCGGTCGCGCCGAAATGTTGCGTTTGCTGGCGGAAAATCCGGCTGAAGGGTACTTTTGCGGCGACGACATTCTGTCGATCGGAGCACTTTCGGCATTGTCGGATCACAACCTTCGCCCCGGACAGGACATCGGGATCATTGGGCTTAATGATATGGAGATGTCACGCTGGGAAAACGTGAACCTCACTACGATTCACCAGCCCATCAAACAGATCATTACCTCTTCGGTCGATCTGGTCGAAGAGATGTTGAAAGATCCCGATCGCTATCCTGAAGCCCGCATATTCCCATGTCGTGTGATCGAACGCGGAACACTGCGACCTCGGTCGTAATCAACGAAACATCGGCGGGCGCGCATCCATCCAGGCACTGGCGTTTTTGGCCGACGCAACCGCTGCATGAACGGCTGCGATCGAACGAACGCCATCCGCTGGCGTTGGCAAGCCGTCGCGATGTTCGCCACGTATCGCATCGGACAAGTCGCAATAGATATTTGCAACGGCCAGTGGGAAACCTTCGGGATGCGCGATGGCCACACGCGAAAGGCGCTGCGCGTCGTCGTGCAAACCACCCTCACCTTTTTCGATGATCTGCGTCCGACCGCCGACCGGAGTGTAGATCAGTTGATTGGGTTGCTCAGACGCCCAGCGCAAACCACCCGTTTCACCAAACACTTGGATATCAAATCCATGCTGGCGTCCGATCGCCACGGACGAGGTCCACAAGCGCCCAACCGCCCCACCTTCGGTTCGGAAATTGACCATTGCGTCGTCTTCCAGTTCACGGCTGGGAATGGTCGACGCCATATCGGCGGACAGCGTCTTGACCTCGTCATCGCTGATGAAACTGGCCATATGCAACGCATGAATCCCGCAATCGGCAAACTGCCCGGACAGGCCAGCCATCGCCGGATCATAACGCCACCGGACCCGCGGATTGTCGGCATCAGTTGCATCCCCGTGGTGGCCATGGCTGAAATTGGTGACAATCAGGCGGACTTTGCCGATATCACCGGAGCGTACCATTGCACGGGCTTGCCGAACCATCGGATAAGCCGAATAGCAATAGTTCACAGCGCAGATCTTGCCCGACGCTTCGGCCACCCGGACAATCTCTTCCCCCTCTTCAACCGTCATGGTCATGGGCTTTTCGCAAAGGACGTTAAAGCCAGCCTCAAGAAAGGCTTTGGCGATTTCGAAATGCGTTGAGTTCGGCGTCGCAATCGTCACCAGGTCAATCCGGTCGGAACAGTTCTTTTCACCGGCCAGCATCTCTTTCCAGTCGCCGTAAGCGCGATCGGATGCGACCCCCAGCCTTTGCGCATATTCCCGGCCGACGTCCGGCCGGTGATCCAATGCGCCAGCCGCGAACTCAAACAAACCATCCGCCTGTGCCCCTAACCTGTGCGCAGGCCCGATCTGGCTGCCTTCGCCACCTCCTATCATGCCCCATTTCAGCTTTGCCATGGTCTTAGTCTCTCGTCCGTGTTTGGTGTTTCGCGTCGATCAGAAGTTGCCAACATTTTGCCAGGTCTGTTGATCCGAGGATGCAAGGGCCGCCGCCAATACGCGGTTAACCTCGTGACCGTCCCGGAATGTGGGCCAAACGCTCTGACCTGCTTCGATGGCCTGCAAGAAATCCTTGGCCTCGATAATTATCTGGTCCTGATAGCCAGTGCCATGCCCGGGCCCCTGACAGAAGGGTTCATAATCCGGATGCGCAGGTCCCGTCAGAATCTTGGTGAATCCGCGACCGGCCTCGGGGCCTTCGCGTCGGTATAGCCACAGCGCATTCTGATCCTCCTGATCAAAACGGATGGCCCCTTTTGTCCCTGTCACCTCATAAGCGTAGCCCATCTTGCGCCCGGTCGCGACGCGGCTGAAATACAGATTGCCCATGACGCCATTTTCAAAACGGCACATTATCTGAGCATGGTCGTCGTTGGTGACCTCTCCGCCCGGGCGCGTCCGATGCACAGTTTCCACGTCAGCCATGACGCGGGCGATCGGGCCAATCAAAGCCAGCGCGCCGTTGACCATGTGCGGCGCAAGATCGCCAATCGTTCCGTTTGCCATACCAGTGGTACGCCAGGTCGCCGGGGCCTGAGGATCGGCATAAAAGTCCTCGGTGTGTTCACCGCGAAACCACGTGACGTCGCCAATCTCACCCTGAGCAATCAACTGCCGCGCGAATTGGCTTGCAGGGGTACGGATATAGTTGAAGCCAACCATATTAACCGTCCCGGCGGCTTCTGCCGCGGCAACCATTGCGCGACTGTCATCAAGGGATGCACCCAAGGGCTTTTCACAGAAAACCGGCTTGCCAAGGGCAAAGGCTGCTTCGGCAATCTGACGATGTGTGGACTGCGGCGAAGCAATTACAACGGCCTCGACCTTTGGGTCGTTTACCAACACAGACCAATCATGTGTGCTTCGGTTGAATCCAAAGGCCGTCCTGTAACGTTCTGCGCTGTCATGAGACGATGCGCAGATCATCTCCAGTCGCGGTCGCAACGTGGTATTGAACACCGCCCCAACCGCCGCCATCGCAACGGAATGGGCCTTGCCCATATAGCCGCCACCAACGATTCCAATTCCGATTTCAGGCATTTGCAACGGCTCCGAACAATGTATTTGCAACCGGTTGCAAAATGAGTATCGTGTGAATCGATTCAACGCAAGGACCAACGATCCTTGCCTACCCCTTTTTGCCGGAGGACCAGACGTGAGCACTTTGATGGACGGTATCAAGGGAAACCGGTTTGCCGTCTTTGGACGCGCAGGCATGGACTTGTTTGCCGATCCGATTGGCGTCAAAAGCGAGGACGCCGGTAGTTTTCACGCAGATCTCGGCGGGTCCTCGGCCAACATCTGTGCAGGGCTGGTCAAACTGGGCAGCCACGCCGCACTTGTCACGTCGGTCTCGGACGATGCGGTAGGTCGTTTTTGCATGAACCGGCTTACTCATTACGGCGTGGACACCTCTTTCATACGGGTGGTGGGGGGCGAGTTCCGGACATCTTTGGCGATATACGAAAGCTGCACCGAGAATTTCCAGAACGTGATCTACCGCAATGGCGCGGTCGATTTTCAAGTAACCGAAGACGACATGGACAAGGTCGACTACACCGCGTTCACAGCCGCCATTTCCGCCGGAACCGTATTTGCGGGCGAGCCCTCGCGCAGCGCCACGTTTCGCGCCTTTGACAACGCTAAAAAAGCCGGGTTGCCGGTTATCTTTGACATTGACTACCGACCATATAGCTGGCCCTCACCGGACGTGGCCGCCGATGTTCTGTCGCGTGCGGGTGAGGCCAGCGACCTGATCGTCGGCAATGATGAAGAGTTCGGATTCATGGCCGGCGGCATCGACAAGGGCTTTGCCAAGGCAAAAGAGCTGGCCGAGAAACCTGGGCGGGTTGTCATATACAAGATGGGTGAAAAAGGGGCCGTTACGCTGGCTGACGGGCAAGAAATCGAAACCGGAATTTACCCTGTAGACGCCATCAAACCCGTCGGTGCCGGGGATAGCTTTATGGCGGGCCTGCTGGCGTCGATCGCGGCTGGACATCCCCTAAAAGACGCAGTCATGCGCGGATCCGCCTGCGCATCAATTGTCGTGTCCCGGCCCGGTTGCTCTCCGGCTATGCCCACGACTGCTGAACTGGATGCTTTTCTTGCGTCCCACCCCGGTCCGACGACCTAGGAGGTCCCATGCATATCGCCCCTTATGACAATCAGAACAAACCCATCGTCGATGCCGAAGATCCGACGGTGCCCCTGAACTATTTCAACATCGTCAAACTCAAACGCGGTGAAGCGTTCGAATACCAGGTGCCCGGTTATGAAACCTGCATCGTTCCGGCAACCGGCTCGGTCGATGTCGAAATCGAGGGGGTGCAGTTTCCAAAACTGGGGAACCGCGGCGAAGATGTATGGGATGGTGAACCCGAAGGCGTGTACGTCCCTGTCGGGGCCAAGGCCCAGATGGTCTGCGTGTCCGACACGGCCGAAGTTTTTGTAGCCGGTGCCAAATACGACAAGGTCCTGAACCCGTTCGACGTACGAGAACATGATCTTATTCAGTACGGCAGCGACGACACCAAAACGCACCGTAAAATCAAGCACATCCTCGGCCAGAAACAGCATGACAAGGTCGGTCGCCTTCTGGTGAGCGAGCTGTTTACTGTCGGTCAGGGTGGATGGTCGGGCTTTCCCAGCCACAAACACGACACCAACCGTCTGCCAGACGAAACACGCCACGACGAGACCTATAATTTTCGCTTCAAACCCAATTGGGGCTCGGGGCTTCAGATGTTGCAACGCGAGGATAACGCGCCCGGCGATGCCTATCACATCGTCGACGGATCAACGATCTGCATCGACAATGGGTATCATCCGTGCTGCGTTCTGCCGGGGTACGAGATGTATTATTTCACCATCCTCGGCGGCCTGACGCAGCGATCATTGGTGCAGTATTTCCAGCCCACCCATGCCTATCAAATCGAAACGATACCGGGCATCAAAGACATGATCGCCAAGTTCAAATGACGCTGGTCACATTGAAAGATGTTCTGACCCCTGCCTATGCGCAAGGCTACGCGGTCGGTGGGTTGGTTACGTTGGGCTGGGAAGACATGCGCGCCTATGTGGCTGCGGCTGAGGCTGAAAACGCCCCCGTCATTCTGCAGGCAGGCCCAAGTTGTCGCGAGCACACGCCTCTGCCGATCTTGGGAAAAATGTTCAGGCATCTGGCCGAAAACGCCTCGATCCCGGTCGTGGCACATCTGGATCATGGCTACACGTTTGAAGAATGCAAGATCGCACTGGAGAGCGGCTTTACATCGCTGATGTTTGACGGCTCCAGAAAGCCGCTTCAGCAGAACATTGACGAAACCGCCGCAATCGCCGAAATGGCGCATACGGCTGACATCTCCTGCGAGGGAGAGATCGGTTTCGTCGGTTATTCGGGGGGCGAGGGGTCAGCTGGCACTGATCCAAACGAAGCCGCGCAATTCGCGCAGCAAACCAGCGTTGACGCGATGGCAATTTCTGTTGGCAACGTCCACCTGCAGCAAGACAAAGAGGGCGGGTTGGACGAGGTTCGCATCGCTGAAATCGACGCTCTGACCCAAGTGCCTTTGGTGATCCACGGTGGATCGGGTGTGCCGGTTGAACAACGCAGCAGGTTGGCCCGCGAAACTTCAATCTGCAAATTCAACATCGGGACCGAGTTGCGCATGGCCTTTGGCGCGGCCCTACGGGATGCCGTGAACCACGATCCCGACCGGTTCGACCGGGTGGCAATCCTGAAGGAAACGCAAAACCCCGTCGAAGCCGCCGCACGGCTGGTAATCCGCGCCTTTGGTGCTCCGCCAATGCGTTAGCGTGCAGTTGGGCGCGGCCTTGTGCTAGACGTCGCGCTCCATGATCCATTCGACCTCAGGCGCAGGAACAAAGCGCCATTTCCGCAAGGGTCCTGCCATAACATTCAGGTAATACATCTCGAACCCATATGGGGCCCCACATGGATGATGGCCACGCGGAACGCACACGACATCCCCATCGGACACGGCCATTGTTTCATCCAACTGCCCGTCATCTGTATAGACACGTTGTATTCCAAAACCATTCGACGGGTTCAGCCGGTGGTAATACGTCTCTTCCAGATACGTAATCCGAGGAAAGTCGTCCTCATCGTGGCGATGGCTGGGATAAGAGGACCAGTGGCCATTCGGCGTGAACACTTCGGTCACCAGCAGACTGTCGGCATAGTCTTCGTTTTCCATGGCAATGTTGTTGATGTGGCGCGTATTCACCCCTTTGCCACGTTCGGTCAGAGTGATGCCATCCGGCCCAATCCGACGCGCCGCGTGACCGCCTTTACCGGGGGCCGAACAAACGGCCATGACGCAATCGGTTTCAGCCACCGCCTGCCACTCGGTTCCGTTCGGAAGGTAAAGACAATGCGGCGGCGTCTTTTCAAACACATCCATTCGGTCGCCAAGAACGCCCCAATCCTGCCCTGCTCCGCTGATGCGGGCCTTGCCTTCAACCATTACCAAAATGACTTCGCGATCACCTGTTACTTCGGACGCGGCATCCCCGGCGCGCAAGTGGTAAAGCCCAAATCCGACATAGCGCCAGCCCGCATTGGCCGGAGTTATGTCATGCACTTTGCCCCGGGTCCCGAAAGGCTTTTTGAGCAGGTCCGCCATATTGTATTCTCCTTGGTGGGCAGGCTTGGCGGCCTGCCCTGTTTTCACTCAGGCAGCCTGACGTGTTTCAAGTGCAGCCAAAGCTTCGGCAAGTTGCGTTTCGGTCCAACCAAGCGAGACAGCCTCGCGCAAAATATCCGCCTGACTGGCTGGCGCGTTTCCACCAATCGGTGGGTCTGTATCAAGATTGGTCGGGAATGGGTAACCTTCAGCCGTTGCCGCGATAGCCGCATCCAGTTCCAACCCGGTCAGGTCTCCGCGTTGTTTCAGCGCGATCAGCGAAGGAAAGACTGTCTGTGTCATTTCCCTGCGATCGATGGCCTCCATCGCACGACCGAAGGCTGAAGAGATCTGCAGAAGGTTCGCCATGCGATGGATATCATTGCTGCGGTTTTCCCCAGCAGCGTGGAACAGGGCAGGATTAAAAAACACCGCGTCGCCCTTTTCCAACGGCAGTTGAAAATAACTGGCTTCAAAGTGGTCCCTATAGGCTGCGTCATGAAACGCCAGATACCCGGGTGGATAAAGCTGAGAAAACGGCAGCAACTTTGTTGGGCCGCTTTCCACCGGCATATCGCAATGCGCGACCGCGCCCTGCAGCGTCAGGGTTGCCGTTACAAGATGCGCATGCACTGGGTATTGCGCCGCACCTTCAGCGTTTTGAAACCCCAGGTGATAATCACGGTGCGCCTGTTGCGCCTGACCGCCGGGTCGCACCTGATTTATCTGTGCCGTCACCTGATAGTTTGGCCCCAGCCACGCCTCGCATGCGGCTGCAATCGCCGTGTTTCCGAAGTACAAAGCAAAGCCCTCGGGATCCCGCAGGCACTGTTTCTGCAACGCGTTCCAAACGCGATCATTCGCCCCGGATGCAGCGAAATGGTCGCCTTCTCCGGCATCGCCGGCACGCTCTTCGGCTATGATCTGTCGAAATACATCCGTCGCGCGGTCGATCACGGTGGTATCCGCAAAAGCGCCCTTGAGCGCGATTACCCCGGCAGATGCGTTCAGGACATGGCCCCATTCCGCCAAAAGCCCCTGGCGCGCGTCCCCGTCTTCCAACATCGGACGCAGCGCATCCATGTCGTAGACGGGCACGTTTTTCTCAATAGCAGCGGCATGCGGCACAGTCTGCGCCGTGAGGTTCTGAGAGGTCAGCACCTTGAATTCGTCCAGATCACAGGACTCTCGGTCAAAATATCCGACATATCCAAGTTTCTGACTTACCATGATAATCTCCTTTCTCATGGCGTTGGTGCTGCCCAATAGGACGGGTTGTTAAGCAGTGATTTCCAATCCAGCCTCTCCGCAGACATCGACAATGTGGTCGTAGCCCATTTTGGAATACTCATAGGGCGGTGCCTTGGCTGGGTCTTGCTCAGCTTCGACCACGATCCAACCACTGTAGTCCATCGCCTTCAGCGCGTTCGCCACAGCCTGAAAATCAATGCAGCCGTCGCCGGGTACGGTGAATGCGCCTGCAATCACGGCATCCAGAAAACTGCGATTGTTCTCGCGGGTATCCTGCACCACATGTGGGCGAATGTCCTTGAAATGCACATGATGCACGCGGTCGCCCCAACGGTTCAACGTGGACAGCACATCGCCACCGCCAAACAGCAGATGACCTGTGTCAAAGCACAGCTTCACCTCGGGACCTGACCCCTCCATCAGCCAGTTCACGTCGTCTTCGCTTTCGATGATCGTGCCCATGTGATGGTGATAGGCCATCGGCATGCCCTGATCCGCCATCCACTTGGCCAGTTCCGTGATCTTGGCTGCGTAGGCCAGAACCTCATCTTTGGGCAGTTTGGGGCGGTCATTAACCGGCGTTTCGATCTGGCCCTGCACGGTGTTCGAACATTCGGCATAGACGATGCAAGGACTGTTCAGCGCCACGAATTGCTCGACCTGTTCGCGCACGACGTCGCGTTCGGTGGTAAAGTCGTTCACCAGCGACGCGCCCGAGCACCAGCCACCGCAGAGCGCTATGTCATTTGCCTCAAGATAGGCACGCAGACCTTCGGTATCACCGGGCATCCGCTGACCGCGTTCGACGCCGGTATAGCCGATCTGACGCGACTCTTTCAGCGCCTGCTCCATCGTGTAAGCAGCCGTCAGATCCGGCAGATCATCATTCTGCCACGCGATCGGAGAAATCCCGATTTTAACGCTCATTTCGTATTTCTTTCCTTGATCGCCAACTCATAGGCCGCGCGTTTTTCGTTCACTTCGGGGCGGATGCTGACCTCGGGCACTGCAACCTCCCACCACGTGCCGCCATATTCGGTCGAGGGGTAAGGATCGGTGTCGATAACAACCACATACGGCCCCTTTATGTCAGCGCGCTTGGCCAGCGCGTCCTCGAGCTCTGCAATCGAGCCGACCTTGACCGAGGTCGCCCCCATCGCCGCCGCATGGGCGGCAAAGTCGATATTGGACGGGTTCTCATGCACCGCATGGTCCAGCAGATTGTTAAACTCGGCCCCACCTGTGCCCATCTGCAAACGGTTGATGCAGCCAAAGCCCCGGTTGTCCGTGATCACCACGGTGAAGGAGACGCCCATCATCGCAGCCGAGGCCATTTCGGAGTTCGCCATCATATAGGTGCCGTCGCCGGTGAAACAGATCACGTCGCGCTCAGGCTCAGCCATTTTGATGCCCATGGCGCCCGCGATCTCATACCCCATGCAGCTAAAGCCGTATTCCATGTGATACGCACCGGGACGCGGGGCTTTCCACAGTTTGTGCAACTCGCCCGGCATGGTGCCAGCCGCGCACATCACCACCGTATCGTTATGCGAGGCGCGCTGGACCGCGCCCACAACCTGCATATCCGTCGGCAGCGCGTTCCCGTCGCCGGGCGCATCGGTCAGCTTATCAACCTTGCCATACCAATCGGCCTTGAGCGTGTCCGACACTGGATCGGCGCGATAACCTTGCAAAGCCGCGCCCAGCTCGTCCAGACCAACGCGGGCGTCGGACTGCAACGGCATCGCGCCGTGTTTCTCGGCGTCATAGGCATTGGTGTTCAGACAAACGATCTCACGCTCGGGGTTTGAGAACAGGCCCCATGACCCCGTGGTGAAATCCTGCAGCCGCGTACCGACTGCCAAAACAAGATCGGCCTCGGCGCAAGTCGCGTTTGCCGGCTCGCCCCCGGTGACACCAACGGGCCCGAGGTTCAACGGATGATCCCAGGCCAAGGCTGACTTGCCCGCCTGCGTTTCGGTGATCGGAATGTTGTGCATTTCCGCGAAGCTTTGAAGCGCGTCCGTCGCGTCCGAATAATGCACACCACCCCCAGCGATGATCACGGGGCGTTTCGCGGACTTTATCGCCGCGACAGCGCGGGCCAGTTCCCCTTCATCCGGGCGGATACGTCGCTGATACCAGACACGGGGTTCAAAAAAGCTTTCGGGATAGTCGTAAGCCTCGGCTTGCACATCCTGACAAAAGGCCAGCGTCACCGGACCGCAATCGGCCGGGTCGGTCATCGTACGAAACGCGCGCGGCAGCGCAGTCAGCAGATGTTCGGGCCGCGTGATGCGATCAAAGTAACGGCTGACCGGGCGAAAACAGTCATTCGCGCTGATCGTACCGTCACCAAAGCTTTCGGTCTGTTGCAAAACAGGGTCTGGACCGCGGGTGGCAAACACGTCACCGGGTAAAAAAAGAACTGGCAAACGGTTTACATGAGCAAGCGCGGCGGCTGTCACCATATTTGTCGCCCCAGGTCCGATCGACGACGTCACAGCCATGGCCCGTGTGCGACGCATCTGCTTGGAATACGCAATCGCACAATGCGCCATGGTCTGTTCGTTGTGGCCCCGATACGTGGGCAAGCTGTCTTTGACAGCGTGCAAAGCCTCGCCCAGCGCGGCCACGTTGCCGTGACCGAAGATGGCCCAAACACCCGCGATAAAGGGCTCTCCGGCTTCGTTCATCTGCGCACCAAGATAGCGCACCAATGCCTGTGCCGCAGTCAGTCGGATTGTCTTTCTCATTCGTGTTTCCTTTCAACACAAGGCCTTGAACGGCGTTCCGTTGAATTCCAGTTTTTCCAATAAGTATGACAGTGTCGCGTCAAACGGTTCCGCCAAGCGATCCTTCCAGCTCGGCCAGTTCCTGACCACCTGCCATGAGATCTTGCAGTTCTTCGGGCGAAATCTCACCACGCTTGGCTGTGCCCAGTGTCTGGCCCCTGTTCAAAACGGTAAAGCGATCCCCGACAGCCAGTGCATGGCGCACGTTGTGACTGATGAAGACAACGCCCACGCCCTGACTTCGCACCTTGTCGATGGTGGCCAAAACGTTTGACGTCTGACGGACACCCAACGCCGAGGTCGGCTCATCCAAGATCAGAATCTTTGCGCCGAAATGCACCGCTCGAGCAATAGCGACAGTCTGACGTTCGCCACCGGACAGGGTACCCACAGCCTGATCGGGACCACGCAGGTTGATGCCCATCTTACGCATCTCTTCCATCGTGATCTCGTCGGCCAGTTTTTTGTCGAAAAAATTGATACCGGCGACCTTCTTCGTCGGTTCATTCCCCATGAAAAAGTTTCGGCTGACGCTCATCAGCGGGATCATCGCCAGATGCTGGTGTACTGTCGCGATCCCCGCCGCGATCGCATCGCGCGGGTCCTCGAAATGCATCGGCTTGTCTTCGAAAAAGATCTCGCCCGCCGTTGGCTTGTGAACGCCGGACATGGTTTTGATAAAGGTCGATTTACCCGCGCCGTTGTCGCCCAAAAGGCAATGGCACTCACCCGGTTTCAGATCAAAACTGACCCCGGCCAAGGCGATCACCGAACCAAAGTGTTTCTGGATGTCGACCATCCGTATAATGGGCGCGCTCTGGTCAGAGTCACCGTGATGGAACTTGGTATCTTCGGTCATCTCAGCGTTCTCCTGTGATGATACGACGGATATAGGTGTTGAGGATCACCGCCCCCAGCAGGATCACGCCCAGGAACACCCGAAACAAAGAGCTTTCGACCCCCGCAAAGAACAGCCCCTGTTGCACCACGCCAAAGATCAGTGCTCCCAGTGCGGCCCCCAGGACCGAGCCGTAGCCGCCCGTCAGAAGCGCCCCGCCAATCACCACGGCAATGATCGCTTCGAATTCCTTGAGCAATCCGCGGTCAGCCCCGGCCGAGCCGAACTCCATCACCTGACAGGTGGCGAATACTGTCGCGCAGAAAGCGGTAAACATAAACATCAGGATTTTGACGCGGTTCACCGGAACACCCGAATTTCGCGCGGCCTCGGCATCGCCTCCGGCGGCAAAAATCCAGTTTCCGAATTTGGTTTTAGTCAACAAAACATGGCCAAAGATTATGATGATTGCCGCCCAGATCAGCAACATCGGGATACCGTCGACGACGGGTTGCCCGGCGCGCGTGCCGCGCTCAAACGTTTCGATAAGCCCGTTGTCGCCCAGCCAGACAAAGAACCCCTGCCCGACCTTGCCGCCAAAGACCGAAGCCAGCCAATCCCCTTCAGCCGCATCGCGAATGCCCCCAATGATCGTTTTACGCTCGATCGTTTGCGGCAGATAGATTGTGAAACCGCGCAGAATGAACAGAAAAGCCAGCGTCACAATGAAACTGGGCAAACCTGTTCGTACGACGATATATCCGTTCACTGCGCCAATTGAGACACACAGCGCAAAGGTCACAATGATCGCCATCCAAACCGGCCAGCTCAGTGTGACCGAAAAGATCGCGATCATCATCCCCGCAAAGCCGATCATCGAACCGACGGACAGATCGAACTCTCCGGCGATCATCAGCAGGCAGGCCCCAACGGCGATAATCATGAATTGAGCCGAAACGATCGACCAGTTCATAACACCCTGAGAGGTGAACATGCCGCTGTCGAAGGCAAACAATAGGAAAAAGGTGAACACGGCCACAGTACCGACCATCCCGCCCAATTCCGGACGGATTAAAGCCCTGCGCAGCGGCGAGATCTCTTTGATCCGTTCGTCGCCACCGGCTGCGGTTTGCGCTGATTCAGCCATTGTTGCCTCCCCTCGCGCGTTACAGAATGTTTAGAACTTGATGAGGGGCGGGCGCGCATATGGCGCCCGCACCACAGTGAAGATCAGCGGTATTCGCCCGCGAATTCTTCGATCTTCTCCAACCCGTCAGCCGTCACGAAACCGGGGCCCGAGTTGATGTTGTTGCCCGGCAGCACGCCGTAGCGGTGATAGTTGGCCATAACGACAACCGGCAGATAGGCCTGCAGGAAGGGCTGCTGGTCGATGCCCCACTGGATCACACCGCTTTTGATGCCTTTGACGATCTCACCACCCAGATCGAAGGTGCCGAAATAGATGTCGCCAGCCATGCCGTTTTCTTCCAGCGCCAGAATGGTCGGATCAGCCGAGGTCGGGCCAAGCGTCAGAACAGCATCCGTGTCGGGGTTTGCGGAAAGATACGCCAGAACGCGGTTCTTGATTTCCGCGGGGTCCTGACCGGCGTCGATCATCTGCTCGCCCAGTTCAATGCCCAGACCGTCTGCAAAACCCTGGCACCGCTCTTGGCTGGAAGGTTGCACGATGTAGTGGTTCACGCACAGGAACGACCCGATGCCATCACCTTTTGCACGCAGCCCCGCCGCATAACCTGCATCATATTCCGGCTGGCCAACATACATCAGCGCGCCGACTTCACGGGCCTTTTCAGGCGTACCGGTGTTCATGATGATCACGTCGATGCCGGAATCCACGGCCGCGCGGATCGGGCCTTCCAGAATGTCCGGGTCTGCCAGTGTCGTGATGATGCCGTTTGGCCCAGACGCGGCGGCCTGATCAATGATCCGCGCCATGTCAGCCAGGTCGCCCGTGGGCGGGTTCCGGTATTCCACCTCGACGCCCATTTGCTCACCTGCAAGGGCAATGCCGTTCTTGATGGTGTTCCACCAGCTGTCACTGTCAGGGGCGTGGCTGACCAGAATGTATTTCTCGCCTTCCGCGGCCGCGCCGGTGGCACCGGCAAGCGCGACTGCACTGGCCATCAGTACCCCTTTAACGAACATTTTCATTTCCATTCCTCCCAATAGAACAGTCAAACTTTTTGCCGGGATTTGCCCGACCATTCGGCTAAACCGAATCTCCTCTGCCCCGGTCAGAAACCGGGCTGTCTTCAGTTTCCGGATATCCGATCATTTTGCAACCGGTTTCAAAAAACTTCCTCCAACGCGACCGGCCTGCCGGACTTGGCAGAGAGGGTCGCAGCTTCGGCCATCGCCAGTGCAGCAACACCGTCTTCAAGCGAAACAGGCATGTCTGTTCCCCCAAGCAAAGCCTGCACAAAAGCATCCCATTCAGCGCGGTAGGCGGGCATGTATCGCTCGAGGAAAAAATATGTGGGTTTCGCGCCAATCACGCCGTCAGCCGTGGACTTTACCACGGTGTTTTCAAGCACGTTATGTGCCTGCAAAAGCCCATTGGACCCCAACAGCTCAACCCGTTGATCATAGCCATAAGCCGCGCGTCTTGAATTCTTGATAACCGCCAAGCTGCCGTCTTCGTAAGTCATTGTGGTTACAGCGGTATCAACGTCCCCAGCCTGTCCGATTTCCGGGTCCACGACCGAGGATCCGACGGCAGAGATCGTAACCGGAACGCGTCCGGTCAGATAGTTGGCCATGTCAAAGTCATGGATCATCATATCGCGAAACAAACCGCCAGAGACTTTTACATAGCTTACCGGTGGTGGTGCAGGGTCGAACGACGTAATCGACAATAGTTCCGCCTTGCCGATTTCACCCTTGTCATAAGCATTCTTCAGTGCCGAAAACCCGGGGTCAAAGCGGCGATTAAAGCCGATCATCACAGGTTTCTCAGTCGCCGCAGCAGTCTTTTGACAGACAATCGCCCTGTTGAGGCCAAGGTCGACCGGCTTTTCGCACAAAACCGCTTTTCCCGCCTGTGTAGCGGATTCTATCAAATCAGAATGGGTATCAGTGGGCGTCGCAATAAGAACGGCGTCAATCGAAGAATCAGCAATAATCTCTTCGGAATTCATTACCTGAGCCCCGAATTCATCAGCCAACGCCTTGGCCGCATCGGGAACTGCATCCGAAATTGCCGTCAGTTCGGTCTGAGGATGCGCAGAAATGGTATTTGCATGCACACGGCCAATTCGCCCTGCCCCCAGCAATCCGATCTTGAGCATGCCGTTCTCCCGAATCCAGTCTTCCCGGACACAATGTTTCCTATTGCAACCGGTTGCAAGAATTTTTTCAACGGCTTCCAAAATTTGCGCTTATCCGCAAGCTTGAATTGCTAAAGGTCGGCTTTTCCATCCCGGGACTGGTCGTTACAGCACCTTCTTCCCGCGTTGCCCCGGTCTGAACCGGCCTAAGTGGATCAGCCAATCTAGCGTCCTGAAAATTCAAGTGATTCTCTGCAAAATCCGAGCTGGCAGCAACTGGAATTACATCACCAGCAGCGGAGGAAAATGTTATTTTACAGCTGCTTACACACCAAACATCCGAATATCGCGATTTTTCAGCGGATTTGTGCCATAATACCCCATTGTTTGTGGGGTGTTATTACTATGTTTGATTTTGGGTCCGTCTCTGGTGGCGGTTCAAAGTTCAGTCTTAGCGGATTCAACTTTGGCGATTTTGGTGTTTCATCGTGGTTTGGCCAACTTGTGGACAATCCGGTGCTTCTTGTGGCCGTACTGATCGGGCTCTACTGCCTTGGCCGCTTGGTGTTTATCAAGTGAGATGTGGCGCAGCTGAAGCCACCACTTGACCAGCTGCGCATTCGGCAACCGATATTTTAAGCTGACAGCATACAGGCTGTCGGCCCTTTTGAGTTGTTCAAATACTCTCGATTTGAATGATATGGCGATCCCGGAAGGACTCGAACCCTCAACCTGCTGATTAGAAGTCAGCTGCTCTATCCAGTTGAGCTACGGGACCGCTGCGCCCTTCTTGCTGGTTTTACGACCGGGGTTCAAGGGCCAAGCGCATGAATGCGCTGTTGGGGTCCGGGTCGTACCCGAAGATTGGACCGCAATAGGAATATCCAAGGGCTTCGTACAGCTTTCGCGCCGCGTCATATTCCGGCAGGTGATCCGCGCCGGTTTCAAGAACCAGCGCAGATGCACCGTCCTCTCGCGCGACATCCGCCAGAAAATCCATCATGGTTCGTGCCAAACCGCGGCCGCGTTCGCGCGCCAGCACATGCACAGACTTCACCTCGACAGTTCCATCCGGCAACGTTTTAAGAGCCCCGCACCCGACAGGCCGGTCACCGTCATACATGGCCCAGAACCGCATGGACGCACCTGCCAACCCAGCCGCATCCATCGTATGATTGCTTTCAGCAGGGCCGGCCGTTTCGCTGTGGGCAAAATGCGCCTCAACCACCGGACGCAATTCGTCCGATGTTGGGTCTGCTCTTCGAATTTCGATCATTCAGTGTGTCCAGGGTGCCCGGCGATCAGTGGCAAAATTCTCGCCATAGCCTCGGGCACGCAGGTTTGGCTTGCGCTTGTGCGGTTCGCTGACCTGCGCATCTATGCCGTTGTCCTTGGCGTAATCCAGCGCCTCTTCCTTGGTATCGAACTTTAGGCGCACCTGAGTCTGTGTGTCACTGGAAGAAGTCCAGCCCATCAACGGATCAACCTCGCGCGCCGATGCAGGAGCATACTCCAGAATCCAGTGCCGGGTCTTTGCCATACCCGAGGTCATGGCATTCCGTGAAGGCTGGTAAATCCGTGCGCGCATATCGCCTCTCCGTACTCACTTGGCTGAGGGTGTTTATGCGTCAGACGCGCGGTGTGGACAAGTCCGCAATTGTCGCAATTTCGTGCAATGGAAATGCCCCCTTGAACAAGAACAAAAACAGACCAAAATCAGGCGCGAAAGGAATCCCTCCCTTATGGCCTATGCTCATTCCGACAAGACCCAGCTGACTGCCGAAGATGTCCGCGCCCGCCTTAAACTGGAAGGCGGCAAGGCGTTTGTCATGCACACCGAATTCAACCCGGCAGGCGACCAGCCCACAGCCATCACGGAACTGGCCGGAGGGGTCCGGGACGGCGAGCGCGATCAGGTTCTGCTGGGCGCGACCGGCACGGGCAAGACCTTCACCATGGCCAAGGTGATCGAGGAAACCCAGCGCCCCGCCATCATCCTTGCACCCAACAAGACGCTGGCCGCGCAGCTTTATGGTGAGTTCAAAGGGTTCTTCCCCGAAAACTCGGTCGAGTATTTTGTCAGCTACTATGACTATTACCAGCCCGAGGCCTATGTGCCGCGGTCGGACACGTATATCGAGAAAGAATCCCAGATCAACGAACAGATCGACCGGATGCGCCACTCGGCCACGCGGGCGCTGCTGGAGCGCGACGATGTGATCATCGTGGCCTCGGTCTCGTGCATCTACGGCATCGGCTCAGTCGAGACCTATGGCGCGATGACCCAGGATTTGAAGGTGGGCAGTGACTATGACCAGCGGCAAGTGATGGCGGATCTGGTCGCCCAGCAATACCGCCGCAATGATCAGGCGTTTCAGCGTGGCTCCTTCCGGGTACGTGGTGATTCACTGGAGATCTGGCCTGCCCACCTCGAGGACCGCGCTTGGAAGCTGTCTTTCTTCGGTGAAGAACTGGAACAGATCACCGAATTCGATCCGCTGACGGGTGAGAAAACCGATACGATGGAGCAAATCCGGGTCTACGCAAACTCGCACTACGTGACGCCCAAGCCCACTATGCAGCAGGCGATCATCGGGATTAAGAAAGAGCTACGCATCCGGCTGGACCAACTGGTCGGCGAAGGCAAACTGCTGGAGGCCCAGCGTCTGGAACAGCGTACCAACTTCGATCTGGAAATGCTCGAGGCCACCGGCGTCTGTAACGGGATCGAAAACTACTCGCGCTATCTGACCGGCCGCGCGCCGGGCGAACCACCCCCGACCTTGTTCGAATTCATCCCAGACAACGCCATCGTCTTTGCCGACGAATCCCACGTCTCTGTCCCGCAAATCGGCGGCATGTACCGAGGCGACTATCGCCGCAAATTCACACTGGCCGAACACGGGTTCCGCCTGCCGTCCTGCATGGACAACCGCCCGCTGAAGTTCGAGGAATGGGACGCCATGCGCCCGCAATCCGTCTTTGTGTCGGCCACCCCGGCGGCTTGGGAGCTGGACCAATCGGGTGGCGTTTTCACCGAACAAGTGATCCGTCCCACCGGCCTGCTAGACCCAGAGGTCGAAATCCGCCCCGTATCGATGCAGGTGGACGATCTGCTGGACGAGGTGCGCAAGGTGGCCGCCGATGGCTTCCGTACGTTGGTCACGACCCTGACCAAACGCATGGCCGAGGATCTGACCGAATACCTGCACGAACAGGGCATCAAAGTCCGCTACATGCACTCGGATATTGACACGATTGAGCGGATCGAAATCCTACGCGACTTGCGGCTGGGCGCGTTCGACGTGTTGGTCGGCATAAACCTGCTGCGTGAGGGGCTCGACATCCCCGAATGCGGGCTGGTCGCCATTCTGGACGCCGACAAGGAAGGCTTCCTTCGGTCCGAGACCTCTCTGGTCCAGACCATCGGCCGCGCCGCGCGGAACGCCGAGGGGCGAGTGATCATGTATGCCGACAAGATCACCGGCAGCATGGAGCGCGCACTGAACGAGACCAACCGCCGCCGCGCCAAGCAGATCGCGTATAACGAGGAACACGGCATCACGCCCGAGACGGTGAAAAAGAATGTCGAGGACGTGCTGGCCGGTCTCTACGAAGGCGACGTCGACATGAACCGCGTCACTGCCACCATCGACAAACCGATGCACGGCGCGAATTTGGAAGCGCACCTGGACGGCCTGCGCGAGCAAATGCGCAAAGCCGCCGAGAACCTTGAATTCGAAGAGGCCGCCAGTATCCGGGATGAGATCAAACGTCTGGAGGCGGTCGATCTGGCCGTCGCCGACGACCCCATGGCGCGTCAATGGGCGGTCGAGAAAGCGTCCGAGGATGCGTTGAAATCGCGCGGACGGTCAACGGCGGGCAGGCCGGGGCAGCGGGGCGGGAATGTGAAGCGGAGGAAGAGGTAGAATTGAAAAAATGGTCTGAAAAAGACATTTTGGATGCGGACGAAAAAATGAGCGAAGTTGGCGTACCATTTCACTGTCGAGCAGAAAGTGCTGCGAAAATGATTTTAGGCCCGGTCTACGGAAACTTCCCCACGGAACTAGAGCAAGAAATAGCTTCTGATTATAGAAAACTGTTTCCCGAATATTCGCTGAGTTGGCCGGGAATGGGTACCGGGTTTATCAATTCCTTGGATAGAGTCAAAAAAGTTGCGCTACCTATTCCATTTGGCACAGTTACCTTTAAACCTCATAGTATTTGCGGCTTCCATTCCGAACAGGAGTTGCGGGACTTTTGTCGCAATCGGGACGATATCTTTAATCATGTTTCGGCTCAATCCATAGTGGTTCTACTAGCCAACAACGTACAACCTTCAGCAATTAAATCCGACACCGCTCGCTTTTTTTGGCAGAAAAGCAACTCGTACTTGAATTCGATTTCCGACAATTTGTCGCGATCTTATTTTGTTGGGTTCTCCAATTCTGAAACTTGGTTAACGTTTGAGCTGGCGGCTAAGGCAGTCATGCTTGAAAACGGCTTTCCCAAAGAACACTTGAGGAAAAAGATTGGTCACGACCAAGAAAAGCTCTTGAATGAACTAGAGAAATTTTTCCCCAAAGACATTCTTAAAGAGGTCAAAAATATCGTATCTGTTCTTCCAGATTACACATCTAGCAGGTTTGATCCAAATGAGAGTTCAAGAATTGACGTGATTACCCAAGCCAGCGCTTCACAACTTGGAGTCGCGCTTTGTGCCGAGCTTCTCCCTAGCAAATTAGACGGATTGTCAGCTTTTGGCTAGCATTCGTAGAATGGGTTTTCGACCGAGCAAACTGGAAGCATCCAAAAGCATGGTGGGATAATACCTCATCCGACACACCCTACACTTCTTACTTGCAGCAAGCGTAGGATAGGTTTCCAACCCATCACCCGGCGGCGGCCAAACGCATGATGGGGTAAAACCCCATCCTACACCGCCCCAAAAAGGGCGGGGAAACCCCCGCCCTTTAACTCACCCCTTATCCCAATGGGCAATCACATCATACCCAACCGGTGTCGGTGGGCCTTCCATGAATTCGGCGAAATGGCCCCACAGCTCGGCCACTTTGGGCGCGTTCGCGTCCGAGGTCGCCTCGCTCTCGACCACCGAGATCACATAGCCCGAGCCGTCTTCGTTCATCACGTTGGTAAAGCTGTGCATGCCAGGCATGCCCATGATTTCTGACTTCAACGCGTTCATTTTCGCCGTCGCGGCCTCGCGCGTGCCTGGCTTCATTTTGAATTGAGTAATACGTGCAAACATGACTGTCCTCCCTCGTCTGGCGAAATTGCCATAGGGCGCGATCAAAGAAATCCCGCCGCGCACAAGGTAGCATGGCGGTCGATAATCTCGTATTGATACTTATGAATTCGGCGCATTTTCAACCACGCGCCTCACCCGGGCATGCTGATCAGCACCCCAAGGTTGTAGGTCTGCCGTGTACCCTAGACCCCCAGATCCGCCCTTGCCTTTTTGGTCAGCTTGGACACCACCAGATCATAGGACGTTACGATATGCTCGCGCAGCGAGGCGTCGCTCATCCCGCGTTCTTCATAGATCTGCAGCCACTTCATCCCCCGCGAGGCCAGATAGGGCGCAGGGCGGATGCCGGGCTCATCGCTTAGTACCTCAAACGCCAGATCGGTGGCCTTGAAGGTGAACGCATCCTTGCCGTTGTTCCAACCGCAAATCGCAAAGACCTTGCCGCCCACTTTCCACACGTCCGCATTGCCCCACTGCACAACATGCGTTGTAGCCTTGAGCGATGCGCAAAAGGTGTTGAACTCATCCCGGGTCATTCGATGGGCTCGCCCTCAAAGGTCTGACAGAACCAGCGTCAGGGGCGCAAAAACTTGGCATCGCCAACTTCGCGCGCCGCAGGTTGTGCAATAGCCGGGGACGCGCTGGCCTGCGGTTGGGAAACGCGCGAGGACCGGTCGCACGCAATACCGTCGCCATCGGGATCGTTGCGCAGGTGATAGCCGGGTTCCCCGTCGTAATATGGCCCCGGTATGATCTTTGTCGCGGCCTCGCACCCGGTCATGGCGATCAGGTGCAACAAAGCCTCTTCCTGTTCAAACTCAGAAGTGCGGATATAAACACTCATCGCGATCGCCGCCGTTGTGACCGGCAACATCAGGATCATAAAAAAGATACGAAACGGAGATAGCGCCCGCCTGCGTGTGGCATCCGCGCGGCGGCGTCGGCTTGGCGCCGTCGGGTCGGTGAAAACCGGGCGCGAATTGGATTCTTGAGGAGGCATACATCTGTAGTATACACGTATTGCGACGAATCCGAGGCTTTTTCATCGATCTGACCGAAACCACGCATTTGTGAATTAAACCCCTGCAAAAGCGTGTACTTGTGGCCTGCAGAAGCTAAGGTTCAAAAACGCCAACGAACCCCTATTGGACACACAAAATGGCCAAGGCAGATCCCTTCAGGACAGCAGACGATTCAGCGCGCAGCCTTGCCCGAGGGCTAATGGATTCGGCAACGTTCGGGGCCTTGGCGGTTCTGCGCGAAGGCACTCAGGTGCCGTCGATTTCACGGATCGCGTTGGCCATAGATCCGGATCGTCGACCGATGACCTTGATCTCATCCCTCTCGGATCATACCCGCGCGCTGCACGCCAACCCCGTCTGCGCGCTGTTGATCGGTGAACCCGGCGAAACCGGAGACCCGCTGACCCATCCCCGGTTGACGCTGCACGCGCGGGCAGAGTTTGTCCCGCGCGCGACAACTGAACACGACAGACTGCGAGGCCACTACCTTGAACTGCGGCCCAAAGCGAAGCTGTATGTAGGCTTCGCCGATTTCAGCTTTGTGCGGTTCTCCGTCACTGACGGCCTTCTGAACGGTGGCTTCGGGAAGGCGTGGCGCCTGAGCCCCGAAGACCTTGCCCTGCCTTAACGAACGACGTGCACTGCGCAAGCAGCGTGGCGAACCACGTGGTTAGCCGTAGAGCCTAGCAACAGGTCTTGCATTCCGGGCCGATGCGACGCCATTATGATCAGATCGGGTTTATGTTCCTGCGCCCAATCCAGAATCGTACGCCCCGAGTGGCCCTCGATCACAACGCCCTTGGCATTGGGCAACTTGGCCGCCAAGTCATCCAGTTCCGTCTGCAGCGCCCTGCGCGCCTCAGTCAGATACTCAGGCGGCATGTAGGAAATGGCGTAGTTCGGAATATGTTCGACCACATGCAACAGTGTCACCTGAGCATCGGGTGTGGCGAGAACATCGGCAAGTTTCATAGGGCCGGAAATGTCCCGCTCGGCATCAAAGGAAATTGGGACCAGAATGTTGTGATACATGATGCACACCTCCGTTTCATTCCACGGAAAAATGCGTCTTTTCAGCTTGGCTTACTTTGATTCAGGTCACGATCCGGCAAAACTTTCTGCTACATCATACATGACCGGCTCAAAGCTTTTGCAAAGCTCATTGATCTTTCGGTTTCGGTCGCGCATTTCGGGTGTGCGCAACATGGCCAGAAAATCCTCGCGCCGCTCCCATTGTGAGTAATTGGCGATCCGGGTCTGCGCGTCGTTCACATGCAGACCAGCGGCGATGAAACCGGGCTGCTTCGAGATAAACTCGGAATAGGCATCGGTGAGGGCTTCCAACAAATCCTGACACGTACCCGGTGTCATTTCGAAGGTGGTAATAACGGTTTGGATGCTGGCGTTTTTGACGATCTTAGGCATCTGGAATCTCCCTTGTATGCATTAAACTTAACACAGTATTGGAAAAGGTCTTGGGTTTCGTTGCCCGCACAGGAATTTTGCAGGTTCAGAGAAAAGAAGAGTTACTAACGATCCGTTAACCATGCTGGTCGATGCTGCCCGCATGTTTCGCGTTGTTTACCTTTTGGTATTATTTTTGATGGCCGCCCCGGCTTGGTCAGGCGCTTGGTTGCGCGAAAAGGGTTCGGCTTTTACCGCAGCCTCTGCGACCGTCTTTAAGGATGGCGATTATGGCTACGATTACAAATCGTCGGTTTATGCTGAATGGGGCCTGAAAGACGACCTGACGCTCGGGTTCGACTTTGAAGAAAACCGGGATCTATATGGCCATGCCACTGCATTTATGCGCGTACCAATCGTAGATCTTCAAAACCAAGGTCGCTTCGCAGCGCAGTTCGGTGCGGGGGTGCACCACAGGTACCATGGTGCTTGGGCGCTGTACAAAGCAACGCTGTCTTATGGCAAGGGATTTCAGTCCGGTTGGGGCAACGGCTGGTTGGCCGTCGATACAACGCTCGAGTATCGAACCCATGACGCACTCTATCGAAAGCTGGACCTGACCGCAGGGCTGTCTGCGCCGCGCCTTGTGAACCCGCTCGTGCAGATAGAAACCTCTTATCGCAGCGGAGACCCGCTGTATTGGCGCATACGCCCCTCGATCCTCATCCGAAAACCAGGAAAGCCCACGACTTGGGTGATTGGTCTCGAACAAAACGATGCCCGTAGCAACACGGGCATCAGGTTGGCTATTTGGGGCGAATACTGAGTTAAACCTCAGCGATCCATTCGGGTAATCGCGGATACCTCTCCCCGAACGGCCTGAGGCCAGCGTAGTTGGATAGCGTCGCCGTTGGACCCGCGCTCCAGATCAACGTAAGGCGTTGCGTAGACAGTCGCCCCGAAAGCATTCTTAAGCGGCCCCAACGCCGTTACCGCATCGGCACCACGGGTTTTTCCCACGAACGGCAACCGACTATTCGCAGAGATCGTCCAGACTTGAGCAACCGAGTTCTGTGTATGCCTTAACCGCAATGGGCTTTCGACCTTTGTCGTGACACCGTGGAACGTATTGTTCTGGAAAGTCACATTCATATGGGCGTTTTTATTCAGGCTTGCAAAACTTGTATCGACCCGTTCCGCGCGATCAATACTGCCGTTGGTCGAACGGAATTTGTTTCCAGTTACCACGACACCATTCAGAAAATGGCCTCCGCCGTGTGGGCGAATGACAATCGAACTGAACCAAGGGGCAACTTCGCTCGAGTAGAAAATGTTGTCGGTGATGCTCATGGCGCTGAATGAAAACCCGGCCGTGTAGACAGGGTTGGCATCTCGTTCATTCGTCCACTGCACAAAGCAATTGTCGACATAATTCTCGGAAATGGTCGAGCTGTTATACGTCCCGATCATCACCAGGCCCGCACTGCGCACGCCCTGTGGAATGCTGTCGCCCTGAAAGAAATGGTTCCCCAACACCAGATTGTTCGTGCCACCTAATACGGCAAAGTGCAGGAACCTGACAGCCCGGTTGTGCCGCAACTTGACGTCGTTAGCTGTTGCATTCAACGCAATCGACTTTCGATCAGACACGTTGAACGACTCTTCGGTGGACAAGAACTGGCAATTGTCGATCAGCATCCCCTGACAGCCTGTGCCCGTCGACGTGATCCCCCGATCCATCGGACGGCTGATAAAGCAGTTTGAGATTGCAAAGGTGCTGCCAGACGGAGCCAGACGGATCGCGCTGCAACGGCCATTACACTGGAATTCAATCTCTTCCATTCCGAATTTGCGCAATGTGCTGAACCCGCTGAAATCCAAAAGATATTTAAAGGAAACGAACGTGAATGTCTGCGTGCCCGATGCATCATAGATTGGCGCGTTCAGCGTTATTTCACCAGCACCGACATTCTTGGAGCGCACATATATTTCGCGTCCCACGCCACTTCCTTGCACAAGCGACCCCACCGGAATATTGGCGACATTTGCAACATTCGTCAGCCGCGTCGGGTCGTTTGGATTATAGGTCGCGACCGATGTGAACGACTCGGTATCCCACGCTTCATTACTTTTGACATCGAATTGACCGTTGCGAATGATCCGCCGCGTTGAAAAGCCGCTTTGTCTATTCGGAACAGCCGCTGCCATATCAATCGGCGCGTTAACCGAAATTTTGCGCCCGCCCATGTCCAAGGATTCATGATCCGAATTGTTCAGCAGCGCCTGGAACGCTTTCTTGAACGCCAGCTCTTCGTCTCCAAAGGCTGTGATGTAAGCCGGCAAATCAAAGTTTTTCGTCAAAAGCAGCATCTTGTCGTCAGGCATGGTCAGGGTGCCCTCGAACTCGATTTCGGAAGATATTGTGGTGTTTTGTGTCAAACGGTAAACACCTTCAGATACAAAGACACGGCGGCCGCCAGCGGCTTGATCCGCCGCTTCGAACGCATCTGTATCGTCCGCCAAGCCATCTCCGACCGCACCGAAATCGCGAACGTCCACAAGGCTGATCATATCGCGTAGAAAGACACTGGTGACATCCGCAATCTCGATATCATCAACGCGCACAACCGATCCATTGGCACCAACAAGGTCCAATCCGAAATGGCCGTATAGCGCAGAAACACCCCACGGCATATCCACACCCTGGCGCTGACCCGCGCCAACAATCGCCGTAACTTCGTGTACGTTGCCATACCCCGAAAGCTGCACCGCAGGGCCTTGTTCAACAACGCTATCAATATGGGTGTCACCTGCCCCGCCAGCCCATGCTGCGATCCTGACTTCGGGCAACGGACCGCTAATCGCCTTGACGCGAGCCTTGATCTGCAAATAGCACCCTGGTTGCAGCGGAGTTTGCCCCATATAGCGCAGCTTTTGCGTCGGGCTGATCTTTAGAATTTCGAGACAGCCGCCAAAATCCGCGTCGGCAGGAACAAACACCCCGTTGCCAGACCCGGCATAAGTCGGTGAACCCGGTGTTCCATCGCCACTGGACCAAACGTTCAAGCCATTTGCAAAAGAAGGCGGCATAAACACGATACCGTCTGTGATTGCCTTGTTCATCAAAATCCCTTTCCCAATTGCGCGGCGGTCGAACACCATGCGCGTGAACCCAGTGCCCGAGGGTGCCCCGAGCGCAAAGGTCTGAGTATCCGAAAGGAATTAACTGCCAGTCATGCCGCCGTGACGGTGGTGTTGCGTCAGGCTGCAGGGTCCGAATTGGCCAGAAGCTGCACGCCGTTGATTTTCCAGCCGCTTTCAAGCTGTACCATCTGGTAATCCAGAATATGGACCTGCCCGTCGCTATCGACGATCATGACCTTCTGCCACAGGGCCCCGTCAATCTCGCGCAGATCCAAGAACCTAACTTCAGACGGGCGCCAGACCATGGGATATCCGCGGCGCACCATCACCCCGAAATTGTCGGGCGTTTGGAAAAGCTGCTGAATGTTCGGGCTGGCAAAGGTAAAGGCCGTTGCGAAATCGTCCGCTTTGAACGCCTGTATCTGCGCCGCGATATTAGCCTCAATTTCATCGCTCTGTGCGAACACAGCCGAGGTCAGGCCAAAACTCAAAGACAAGGCAAGTAAGAAACGACGCATGGGGCTACCTCCTGAAACAAGGGTAGCCCCATGCGGAAACAGGTCAAATCAGGCCAGCTCTCCGGCCAGTGCATTATCAATCAGCGCGATCGTTTCCGGCACACCATAAAGCGCGATGAAGCCACCAAAGCGCGGCCCTTGTGAAGCGCCCAGCAACACTTCGTAGAGCGCCGTGAACCAGCCCCGCATCGGATCAAAGCGTTCACGACCGATGGAATAGACCACCGATTGCAGCGCCTCGTCCTCGATCGGGCCGTCATAGGCCTCAAGCGCGGCTTTCAACGCCTCAAGCGCCTCACGTTCCTGTTCGCTCGGTGCACGATGCTGCCTTGTTGGTTTGACGAAATCGTTGAAGTATCGCACCGCGAAACCTGCGGCCTGATCCAGATCGGGATGCGTTTCTGACGTCGCTTCAGGCGCATAACGACGAATGAAGCCCCAAAGCGCTTCTTTGTCTTCGGCACCTGAGACTGAGGCCAAATTCAGCAGCATTGCGAACGGCACCATCAAGGTCGACTTGGGGACATCCCCACCGTGAATATGCCAGGCCGGATTGTTCAATTGCGCTTTCAACTCTTGATCCGGATAGGCGCGCAGTTGCTGATGATACTCGTCAACCGCTTTCGGGATAACGTCAAAATACAAACGCTTTGCCGTTTTGGGCTTTTGGTACATGAAATATGACAAGCTCTCGGGCGCGGCATAAGTCAGCCACTCTTCCATAGACAGTCCGTTGCCTTTCGACTTGGAAATCTTCTGCCCCTGCTCATCATTGAATAGCTCATAGCTCAGGGACTCGGGCGGCTGTTTGCCCAGCGCCCGGCAGATCTTGGACGACTGCGTGACCGAGTCGATCAGGTCCTTACCCGACATCTCATAATCCACGCCCAAGGCGGCCCAGCGCATCGCCCAGTCAGGCTTCCACTGCATCTTGACGTTGCCGCCGGTGACCGGGATTTCGACCTTTTCACCATCGGGTTCCTGATACACAATCGTACCCTTGGCCACGTTTCGCTCCAACGTCGGCACTTGCAGCACATGACCGGTTTTCGGGCTTACAGGCAGGAAGCAAGAATAGGTCTCACGCCGCTCGGCCCCAAGGGTAGGCAGCATGATTTCCTGTATCTTTTCAAAACGCTCTAGCGCTGTCAGCAGCATGTCATCAAACTTGCCGCTGGTATAGTAATCTGTGGCCGACGCAAATTCGTATTCGAATCCGAAACTATCAAGGAAATCACACAACATTGCGTTGTTGTGTTGTGCAAAGCCCTCATGGGTTCCAAAGGGATCACGCACTTTGGTCAATGGCAGATGCAGATCTTCTTTAAGCTCTTCTTGCATCGGAACATTCGTCGGTACCTTTCGGAACCCATCCATGTCGTCCGAAAAGCAAATCAGCTTGGTTGGGATATCGCTGATCTGTTCAAAAGCGTGGCGTACCATGGACGTCCGGGCCACTTCGCCGAAGGTCCCGATATGGGGCAAACCCGAGGGGCCATACCCGGTTTGAAACAGAACATAGCCCTTTTCCGGCGCTGCTTTCTGATAGCGTTTGAGGACCCGACGCGCCTCTTCAAAAGGCCAGGCCTTGGACGACATCGCGGTTTCACGCAGTTCAGACATTTGTGTACGGGCTCCATCAGGAAAACAGGACCGGTTGCCCTATGCAACCGACCGACCCCTCCTATTGTGCCGGTGCAGCATGAGTCAATAAAGGGCGGGATTTTTCCTAACGAGAACGACGGCTGACCATAAACTAGGCCGTTAGCTGATCCAGTTTCGCCGCCCAGATAAAATCATTTTCGCTGAGCCCGCCAATCTCATGCGTTGTCAAACGAACATCCACATATCCCCAACCAAAAGAAATATCTGGATGATGTCCCTCCTTGTCGGCCAGCCACGCGCAAAGATTGGCAAGATAGGTCGCCTTGGCAAAGCCCTTGAACGCAAAGTGCCTTAATAGCTGCTTACCGTCTGCATCAAGGGTCCAATCAGCAGCAAGCGCGCCCAGGCGTGATCTGGCATCTTCAGGTGACAACGCAGGAAGACCGCCTGAACAGGGCGCGCAATTTCGATCAGATAGGTTACAGGTTTCGTTTGATTGCGCCATTTCTATCTACTCCGCGGCGGTTGTTTTTTCGGGGAATTTGCTGGGCAGCAGCCCCAACCTCTGCGCTTGGCGAACGTCTGCCAGCAGATCGCGATCCGCGGCCGCGAACAAATCTTCAGGATCGTCCAAAACGAAATACCCCATCTGATGCATGTCGATCCGATACGGTGTCCGCAGGATTGTCATTATGTCGAACGGATCACGATCCGGGATATCGCTCTCAACCGCGTAAACCAGCTCAGTCGGGGATGAGGCTAGCCCCGACCCCAGGGCCTTGATCTCGCCATTCTGGCGGCGCAGGCCAAACTCTATGGAAAACCAATAAAGACGTATGAGCCACGCGTAATCTTTGTCGCCCGCCCGCACGCCAGCTTTGCCAATCGCCTGGCTGAACGCGGCAAAGCGAGGATCGCTCAACAACGGGGTATGCCCGAATATCTCGTGAAAAATATCGGGCTCTTCGATATATTCGAAATCTTCACGAGACCGAATAAAGGAAGCGGCAGGAAACACGCGGTCAGCCAACATCCCGAAAAATGTCTTGAACCCGATCAAGGCCGGAACCGGCTGCACGCGCCAACCGGTCATATCCATCAGACGCTCCGAGATTTCGACGCAGGACGGCACCTTTGTCTTGGGTAAAGCCAGCCGCGCCAAACCATCCAAATAATCCTGCGCCATGTAACGGTTAATATTGTTGGCCTGCGCCGCATAAAGATCAGCCCAAACAGCGTCCTCTTCGGGCGAATAAACGATATGACCCTGTGTATCGGCCACTTTCGCTACATACTTGGTCGAATTCGGCATTGTGTATCCTCCTTAAGAGAATTTTAGCCGACTATTTTGGGATTATTGGATTTTCTATCGTCGGAATTTCGGCTATTTTGGGTTAAACATTTCAAAGATACCAAAATGACGAACCAAATACTCCAAATCGCAGATATCGCAATCCTGCAAGAGTTGCAGAAGGAAGGCCGCCTTTCGATGCAGGATTTGGCCGAACGCACGGGCCTGTCTGCGTCGCAGTGTTGGCGCCGGGTACGTGACCTCGAAGCAGCGGGTATTCTGGCCGGTTATGCTGCGCGGGTTCCTGCAAAACTGGTCGGTTTAAACGCCATCGCCTATGTCCACATCGCGCTTCGCGATCATCACGAGGACAGTATCGCCGCCTTCCTGCGACTGGTTGAGACCGAGCCGCAGATCGTTGAATGCGCCTCGATCACTGGGGATCATGACTTCATACTGAAGGTCTATGCCAAGACGCCCGAAGACCTTGAACACTTTATCATGCAACGTCTTCTGAAATCCGGATTGGTCCGCGACACACGCAGCAATTTCGTACTGCGGCAGACAAAAACGCGCGGACCATTGCCCATACTATAAGCCCTTGCGGCCAAAAGTCCGTTGAACCCGTTTCGCGACCCTCCTATCGTGCGCCTTTAGAACAGCCCAAGCAGGACGATCAAATGACTGACCAAGTTCCACACCCTATGTCACCTCAGGATTGCCTTGTTGCGATCATGGTTGCGATTTCTGCTTCGGACGAAACAATCCGCACGGCCGAACTGGTCAAGATCGAGGGCGCGGTGAACATGCTGCCGGTTTTTGCGGATTACGACATCGACCGCACCCGCCGTGTTTCTCAAATCGTGTTCGATTTGTTTGAGCAAGAGGACGGTCTGGATGCCCTGTTCGGCCTGATCCGCGACAACCTTCCTGAGCGTTTGAATGAAACTGCATATGCGCTGGCGTGCGATGTCGCCGCCGCCGATGGATCACTGGCGGAAACGGAGCTGCGCCTGCTGGAAGAAATCCGTTATGAATTAAGCATTGACCGCCTGCACGCCGCCGCGATTGAACGCGGAGCTCGCGCGCGTCACACGACCTGACCTCAGCTACCACTCAGCGTTCCCCAACGCGCGATCAGGGCGCGTTGCAGTCTGCGTGAACGGCTGTTCCAACTGCGGGCGCCTGCTGGCCGTTCCCGATGCGCGCGCGGAATAGTTGCGCGGTGATCAACGTCAGCCGTAAAGATCGCAAAGACCAATTCAGATCCATCGGGTGTCGTCAAAAACCCGCCTAAGCCCGACACAAAGTTCAGCGTTCCTGTTTTTGCGTCCACTTTGATCGGGTGATTTTTTACAGGCCGACCTTGGCTATCGGTCAAGTTGAAACGCTTCAACAATGGCCGCAGCGCCCCGGATTTCTGCGCCCCAACCAGAGTCTTGACGAAATCACCCGGCGCGACCCGCGACGCGTCACCCAGCCCCGAGTGATCAACCATCGAGATGCCTTGAACGCCATAGGATTCCGCGGCCCAACGATTCATTTCCGCCGCAGAGTCCGTCAAACTCTGCAAATTCGCACCACGGGCTTTTGAAGCTGCCATTCCGACCATTTCGGCGGTGATGTTGGTCGAGAATTTCAGCATTCCACGCAGAATACTGTCCAGCGAGTCACTCTCGTGCATCACCAAAACAGTCCCTTGCGGTGCCTCACCTGTCACTTGAACACGCCCCAGAACGATCCCATTCGATCGCGCCAACGTCCGAAACACATCGCCCGCATAAAGCGCAGGTTTGCGTACCGGCAACCAGCGCGCGCCGCCGTTCCCCAATGCAGACCGCGCGACCGTCCAACGGTCTTGCCGAGCACTTGGTTCATAGGTGTAAATTGGCGCTTTGCGACTATCGACCCACATCGTCGCCATATCGACAGCGGGTTTGTATCGCGCGCTACGCGCATCCATTGTGACGGCGTAATTTGTTCCGGCCCGCTTCCACTCGAAATGTACCCGGTTGAAATTCAGAGAAATTCCACTGATGGCCGGGCTGTATCCCAGATGATCCGGTTGCCCGGGGTCGATACTGAAAACGTAGGGCAGCGCACCGTCGTAAACCTTGAACGCACCACGGACTTCGGTGATCCCAACCTCTCGCAAACTTGCCGCCATCGCGGCCAGCGCATCCGTATCCAGCAAGGGATCGCCGCCTCCGACCAAAATCAGGTCGCCATTCAGTATCCCGTTTTCTATCGGACCATCGGCCATCAAAGCGGTTTCAAACCGGTAGTCGGCGCCCAACACATCCAGCGCATAAAGAGCAGTCAGCGCCTTGGCCACACTGGCTGGCGGCAGGCCCAAATCACCGCCTACTGCTTCCAGTTCGATCCCGGTTTTGGCATCCGCCACCGCAAATGCAACCTCTCCGCGCAGTCCAGCGGCTTGTATCAGCCGCTCTGCACCGTTTGGCTGGGCACCGCGCAACTGGGGCCGCAAGGACACCGCGGGTGCATCGGCCAGCACCATGCCAGGTAGCATTGCGGCCGACAGGCCACCAAGAAACATACGACGCGAAAAACGATCAGCCATAGATCAATTAAAATCCCAGAGTATTCGGGCAAACAACCGGTCGCCGGGATTATGCGTCTTGAGGGGTTATTCCGGCAACACCCCATTCGCCCAGATGCCGCGATTGCGAAGTTGAGTTGAACTGACATCCACCATCGGCATGTTGACAAAACACCAGGCCGGAGCCTCGGCCCGGCCCAACAATTGCCGCGCCTGACCGTCGATCCGGTATTTGGCGTAAACCCGCGCTGCGGGGGACATGCGGGCCGATATCCTGTCTCCCGGCCGCGCAACAACGCCGACTGGCACGCGATCCATAATCAGGCGCCAGTCTTTCCATTTGTGGAACTGCGCCAAATTATCGGCCCCCATCAACCAGACGAATTTCACCTGCGGATATAGCTGTTGAAGCACAGCCAGAGTGTCCGCTGTTGCCCGCGTTCCGGTCAAAGCTTCCAAATCCGTTACGTCGACACGCGGATGCTGCATCATGGCTTGCGCCGCTCGCATTCGGTCTTGCATGGGTGCAGGGCCACGTTCTTTCAACGGGTTGCCCGGAGATACCAGCCACCAAACCCGATCAAGACCAAACGCCTTCAGCGCCTCGCGCGTCACGTGCACATGACCGCGATGCGGCGGATCAAATGACCCACCCAACAGCCCAATGACCTGTCCGGGCCGCGCATATGGGATTAGGAAACGCTCCATTCCCCGCTGATGTTCAGAACTGAGGCGGCTTGTCAATCAACAGGTTGCACCACATCGCCCAGCTTGACGCGCCCAAGTTGAACCACTTCGGCACACCAGCCACCATGACCGCGCACGGCAGAGTAGCCCCCTTTGCCCAGTGCTTCCTCCATTCGGCTGCAGGGTGCACAGATCACGGTAAAGCGTAAAATGGCTTCACCAACCCTTACCTCACGGCCCTTGAGCGCCGCTAGATTGATCCCCGACACCACCAGATTGCGCCGTAGAACTTCCGGCTTGATAAGCCCGCGACCCAGATAGCTGCCAATCGCGCCTAAGTGCTCTTGCTGGATCACGGTCACCGCCCGCTTACCTGCCCGACTACGATCACCCGCGAGCCCGTCGGAGGTCACCTCGGCCGCCTCCACCTCGAACATCGGCGCTCGTCGCTCTGGCCGAAGCCCAATCCATTCGACCCGACCGGGTTGCGCCCATCCCGCAATCAATTCTGCCAGTTCAGCCAATCTGCCCTCCGGGTGTTGCGACTGCGCCAATCTAAACAAAGGCGCCGCTGCGCGAAATTCACAAAACCACCAGCTTGCCCCGCCCGCAATGCTTGGATATCTAGCGGTTCAACCTGATTTCCCCGACCCAGAGGACGCGACATGGCCGCCTATCAATATGTCTACCACATGCAGGGTGTCTCAAAGACCTATCCCGGTGGCAAGAAGTGCTTTGAAAACATCCACCTGAGCTTTTTGCCCGGCGTGAAAATCGGTGTCGTTGGCGTCAACGGCGCGGGTAAATCGACCCTGATGAAGATCATGGCGGGCCTCGACAAAGACTTCACCGGCGAGGCTTGGGCGGCTGAGGGCGCAAAAGTCGGCTATCTGCCGCAGGAACCGCAGCTGGACGAGTCGCTGACCGTGCGCGAAAACGTCATGCTGGGCGTGGCCGAGAAAAAGACGATCCTTGACCGCTATAACGATCTGGCTATGAACTACAGCGACGAAACTGCCGATGAGATGGCGAAGCTGCAGGACGAGATCGACAGCCAGAACCTGTGGGATCTCGACAGTCAGATTGACGTCTCGATGGAGGCGCTGCGCTGCCCGCCGGACGATGCCAACATTGCCAACCTCTCGGGTGGTGAGAAACGCCGCGTGGCGCTCTGCAAGCTGCTGCTGGAAGCGCCCGACATGCTGCTGCTTGACGAGCCGACCAACCACCTGGACGCCGAGACGATCGCATGGCTGCAACAGCACCTGATCGACTACAAGGGCACCATCCTGATCGTCACGCACGACCGTTATTTCCTGGACGACATTACCGGCTGGATCCTGGAACTCGACCGTGGTCGCGGCATCCCCTACGAAGGCAACTACTCCGCATGGCTGGAACAAAAGGCAAAACGGCTGGAGCAGGAAGCGCGCGAGGACAAGTCCAAGCAGAAGACCCTGCAGCGCGAGTTGGAATGGATGCGTCAGGGCCAAAAAGCCCGTCAGGCCAAATCCAAGGCCCGGATCAACGCCTATAACGAACTGGCCGAACAGTCCGAGCGCGAAAAGCTGACCCGCGCCCAGATCGTCATCCCCAACGGCCAGCGCCTTGGCGGCAAGGTGATCGAGGTCGAAGGCCTGTCCAAGCACATGGGCGACAAGCAACTAATCGAAGGGCTGGACTTTGCCCTGCCCCCCGGCGGCATCGTCGGCGTCATCGGCCCCAACGGTGCGGGTAAATCGACGCTGTTCAAGATGCTCACGGGGCAGGAGCAGCCCGACAGCGGCACCATCACGCTGGGCGACACGGTCGAGCTGTCCTATGTCGACCAATCCCGCGACGACCTGAAAGACAACGATACCGTGTGGGAGGCGATCACCGGCGGCGCCGAGATCATCCAACTGGGCGATGCGCAGGTCAATTCCCGCGCCTATTGCTCGTCGTTCAACTTCAAGGGCGGCGACCAGCAGAAAAAGGTCTCGCTGCTGTCGGGTGGTGAACGCAACCGGGTCCACATGGCCCGCCTGTTGAAAGAGGGCGGCAACGTCCTGCTGCTCGACGAACCGACCAACGATTTGGACGTCGAAACCCTGCGCGCGCTGGAAGACGCGCTGGTCGATTTCGCCGGCTGCGCTGTTGTGATCTCGCACGACCGTTTCTTCCTCGACCGGATCTGCACACATATTCTGGCCTTCGAAGGCGACGCGCATGTTGAGTGGTTCGAGGGCAACTTCGAGGATTACGAAGAGGACAAAAAACGCCGTCTGGGACCGGACGCGCTGGAGCCCAAGCGATTGAAGCACAAGAAGTTTGCGCGGTGAGAGATCGGACAACCGCAATAATTCTCCGGGAATTGAGAGGCTCTGAACAGAAGGGGTTTTCATCCATATTTCTGTGGATTGTCTGAGTTCGGAGCCTCAATTTATGATCTAAACACTAATGATGCGGATCATGCCAATACGCTTGAAGCATGGAGGCTTGAAACCTCCTACGTGCCAGCACATCATTTATTTCGGCTAAGGTTTCAATAGGGTTCACGAATGCAACAAGAAGGATTTGGGACGTTTTGGGACAGGTCGGACCTGAGCCCTCTTGAGCATGCCTGTCTATCCTCTTTTACGCGCGCAGATCAGCCAATTTCGCTCTTCTCCTATGAAAAATCAATTGCGCGGCTACCCGAAGGCGTCATTCTGCGCGACGCATCCGAGGTGCTCCCTCTCACAAACAAGCTTGAGGATGTCCTAAAAAAATTTCCAGCGCGATTTTCAGACTTGTTTCGCCTGACGATGATGCAGGTCGAAAACCTGATATGGGTTGATTGCGATGTCTACTTTTTGAGACCCATAAATGTCGACGCCAATCTGGTTACAATCGGTCGAGAGTTTCGCGATGGCACCCGGTTCCTGTGGAATGGAGTCATGTACCTGGACCCATCCTCGGATCTGTTTGCAGATTATATGACAGTACTTTCAACAGACCGAATTCAATTTCGTGAATCCTGGGACACTAAAGTGGATATCAAGGATGAGGATAAATCAGCGCGTACCCTGTTCGATAGAATTGGACACGTGAATTTTTTCTCAGCCGACCTTCCAAGAAACTTCTTTGGCCCTGTCATGTTGTCATTGCTGGCCTTGGATCATCAGGATGTGCCGTTGACCCCGTCTTATGTGCATTACCCTTATGGCGCTCCCAAGCTCCGAAAGAACATTCACAATCCACAGAACAACCCGCTGAAAACGCCGAAAAATAGCGAGACTATCCATTTTTATGGTTCAATGGTAAGAAGCGTGTGCCAAAGGTATTGGACCCCATCTTCTGACCAGCCGCAAATGCTGCCACCTGGCAGTCTGCTTGCGCAAGCATTGGATGGCACGCTAAGCGGTTTTCTGAACAGCTGACGGCGGATTTCTTCGGCCTTTGTCGAAGCCCAATACAATCTCCCTTGCCACACGCCCACCCCAGTGCCATATGCAAAGGGCTTACGTTTTTCTATTTCGACCCACTGTCTCCTTTTCCGGCGCTCAGTCATTCGATCCAGACTACGACGCCAGGCTGCCGCATCCCCGTGGGCAGCACCAAACAGGAGAATACGGATATGCCCGCAGGCACCGTTAAATGGTTCAACACCACCAAAGGCTACGGCTTTATCGCGCCCGAAGATGGCGGCAAAGATGTGTTCGTGCACATCTCGTCCGTAGAACGCTCGGGCCTGACCGGCCTGGCCGACAACCAGAAAGTCACCTATGAGCTGCGCTCGGGTCGTGACGGCCGCGAAAGCGCGGATAATATTGAACTGGCGTAAGCCGTTCCAAGGGCAGAGGAAAACCTCTGCCCTTTTTGCGTCTACCAACACAACTGTGGCCCGTTGACGACATCACATTTCAGTTACTCTTGACCGCAGATTGACCAGATCGGCTATCATTCCGACACTATGGTCATGATTTTCCTGTTGTATTGAAGAGAACCGATATGTTTACACGCCGTGCATTCCTGACTGCCGCTGCCGTGACTAGCCTTGTACCAGGCGCAGCGATTGCAAAGAAAAAACCCGTCGAATATGACCCCACGCCCCAATTCGTTCGGGTCAAGAAAGAGTTTCTGCCGGGGCAGCTTCTGGTCGTCCCCCGATCGTTCTATTTGTACTATGTGACCGAGCCGCGCAAAGCGATCCGCTACGGTTGCGGCGTTGGCAGAGCGGGGCTGGAGTTCACGGGTACCGCAACGATTGACGTCAAGAAAGAATGGCCCACATGGCGCCCCACCGACGAAATGATCGAGCGTGAACCCATCACCTATGCGCGGTTCAAGGATAACGATTATGTCCAACCCGGTGGTGGCGACAACCCGCTGGGTGCCCGTGCGCTATACCTGTTTCAAAACGGCGTAGACACCTATTTCCGCATCCACGGCACAACCCAGCCGCAAACCATAGGACGTGCAGCCTCAAACGGTTGTATCCGCATGCTGAACGCGCATGTCGTGGATCTTTACGACCGCGTACCGATCGGAACCGTTGTGACGGTTGTCTGATTACGGGTTAATCGTCTGAACCAAGGTCAGAACGTGGGGACCCAAGTCCTCGACAATACGGCTGACACCCGTGGCATTGGGGTGGATTCCGTCTGGCTGCATGTACTCACGCGCGGCCTCCGGGTTCCCTTCGACAGTCAAACCCGTGAAAAAGCTTGGGGCATATGCAGTACCGTATTGTTGCGCTAATTCAGGGTACATCGCATCAAACGACGCTTTGTAGTCAGGACCGTAATTCCCCGGCGCCTGCATTCCAATCAATAGAACAGCGACGCCTTTGGCTTCGGCAGTCTTGACGATTGCCTCAAGATTGGACCGCGACACTGCTGGGTCGATCCCGCGCAGCAGATCGTTTCCGCCAAGGGCCACAACGATGCCGTCAACCTCTGGCGTCAAGGTCCAGTCAACGCGCGCGGCCCCGCCTGCAGTGGTATCCCCCGAGACACCAGCGTTGATAAGGCGAACATCAGCGCCCTGAGCCGCGAGCCAACGGTCAAGTTGCGGCACGAACCCATCTTGCTCGGGCAGCCCATAGCCCTGGGTAAGTGAATCGCCAAGCGCCGCGATCACAGTCGTTTCGGCTGTGGCTCCGAAACCGCAGCAGGTAAACAGCACCGTCATCAAAACCTTGCGCAACATCTTTAACGCTCCATATCAAATCCGAACGCCCAAGGTTGGAAAACGCAATGACCTCAATCGTCCTGTCCCTTAAGAATGCGGCATTGTCGTTGGATGGCAATGCCGGTCTGGTGGATATCCTGCACGATATCACATTGTCCGTGAACAAGGGGGAAACCTTGGGACTGGTCGGACCATCCGGGTCAGGTAAGTCTTCGCTGCTGATGTTGATGGGCGGGCTTGAACGCGCCACGGCCGGCACGATCGAGGTTTTGGGTCAGGATATGACCCGCTTGGATGAAGACGCTCTGGCCCGTTTCAGGCGGCAGTCGATGGGTGTTGTGTTTCAGAACTTTCATCTGATCCCAACCATGACCGCACTGGAAAACGTCGCGACCCCGCTGGAATTGGCGGGGCAGAAGGATGCCTTTACCCGGGCAGAGGCCGAATTGGACGCGGTTGGGTTGTCGCATCGGCGAAACCACTATCCCGCTCAGCTATCGGGTGGCGAGCAACAACGCGTCGCTTTGGCCCGGGCATCAGCGCCGCGACCGCAGATTCTATTGGCCGACGAACCTACGGGGAATTTGGACGAAGCAAATGGGGCGGCCATCGTAGACCTGTTGTTCGACCTTCGCGACAAGCACGGCGCGACGCTCATTCTGGTCACCCATAGCCACAGCCTTGCACGCCGGTGTGACCGCGTCGTTCGCTTGCGAGATGGGCGGATCGCCGAAGATACGCTGCAAGAGGCCGCCGAATGAGCCTGCGCCTTGCCGGGCGTTTGGCACGCCGTGAATTGCGTGGCGGGCTGCGCGGATTTCGGGTTTTTCTGGCTTGTCTTGCCCTTGGTGTTGCCGCGATCGCCGCAGTGGGTTCTGTCAGATATGCGATCCAAACCGGTCTCACCCAGGAAGGGGCAGCTCTTCTGGGCGGGGACGCCCAGTTGGAATTCACCTACCGCTTTGCCACAGACGAAGAGCGTGACTGGATGCTGCAGTCGGCCAACGCGATATCAGAGGTTGTCGATTTCCGGTCCATGGCGGTTTCGTCAGCTGGGGACAGCACGGATCGCGCGTTGACGCAGGTGAAGTCTGTCGACAACAGTTATCCGCTGCTGGGCACGCTGGTCCTTGAGCCGGATATCGCTCTATCAGAGGCGCTGAATGGCAATGGCGATCTGCCCGGTGCCGTCATGGACCCCTCTCTGATCGACAGGCTCAACCTGTCCATCGGATCCGTATTCGCTTTGGGAACCCAAGACTTTGTCCTAACCGCCGCTCTTGTGCATGAGCCCGATGGCGCCGCCGATGGGTTTGGGTTGGGACCACGTACCCTTGTCCGGACTAAAGATCTGCAGGCATCCGGACTGCTGGCTCCGGGGACACTGTTTTCGACTAAGTATCGCCTTTCGCTGCCGCAAGGTAATGACCTGGCAGAACTCTCTGGCTCCGCGCGCGACAATTTCGAGGGCACAGGGATGCGCTGGACCGATGCGCGAAACGGCGCCCCTGGAATATCCGAGTTCGTCGCACGCCTAAGCGCCTTTCTTGTCCTTGTTGGTCTATCGGGATTGGCCGTCGGGGGAATTGGTGTCTCGGCCGCGGTCCGCGCCTATCTGTCCCGAAAAACTGAAACGATCGCCACCTTGCGAACGCTTGGTGCAGATCGGGCGACGATTTTCCAGACGTATATGCTGCAGATAGGGGTCCTGTCCGGCGTGGGCGTACTGCTTGGGGTGGTTTTGGGCGGCGCGATCCCAGTTTTACTGGCCCCGCTGATCGAAGCACAATTGCCGGTACCCGCAGTTTTCGCGATCTATGCCCGCCCCCTGATCGAAGCCTCGCTTTACGGCTTACTGACCGCGTTTCTTTTCACGCTTTGGCCTTTGGCACGCACAGAACAGGTGCGCGCAGCGACCCTCTTTCGCGATGCTCTGACGTCGGCCCGGGTGTTCCCGCGACCTGTATTCTTACTGGCAACTGCCATAGGATTAGCCGTTCTGGTCGCTTTGGCAGCATGGTTCAGTGGTTCAACACGGCTGACCTTATGGACAGCCGGTGGGTTGATAGGGGCATTGGCACTGCTGGCACTGTCGGCCGTAATCATCCGAAAACTAGCCCGCGCGCTGACGCCGTGGGCTCGCGGGCGACCGGCACTGCGCTGGGCTCTGTCGGCCATCTCAGACCCGCGTGAAGGGGCCGCTTCCGTGGTTTTATCCCTGGGGTTGGGCCTTTCGGTCTTGGCCGCTGTAGGCCAAATAGACGGGACGCTGCGCAACGCGATTTCGGGCAACTTGCCGGATGTTGCCCCCTCGTACTTCTTCGTTGATATCCAAAAGGACCAGATGCCCGGTTTCCTTGAACGACTGGAAACCGACCCAGCCGTGAGCCGTATCGAAAGCGCACCTATGTTGCGTGGGATTATCACACAAATTAACGGGCGCGCAGCCCGCGATGTCGCCGGGGATCACTGGGTGCTGGACGGAGATCGCGGCGTGACATACTCGGAAAAACCACCCGAAAACGCTCGCATCACCACAGGGAAATGGTGGGACGAGACCTATACCGGCACCCCACAAGTCAGTTTCGCGACTGAAGAGGCCGAAGAAATGGGTCTTAAACTGGGCGACACTCTGACGGTAAACATACTCGGGCGGGATATATCTGCCGAAATCACCTCACTGCGTGAAGTTGATTTTTCGACGGCTGGCATGGGCTTTATTATGTCCATGAACCCCGCAGCATTAGCAGGTGCACCGCATAGTTTCATTGCAACGGTTTATGCCGAAGAGCAGGCCGAAGGTCCGATCTTGCGCGATCTTGCCGGGCAGTTCCCCAATATCACCGCTATCCGTGTGCGCGATGCGATAGATCGTGTCTCGGGCCTTTTGGCCGGGCTGGCTTCGGCAACCTCATACGGCGCGGGCGTATCGCTGTTGACCGGATTTTTGGTCCTGATCGGCGCTGCCGCGGCAGGTGAACCCGCACGCAGATACGAAGCTGCGGTTCTCAAGACACTGGGTGCAGACAGACGACGCATATTGTTAAGCTTTGCCCTGCGCGCAGTTTTTCTGGGAGCCGCCGCCGGGGGCGTCGCCTTGTTAACGGGGATATTGGGCGGATGGGCCGTCGCCACCTATATCTTCGACACTGCGTTCAGCATCATATGGCCGTCCGCCATAGGCATAGTCTTGGCCGGAGTTCTCGTGACCCTGGGCGCAGGTCTGGCCTTTGCCCTTCGCCCTCTTGCCGTGCGACCGGCCCGCATCTTGCGGGCCAGTGACTAGAACTAGCGAACGCAGGCGACCGGCTGAAGGATTTTCAACAGTTTGTCGTTGTCACAGACAAGCGCGTCCAAGGTGATTTCGTCCAGCGAGGCGTAAAAGACTTCGGCCGCGTCCTGCAGCGCCAAGCGTAATCTGCAAGCGTCGGTTAAAGGACAGGTATTGTCAGCGTCCGCAAAACACTCGGCCAAAGGCAAGTTTCCTTCGACATGACGAAAGACCGAGCCAATACGAATCTGTTCGGCCGGTCGCGCCAGAGCCATACCGCCGTTCCGTCCGCGCTGCGTGCTGAGATATTCAAGCTGGCTAAGCTGATTGATCACCTGCGCCAGATGATTTTCCGAGATATTACAAACCTCTGCGATCTCGGACTTGGTCACCAGCCGATCCTGATGCGCGGCGCAGTACATCAACAGGCGTACTGCAATGTTCGTCCTTTTGGTAATGCGCATGATTGCCTCCCAGTTTTCACGATGCGACCTTATTGCATGTCTTGCAAAAAAGCGGTTTGACATACATCAATCAGCGAAACAGGAACCGAGATCCCATGGCAGACCCCTACTTCTTTGGCTATGGCAGCCTTGTGAACCTTGCGACGCACGATTTCCCCGACCCGCGACCCGCCCGGTTGCAAGGCTGGAAGCGCGTCTGGCGCCACACCGACTTGCGGCAGGTCGCCTTCCTGACCGTCGTGCCTGATCCGGACACCGAGATTGAAGGAATGATCGCGCACGTGCCCAAAAACGACTGGGCCGCATTGGACAAGCGCGAATGGGCTTACGACCGGGTACCAGCCACACAATCGGTGTCACACCCGCTTACCCATGAGGTCGAGATCGCAGTTTATGCGGTCCCCCATGATAAGCAGAACGAACCGACGAACCGCCATCCACTTGTTCTCAGCTATATTGACGTAGTGGTTCAGGGGTACTTGCGGGCATACGGCGAAGATGGCGCAGACCGGTTCTTTGCCACCACTGATGGTTGGGACGTACCTATCCTCAACGATCGGGCTGCACCACGATACCCACGGCATCAACAACTGAAAGCGAGCGAGGCGGAGTTCGTTGACGATCGCCTGCGACGACTTTCAGTAGATATCGTCAGCCAAGCATAGAAAAAGGCGGGGGCCGTTAACCCCGCCTTGTAACAGTTTTCATCAGCGAATTACCCGCGCGCGCGGATAACCTGAAGCAATGGTAAAAGGGCTGCCATCTCGGGTCCCCGCTCCATTCCGGTCAACGCTTTGCGCAGGGGCATGAACAGGCCTTTGCCTTTTCGACCTGTCGCTTCTTTGACTGACGCCGTCCAGGTCGACCAGCTGTCACTGTCCAGCGGGCCTTCCGGCAACAGAGAAATGGCTTGCGCGATAAACTCTTGGTCCTCGTCAGCGATCAAAGGCTCCGCGCCGTCGCGGCACAGGTCCCACCATCCCTTGAGGTCGGCCAGAGTCGTGATGTTTTCGCGAGCCATCGCCCAGAAGGGTTCTGCCAATTCTGCCGGAACGCCCGCCCCTGCAACGGCATCGGCCACAGCTGACAGATCCAGCGATTGCAGGTGTTTGGCCGTCAGCGGGAACAGGTCTTGAACGTCAAATTTGGTCGGCGCCGCGCCAAAGCGGTTTACATCAAAACCCTCGATCAGTTCGGCCATGTCCGCGCGCAGCTCGACCGGATCAGATGACCCCAAGCGCGCCATCAGACTCAGCAGGGCCATTGGCTGTACGCCTTGTTCACGCAGATCGCGCAGGGCCAAAGTGCCCAAACGTTTGGACAGAGCCTCACCTTGTGGACCCGTCAGCAAGGAATGGTGGGCAAAACGGGGACATTGGCCACCCAGCGCCTCGATAATCTGAATCTGGGTTGCGGTGTTGGTGACGTGGTCAGAGCCGCGCACAACATCGGTCACACCCATTTCTGTGTCATCTACCACCGAAGCGATGGTATACAGAACCTGGCCATCGCCGCGTATGAGCACGGGATCAGAGACCGAGGCTGCGTCAATCGAAATGTCACCCAGAATCCCGTCTGTCCATTCGATGCGCTCATGGTCCAGTTTAAAGCGCCAGACACCATTTCCCCGCTCGGCACGAAGCGCTTCTTTCTCGGCGTCGCTGAGGTTGAGCGCGGCCCGGTCATAAACCGGTGGCTTGCCCATATTCAGTTGCTTTTTGCGCTTAAGGTCCAGCTCGGTTGGCGTTTCAAACGCCTCATAAAACCGACCCATTTCGCGCAATTTGTCCGCGGCTTCAGCATAGCGATCCAAGCGGTCGGACTGACGTTCGATCCGATCCCAATGCAGACCCAGCCACTCCATATCCTGCTTGATGGCATCGACATATTCTTCCTTCGACCGCTCGGGGTCAGTGTCGTCGATACGCAGGATGAACGTGCCGCCTGCTTTGCGGGCGATCAGATAGTTCATCAGGGCGGTACGCAGATTGCCCACGTGGATATAGCCGGTGGGCGACGGGGCGAAACGGGTGGTTGTCATAGGAGTCTCCTGTTGGCGCGGCTCATGTCATACGGGGGGCGTTTTGTCCAGTCACTGCGCCTGTTCACGGGAACGTCAGATGCATGTTGAAAACCGTGACCTATCTAAAGATGGCTCGCACACACAGGGAGACACAAAATGACTGTTAAATTGACCCGCCGGGCTGCATTGGGTGCAGCGGCGGCTTTGCCATTTGCATCAGCTGCTGCGCCGGTTCTGGCGGCAGGCACAGAAACCAAAGCCAATTCGACCATCGCAAAATCATTTACGCTGGGCGACTTCACCGTTACATCGCTATTGGACGGCAGCCTTCCGCGAGACGGCGCCAAGGAAATCTTTGGCGGCGGCGCTTCTGATGAAGACTTTGCCAAAGTGTCGGCCGACAACTTCATCCCGGCAGATGCAGCCCAATTCTTCTTCACGCCAACACTGGTGAACACCGGGTCCGAGCTTGTCCTGTTTGACACCGGACTTGGTCAGGGCGGTATCCAAGCCGCGCTGGCGGATGCGGGTGTGACGCCGGATCAGATCGACGTGGTCGTTCTGACTCACATGCACCCCGACCATATCGGCGGCATGACAACCAACGATGCCCCAACCTTCACCAAGGCACGTTTTGTGACCGCAGCCCCGGAATATGATTTCTGGGCCGCACAGGATGCGGGTAACCGCGTGGGTGATCTGGTTACAGCCAAGGTGAAACCCCAAGCCGAGAAACTGTCGTTCCTCACAGATGGTGGTGAGGTTGCATCGGGTATAACCGCTGTCGCGGCTTATGGTCATACGCCGGGTCACACGGTTTACCATCTGGAAAGCAATGGTCAGCGTCTTGTTTTGACTGCGGATCTGGCAAACCACTACGTCTGGTCATTCGCGCACCCGGAATGGGAAGTTCGTTTTGACATGGATAAGGAAGCAGCGACGGCGTCACGCCGCAAAGTTCTGGGAATGCTGGCGGCCGACAAAGTGCCGATGATCGGCTTCCACATGCCTTTCCCAGCGGCCGGTTTCGTGGAAACCCGTGGTGACGGCTTCCGCTTTGTACCGGTCAGCTATCAGATGATGGGCTAAGGGCTAGTACCCTGTATCCGGCCGCACAATTGAGCCATCCGTAAATCGGGACAGGCGAAAGGCGGCCGGATCAACACATGGCGTTGTTCTGGCAACCAGATCGGCCATCAACCGCCCCGCTCCGGGGCCAATACCGAAACCGTGCCCTGAGAAACCGGTCGCCACATACATTCCGGGTATCGTTTCCACGTCCGAGATTACGGGGATCGCATCCGGGGTGACATCAATCAGCCCCGCCCAGCTTTGGATAAGCTCGGCTTTTTGCAACGCAGGCAGCCCCTTTTGCGCCTTGCTCCACGCCCGCCTCAGCACTTTCTGTGATGGTTCGGGATCCAGAACCCGACAGTGTTCAAAAGGCGTGACGTCGGTTGGAAGCCACGACCTGTCATAGCCCGCTTCGACAGACCAGCGCTTGGACAAACGGAACCGAAGCGATCGCCATTCCTGATGGAATGCGGGCAAGAACTGGCGCGCCAATCTGAAACTGTCCGGCACGATATCAACCGTATTTTCATGCCCCGACGCGATCGTGTACCCACCGTCGGCCCGTTTGCGAACCGCGAAATCATCCGACCATACGGCGGCTTCGGGACCTTGCGCAGGTGAGGTCCGCAGAACAGTGTTCAACACTTTGAGCTGTGGGATATCGATGCCAGCGTTCCCAGCAAACAATCGTGACCAGGCGCCCCCGGCCAGAACAACATAGTCACAGGCGACGCGCCCGCGTTCTGTGAATACACCCGCAATTCGTCCAGCATGCACATCGACGCTGCGAACGGCACAGTTCGTCATTAGCACAGCCCCTCTGTCCCGTGCCGCTTCTGCGATTGCAGGCGCTGCCCATTGCGGCTCGGCCCGGCCATCGAGAGGCATGAACAAAGCCTGCTCAATAATCATGTGCTGGTCCGGTAATAATGCGGCCAAGGCTTGCCCGGATACCATCGTCGCACCCGTCTCAAGCCGGTCGACATGGCGCATCCATCGTTGCAGGTTTTCAGCGTCGCGCTTGCCTGACGCTGAAAACAAGATGCCCGAGCGGGTAAAGCCTGTTTTTCGGCCCGTGCGTTGATCCAACCCGTCCCAAATGCGCTGCGCTTCCAGCATCAACGGGATTTCGCGCGGATCACGCAAACCCAAGCGGACCCATCCCCAATTGCGAGAGCTCTGTTCGCCCGCGATCTGCCCTTTTTCACACAGCAGGACACGCGCACCACGTTCAGACAGCTCGTAAGCTGTTGCGGCACCAATAATCCCACCTCCGATAACGACGACATCGACATTTTTCGGAAGATTCAGATCAGGTTCTACAAATGTCGGTTTGGGGCCGGGCATCAGCCGCTCTTACATCATTGCTCGGACCGCAATGAATGCCTGAGACCTGACCAGAGGCAATACGACCCTAGTCGGGTTTGCCACTATTTTCGTGATATGTGTTCTTGCGCACACGCGCGGCGGTTTCAGCCGATCGCCTCAAAGGCTGCAGCATCAGGCTGCGCCGACGAGTTCCGCCCATTTCTGCTTCAATGATGCGGTAAACCCAATAACCGTATCAGTGTCTTCTTCGGCAAGCTCTTCTGCTTCCGAAAGGTCGGCATATGTCGTTTCAGCCTGAGGGTTCACATCTGCCTTGACCGGTGCTTTGGGTTGTTCTTGTTGCAAGAGGTCAGAAATCGCCAGATCAAGCTTGGACTCATCCAAAGCCTGGCCTTCGGATTCCATAGATCTCCACGGAAGCGGAGAATGGAGCGGTTTGTCGTATTCCTCACGCATAGCGATACCAAATCGTTAACACAGCCACCAAATTTTAAGTGTCCCGCACAACCCAGACCAGAACTTTACTCGTCTCTCTGCAGCAAACAGAATTGCGTCACACTCGCCCGACATCGGGCAACAATACAGCTAAAATATGGCCAAAAGGCGGCACCGCTTCAAGCGACAAGGACCTTTTTCGCAGAAGAACGGATAACTCAGCAACGAAAGCGAAACACTTTCGCATAAAGCGAGTTATTGAGGCTAATTTGCGGACAATTATCCGCGCAAAATCAGGACGGATCCCGCCACCGATTCACGATTGGATACCGTCGATCCAACCAGAACGCGCGGCTGGTCAGACGTGTACCCGGAGCGGACTGAAAGCGTTTATACTCGCTGATATAAACCAGATGCTCGACCCGGCGCGCATCCTCTTCGGTGAAGCCAGCGGCGACGCAATCTGCAATTGACCCGTCCTGATCTATCAGGATATCCAGAATCGCATCCAATACGGGGTAGTCCGGCAGACTGTCACTGTCTTTTTGGTCGGCGCGCAATTCGGCACTCGGGGGTTTGTCGATAACCGAAGGGCGAATAACCTCGCCTTCTGGCCCCATCATCCATGCGCGATGGTTGGAATTACGCCAGCGACAGGTTTCGAACACGCGCGTTTTGTACAAATCCTTGATCGGGTTGTAGCCACCGTTCATATCGCCATAAATCGTGGCATAGCCGACTGCCACCTCAGATTTGTTGCCGGTGGTCAAAAGCATCTCACCGAATTTGTTCGACATTGCCATCAACAGCAGCCCGCGCAGGCGGGACTGGATGTTTTCTTCGGTCAGGTCCTCGTCCCGCCCGGCGAATATCGGGGCCAAGGTCGCCGTTACCGCTGCGCGGCTTTCCGAAATCGGAACGTAATCATAGTGAACGCCCAGTGCCTTGGCGACTGCCTCAGCGTCATCCAGAGATAACTGGCTGGTATATTCCGACGGCAACATGACACAGCGTACGTTTTCCGCGCCAATCGCATCCACCGCGATGGTCGCAACCAAGGCCGAGTCCACGCCACCCGAAAGACCCAACACCGCCTTACGAAACCCAGTCTTACCCATGTAATCCCGCAGGGATTGAACCATCGCGCGATAGTCCTGCTCCCACGCATCAGGCTGGGGCACAATCTCGGACGGCACTATGCGCCAACCGTCATCACCGCGTTCCAGATCGACATGGGTTACGGCCTCGTCAAAAACCGGCATGCGAAACGCAAGCTCACCTCCCGGGTTCAGGCCGAAGGTCGCGCCGTCAAATACCTGATCATCCTGCGCGCCGACCATGTTCAGGTAAATCAACGGCAAACCGGTTTCGACAACCCGCGCAACCATGTGGTTCAGACGCACGTCATACTTGTCGCGGTAATAAGGCGATCCATTCGGGATCAGAAGAAACTCGGCCCCTGTTTCTTCCAGTGTCTCGGCGACATCTGGATGCCAGCTGTCCTCGCAGATCGGGCTGCCGATGCGGGTATTGCCGACCGAATAAGGCCCACCAAGAGGGCCAGAGTCATACAGGCGCACTTCGTCAAAGACAGTCTCGTTCGGCAAATGGTGCTTGAGCACCTTGCTGCCCACCTTTCCGTTTTTCAGAATCAGATAGGCGTTGAAAAGGCTGCCATCCTCGACCCACGGGCCACCGATGGCCAATGCAGGGCCGTCTGCGCATTTTTCCGCCAAAGCTTCAACCGCTGACATAGCCGCCCGATGGAACGCCGGTTTCATCACCAGGTCCTGCGTATTGTAGCCTGTGATGAACATTTCGGGCAAAGCGATCATGTCGGCCCCGGCTGCACGCGCTTGTTCCCAAGCATCGAAGGCCTTAGCCGCATTGCCGTCGATATCCCCGACAACTGGGTTAAGTTGCGCCAGAGTGATGCGGAAACGGTCGGCCATGGTGCCCTCTTGCCCTCGTCTGTTCTAATGCCATTTACCAGATCGCGCCGCGAGGAAAAGGCAAATACGGCAAAAGCCGTTGCCCTGTCTCCAACGGTATCTTAGTTTTGCGCCAAAGGATGATAACCGGGCAGGCCGAGACAACCATGAACGCATTCCGTACCTCAATTGCTGCAACGGCGATCGCTTTGACGGCTTTGGCCGCGAATGCGCAGGATAGCCAAGTGATCACGGCTGACGATGAGGTCGGTGGCGTCTACGAAGGCACCTTCCTGAACGGCCTGAGACACGGCACCGGCACGTATCGCCTGCCAAACGGCTTTGAATATGCGGGGGAATGGGCCGAAGGCGAAATTCAGGGGCAAGGTATAGCCCGATACGCCAATGGCTCGGTCTACGAGGGTACATTTGCCAATGGACAGCCCGAAGGCCAGGGCAAAATCGTCTATCCGGACGGCGGCAGCTACGAAGGCGAATGGGCCGACGGATCGATAAACGGCACTGGTGTGGCGATATATGCCAACGGCGTGCGTTATGCCGGTGGGTTCAAGGATGCGCGCTATCACGGTAGCGGCGTTCTGACAGATCCAAGCGGCTACATCTATGATGGTGACTGGGTCGAAGGTGTCAAACAAGGCACCGGCAAGATCACCTCGGCCCAAGGCAACGTCTACGAAGGCGAAATTCTGAACGGCAAGCGTCACGGACAGGGCACATTGTCCGTCCCGGACGGCATGACCTATTCCGGAGAATGGCTCGAAGATCGCATGACCGGCAAGGGCCGACAGGTTCTGGCAAACGGGGATGTTTACGAAGGCGATCTAATCGACGGTCGACGGCAGGGAAAAGGTAAAGCGACCTACGCCAACGGAGCAATCTACGAAGGCGACTATGTCGATGACCGGCGGCACGGAAAAGGCCGTTTCCTGGGCTCGGATGGGTTTGAGTATAATGGCGAATGGGCCGAAGGTCAGATCGATGGCTTTGGTGAAATGACGTACCCTGACGGCTCGGTTTATGTCGGGGATTTCAGCTCGGATCTGCCGCACGGCAAGGGGACCCACACGTATCCCGATGGCATCATCTATGACGGGGATTGGATTGCGGGCATCTTTGAGGGCAACGGCACGGCGACCTATCCAAACGGCGTGGTCTACACAGGACAGTTCAAAAACGGCCTCAGCCACGGAACCGGTGTACTGACATTCGCAAATGGTTACCGCTACGAAGGGGACTGGGTTGAAGGGGCGAGACAAGGCGTTGGCAAAGCCAGCTTCCCTGACGGCACTGTCTACGAAGGTGAATTCGTGGACGGCAATCGCCACGGTCAAGGCACCATCACCACTCCGCGTGGTTTTACATATACTGGCAGTTGGGCGGACGGAAAGATCAGCGGCAGTGGAACGGCGACCTATGCAACGGGCGACGTCTACGAAGGCAACTTTCTGGACAACAAACGCCACGGCGACGGCACGATGCGCTATGCGAACGGCGAAGAAGAGTCCGGCACGTGGGAGAATGGCGTTCTGCCCAGCGAAAACAGGATCGAACCCGAAGCCGCGGCACCCAACGATACACCCGCCCAAGAGCCCGCGTCTGACACACCCTCGGACGGTTAAGCCGCTACCACGGCACAGGTCTTCCAGACCAATCGAAAAAACCACCCGTTTCAGCGGGGGTCAGGTTGCCCACCACGGTCAGCAGGTTTTGCGCGGCCTCAGCTGGGGCGACCGCAGGGTGACGACCTACGTATTTCCGAGTGAACTCGGTCCGCACAGTTCCGGGGTGCAACGAAACGCAGATCGCATGCTTATGGGTTCGGGCAAGTTCGATCGCAGTCGTATGTACGATCTGGTTCACAGCGGCCTTGGAGGCACGATAGCTAATCCACCCACCTAACCGGTTGTCACCGATCGACCCAACCCTTGCAGACAAAACTGCAAACACTGCGCGGGTGTCTCTGGGCATCAGACGACTTGCATGCGCCAAAATCAGCGCAGGACCAACCGCATTCAGCGCGAACTGGTTCATCATAGCCTCTGCCGACACGCCCTTGATTGTCTTTTCGGGCACCGCCCCATCAATCTCTAAGGCACCGGACGCGACCAGAATAAGATCAAAGGGGCCATCCAAAGCCTGCAAGGCCGCATTAATCCGATCAGGGTCCATCAGATCGAACCCGTCCGACGACCGGGACAGTGTCGTGACGGATACCGACTGTTGAAGCAATTGGTTGTGAACGGCTGACCCAATTCCGCCTGATGCGCCGATGACAAGTGCAGTTTTCATTTTCGACCATCTAGCAGCCACTCACCTTCGATCAACTGATGCGAAAAAACTAAGTTCGCCAAGGCAAAGCCGAAATTTCCATCTTTTCATTCCTGGTGCGCACTGTATAACCTCAACCTCATGATCAACCGCGCAGATATCCCTTTTGCCCACACCGCCCCTCGCGGTGCGTCGCTGCGTGGCCTACTGATCCTAATCCGCCTCTGAGCGTGCCATCCGGCGCGCCCGCTCAGAGGAGGACGCCAGCGCGCCAAAGGCTTTAGGACAGAAGAAGAAAGAGAATCCCATGACAAACGTGACCGACCAAGACCGCGTCTTGATCTTTGACACCACTTTGCGCGACGGCGAGCAAAGCCCCGGCGCAACCATGACCCATAACGAAAAGCTCGAGATTGCCGAACTTTTGGACGAAATGGGCGTCGATATCATCGAAGCCGGCTTCCCGATCGCATCCGAAGGCGATTTCAAAGCGGTCAGCGAGATTGCCGAGCGTTCGAAAAACAGCCGCATCTGCGGTCTGGCCCGCGCAAATTTTGCCGATATCGACCGGTGCTGGGACGCCGTTAAACACGCTGAAAAAAGTCGTATCCATACGTTTATCGGCACTTCGCCACTGCATCGCGCCATTCCGAACCTGACGCAGGATGAAATGGCTGAGAAAATCCATGAAACGGTCAGCCATGCCCGTAACCTGTGCGAAAACGTGCAGTGGTCGCCGATGGATGCCACCCGGACCGAATGGGATTACCTGTGCCGTGTTATCGAAATTGCGATCATGGCAGGGGCCACGACGATCAACATCCCGGACACTGTTGGGTACACCGCACCTGTGGAGAGCGCCGACCTGATCAAGCGCCTGATCGAAACCGTACCGGGCGCGGATGAGGTCATCTTTGCCACCCACTGTCACAACGACCTTGGCATGGCGACCGCGAACTCGCTGGCCGCCGTCGCTGGTGGGGCGCGTCAGATTGAATGCACCATCAACGGATTGGGCGAACGCGCGGGCAACACCGCACTGGAAGAGGTCGTCATGGCCCTGCGCACCCGCAACGACATCATGCCTTGGCATACGGGTATCGACACGACCAAGATCATGCATATCTCGCGCCGGGTCGCGACGGTGTCAGGCTTCAACGTGCAGTTCAACAAAGCCATCGTTGGCAAGAATGCTTTTGCACATGAAAGCGGTATCCATCAGGACGGCATGCTGAAAAACCGCGAGAATTTCGAGATCATGCGTCCCGAAGATATCGGTCTGTCCGGCACGTCTTTACCGCTGGGCAAACACTCTGGCCGAGCAGCGTTGCGCGACAAGCTCGAAACCCTCGGGTTTGATGTGGGCGACAACCAGCTCAAAGATATCTTTGTGCGGTTCAAAGACCTGGCCGACCGCAAGAAAGAAGTATTCGACGATGACCTCATCGCGTTAATGACGATGGATGAGCACGACGATTACCTGCAGCTGGTGTCGATGAAGGTCACCTGCGGCACAGGCGGCCAAGCGGAATCAACCGTTGAGCTTGAGATGGACGGCAAAGACATCATCGCAACCGAACACGGAGACGGTCCGGTCGATGCAACATTCAAGGCAATCAGAAAGGTCTATCCGAACAAAGCCCATCTTCAGCTTTATCAGGTGCATGCGGTGACCGAAGGGACCGATGCGCAGGCGACGGTATCAGTTCGTTTGGAAGAAGACGGCATGATAGCGACCGGCCAATCGGCGAATACGGACACTGTCGTAGCTTCGGCCAAGGCGTATATCCATGCATTGAACCGCTTGATCATGCGTCGTGAAAAAGCAGGCCCAGGCGCGGATACACGCGAGATCAGCTATAAAGACCTGACCTGACGCGTTGAACGGGGTCTCCCGCAACCGCGGGTGCCCGGCTTCGCCGACCAACCTTACGGTTTTTGAGCCCGGCAGCGCGCCCGTGGCGCGC
>NZ_JBQFOK010000014.1:0-68148 GCF_056533365.1 Ruegeria sp. G5 | reverse complement strand
TTCCTCAGTGGCGGTGATCCCGTGGACCTGGAAAACGTTCTTGGCCAGATCAACGCCAATTGTGGTAACTTGCATGGGGTGGCTCCTCTCATTAGCAGTCTTAGACAACTGCACTATGGCGCATTGCGACGCCGGTTGGAGCAGGAGCCATCCACCCCATCAGGTTTATGAATGAAAAGGCTTTCGGCAAGTCGAACTTCCAGCGAGATGTCATGCAGGACCGAGCTGGTCGCTAATTCACGACCTCGATTGTGGCGCTTGCCTCCGCCAAGTTTGCCACATGCGCCTTCAACACCCCGATGAACTGCACGCAAGCTTCGCTTGGTTCTGCCTTAACCGGGAACAGAAGTCCAAAGGACATCCAGCGTTCTGGCGTGATCGGAACGGTTCGAATGCGGTCTTTGTCCACGTTAGCAGCGACAAGTTCATCTGCGATGGTAACGCCTCCACCATCGGCGACGAGCGCGCAGGCCAACGAAGAAGATGCAACTTCGCAAGTCTGTTTTGGGAGTAGCCCAGCGGATCGAAACATATCATCCAGTTGATCGCGCAGAAGCAATCCGTGCATCAGTCGGACAATTGGAACGTCTGCCAGTTTGTCGATGGAAATCTCCTTCAGATCGGCGAGTGGATGATCGACAGGAACAACGGCCTGTGCTCTTACGCGCAGTAACAGCTCGGTTCGGATCTCCGGATGTTCGACTGGCAGTGCCCCAATACCGATATCATACTCGCGGCCGGCCAACCATTTTCCAGCCTCGCGACGAGCGCGAACGTCCAGGCTGACATTGGTGTCAGGGTTGGCTCTTACAAATTGACCAACCGCAGGAGAGGCGAGCGCTCGGGCGATGCGTGGCATCGCGACGATACGAAGGCTTTGTGTACGGCCTGCCCGGATCTCGGCAGCGATGCCCGGGATTTCGTCGAGATTGTCGAGAATACGCCCCGCTTCGCGATAAAAGGCAAGCCCCTCAGCTGTTGGTGTAAGGTTGCGACCACTTCGATCAAAGAGATCAAGTCGCAACTCGCCTTCGAGGCCCGAGATCAATCGGCTCACTGCCGGTTGGGACAGGTGCAATATGTTCGCTGCCGCTGCGAGGGATCCTTCCGACAACGTCGCTCTAAACGCGCGTAGGGCTTTGATATTCATGTTCGTCACCGTCACTTGCATTCAGTGCAAGTAAACTAAACATCTTTGCATTTTTCGCAATCCAGCGCGTCTGCTAGATGAAATCAGGAAAGAAAATAGGGAGGACTTCATGAAACGCAGAACGCTTATCTCTGCTGCTTTGGCAGGTTTCGCCGTTGCGGCAACTGCAACCGCCAGTTTCGCGGCCGATTGGCCCAAACGCCCGATCAACCTGATTGTACCCTATAAAGCCGGCGGTGGCACAGACGCTTATGCCCGCGCCATTTCAGCCGCAGCTGAAGGCATTCTGGAGGTACCGGTTGTGGTCGTCAACAAACCCGGATCGGGTGGCTTGAATGGCGCCAATTCGGTCGTCGGCGCCCGACCGGATGGCTATATCATGTTGATGACCTCTGGGGGTTCGTTCCTGCTGTCTACCATGACGCGCGATACCGACATTGACGCTTTGGAGAGCTTTGACTTTGTCGCTCAGGTTGGTGAATTGCAAACCTCGCTGATGGTTCCCAAAGACAGTCCGTTCCAATCTGTTCAGGACGTGATCGACGCTGCCAAAGCCGATCCCGGCTCGCTTCGCTGGGCGCATTCCGGTCGCGGTGGTTTTCACCACGTCGGCGGAATGGGATTTCTAGCCAATAACGGTATTGAAGCGCAGGATGTTCCTTTCAAAGGCGGCGGGCCTACCCGTGCCGCTTTGATCGGAGAGCAGGCCGATTTCGGGTTCCTGGGCGTACAACAGTTGGCCGGGTTCGAAGACCAACTGCGTGCGTTGGCCGTGAACAGTCAAGAACGCGACGGTATCATGTCTGATGTTCCGTCCTTCGGTGAGCTCGGTATTCCATTTGCCGCCGTGTCTTCGCCGGTGATCGTGTTTGCCCCGAAGGGCACACCGCCGGAAGTGGTTGCAGCGATGGAATCCGCATTGGAGCAGATCGCGGCGAAGCCGGAGTTTGCTGAGTTACTGGCATCGCGCGGGACCGGGCCGGTCTATCAGAATGGTGCCGATGCAAAGGCAACCTTGAGTTCCATGAAGAACGATGCCGCACCCTTGGTCGAAAGCCTGACAAATTAAGAAAACAGTAAGGCCGGGTGGCTTAACCCCTCGGCCTTTTTCTGTCCACGAACAACTCAGGGAGGAAGACATGCGTGCCTATGCTGAAGGTCTGGTGCTCGCTGCCATTTCGATGTTCGCAATCTGGGGCGCATGGCAGGTACCTGCAGCCTCACCCGGAGACACCTGGGCCGGGATTGTCCCGTTTTCTGCCTCGGTTGCGCTTTTTGTTTTGTCTGGGTTTCTACTCGTGGGCGCATCCCGCCAGACTGGAGATGTTGTCGCGGCGAATACGGATAACGGGGCAACTGCTCAGATTGTCGTGCTGTTCATCATTGCACTGATCTACCAGCAATCCTTCCGCTGGTTCGGTTACTTGCTGCCCACGGCCATCGTGGCCCCCATCGTGCTTTATATGTTCGGCGTGCGCAGCTGGATCGGCCTTGCGGTATCCGTGGTCGTCTGCCCGCTGGTCTTTCATCTCATCTTTTTCATGCTGCTTGGTGTCTTTCCGCCTTATGGCGAAGTTTTCGACCTACTTAGCTGGATACAGGGGTAGTACCTCATGGAAATCTTTCCCGCCCTTCTTTCGGTCATCACCGACCCAATACTTCTGTTTGCAATTGTTCTTGCTGCTGCTGTGGGCATGATCGTGGGCGCAACGCCGGGTTTGACGGCCTCCGCCGCAATCGCCATGCTATTGCCCATCACCTTCTACATGTCGCCTCTGTTCGCGCTCGCCTTTCTCTATGTAATCGGTAAGTCGGGACGCTATGGCGGGTCCATCGCGGCCATACTGTTCAATACGCCGGGCACAGCCGCCAGCGCGGCCACGCAGATTGACGGCTATCCGCTTGCTCGTGCTGGCAAGGCGGGCAAAGCAATGAAAGTCGCCACGATTTCATCCGTCATTGGAGACTTGATGGGAGACATTCTATTGGTCGTCGGCGTGGGCTTCATCGCGGCAATAGCGCTAAAGCTTGGCCCGCCTGAGACGTTCGCGATTTACTTCGCCGCCTTTGTGGTGATCGGGTCGGTGATCGGGAAGTCCATTGTAAAAGGCTTGGCCTCCGCCCTCCTGGGTATTTTGGTGGCAATGGTTGGTCTCGATCCGATTTCCAGCGAAGAACGCTACACATTCGGCTCTTTCGACTTATCCAACGGGATCGGTCTGGTGCCGCTCATGATTGGTGTGTTTGTTCTCGGTGAGGTTTTTGCCCAACTCGAAGAACGTCGTAAGGCAACCGGAGAAACCCAGGAAAACCAAAGCTCGGCTGACGGCAATGATCTGACATGGGAGGAATACAAGCCCTGTTTACCTCACGCCCTGCGCGGCGGGTTTATTGGGGCAGGCATCGGGGTTTTGCCCGGCCTTGGATCGGCGATTGCGGCCTTCATCTCCTATGGAGAAGGAAAACGTCGCGCAAAAAATCCCGAAGAGTGGGGCAAAGGCGCTCTGGAGGGCGTCGCCGCACCCGAAGCCGCGAACAATGCTGTGTCCGGCCCATCCATGGCGCCGCTGCTGACACTGGGTATTCCCGGCTCGACCATCGGTGCGATCCTTTTGGGCGTCTTTCTGATCCACGGCATTCAGGTGGGGCCGACACTGTTCCTGACCGACAAGGAACTTGTCTACAAGCTATTTGCCTGCGGTATGCTTGGTATTCTGGCCTATGGCCTGATCGGTTACTTCGGGGCCACACAGGTTGCCCGTCTGATCCTGAAAATCCCGACAAATGTTCTATACCCACTGATCTTCATGACCGCCTTTGTGGCGGCGTATTCGGCGCGCGGGTCGATGTTTGATGTCACGGTCATGACCTGTGCCGGGTTCGTCGGGTGGCTGATGCGCAAATATGATTTCAACATCGCAGCCTTCGTGATCTCGTTTGTCCTGGCCAAGGGCGCGGAAGAGACTTTTCGCCAATCGCTGTTGATGTCGGACGGCGGTGCCCTGATCTTTGTAGAACGCCCAATCGCGCTTGCTTTCCTGATCCTTGGGGCTGGAGCCATTGCCTTCCGTATCCGCGGCATCATGAAAGAGCGCAAATTGATTCAGGGAGGGCTGGGTGATGCTTGATTGGCAACTCATGCAGGGTAGCTTTTCGAGCACAGAAATGCGCCGTATCTGGTCTGAAGCCTCAACAATCTCTGCATGGATCAAGGTCGAACAGGCACTTATGCACGCGCAAAGCGATGCAGGTCTTGTGCCGCGCGAAGCTGTCGTTGCGTTGGACGGATTTTCTATCGGGCATCTGGACCAGGATCGATTGCGCGAGGACATGGCGCTTGTTGGACGGCCCATCGTCGGTCTGGTCGGTCAATTGCGCGAACATGTTGGCAAAGATCTCGCGCCATATGTCCATTTCAACAGCACGACGCAAGACATCATGGACACGGGCTTGGCGATGCAAATGAAGCTCGGTCTGACGACAGTGCTCAGCGACCTCGATCAGCTCGTATCCTCCCTGACGGACCTGATCGAGGTGCACCCCACCACGCAGATGATCGGGCGCACCAACGGGCAACATGCCGTTCCTATGCTGCTGCGGACCAAGTTTGAGGTCTGGCGCGCAGAACTCCTGCGCCGTCGCGAGGCGATTATCGAAGCGGAAAGGCGCGGGATACTGGTTCAGGTCGGCGGACCGTTGGGAGATTTGTCAAAATATGAGGCTGGAACCGGGGCAGGGATAAAGGCGCAAATGGCCAAGGAACTTGGCCTTGGCGCGGTAGACCCTCATTGGCAAAACGCGCGTGATGGCGTGGGCGATATTGTCTCGTCGCTCGGCGCGCTTTGTGCGACGATCTGTAAAATAGCCCACAACATCAATCTGCTGTCGTCCAGCGATATCGGTGAGGTCTGCGAATGCCATGAAAACGGCAAGGGCGCTTCATCCTCGATGCATCACAAGCGCAACCAGCGGGCCAGTGAATTTGCCGAAGCCGTCGCAAGGCTGGGGCGCCAGCGGTCAGAGCAGATCGGAGAACTGACCATGCACCAGCATGAGCGTTCTGGCGGTGTCTGGGTTGGCGAATGGCTCGTGGTTCCTGAGGTGTTTCTGCTATCATCCGGCGCTCTGTCATGGGCGAAACGGATGCTGACTTATCTGAGAGTCAACGAAGGCCAGATGAAACGGAATTTGGTCTGCGAAGAACCAAAGAATTAAATACAATCAAAGAAGTAACAGACCTGAGCTTAACTTCCTTCATCTGCTTTCGCTTAAGGAAGAACTGGCGTGTTGCAGAGCATCTGCGAAATCACCCTCAATAATGTCATACGCTTCAATGCCAACAGAAACTCGGATCAGGTTGTCTTCGATACCAAGCGTCAGTCGTGCTTCTCGCGATAGCTTCCGGTGTGAAGAAACAGAGGGCATGATTACCATTGTGGCCACGTCGCCCAGCGTGGGACCATATGGGATGCTTTTGAGGGATTCCAAGAAGCGGTCAGCTTCGGTCCGTGCTCCGTTCAGTACAAAGGATAGGATCGAGCCCGCTCCCGGCAGTAGCTCTTTCGCCAGATCAAAGTCTGGATGACTTGGCAGACCCGGATAGTGGACTTTGCTAATCATGGGGTGACCTTCGAAATAACGCGCGAGCCTAAGCGCGTTTTCTTGCGCTCGTTCAAAGCGCAAATCAAACGTGTTTAGACCGCGTTCGGCCATCCAGCAATTATAGGGGCTCGCGTTGAACCCCAGTGTTTTTACCGTTTCTTCTATCTGGTCTATGAGGTCGGGGTCTCGTGCACCGAGATATCCAAGGTTCAGATCTGAATGCCCCGATAGCATCTTTGTCACTGACTGCATGACCAGATCAGCGCCATGTTTCAATGGGTTGAACAAGCGTGGCGTGGTAAACGTATTGTCTACCAAAACGAGCGCGCCCACTTTGCGGGCCGCCGCAACGAGCGCTTGGAAATGTGTCACCCTCAGCATGGGGTTCGAAATAATCTCGACCAAAACGATACGTGTGCCGGGAACAATAGCTGTTTCAAACGTGGCAGGATCAGATGCATCAAACTTTCGCGTCTCAAACCCCAGGCGAGGTAGATCGCGATCAATCATTAGCAATGAGCGGCCATAGAGCTGCGATGCGGCTGCGACGCAGTCGCCCTTTTCCAACAGTGCAAACATCGCGGCGGAAAGTGCTGTCATTCCGGATGCCGTCATAATGCCGGTGGTCGCATGTTCCATCCAGTTTAGTTTGTCCGCCAAACTGGCAGCATTGGGATGCCCGTCGCGAGAGTAAGTAAAACCCTCTGCTTCATGGTTGAAAACAGCCTCTAACTGGCTGGCGCTTTCGTAGGTGTACATTGCCGATGGTGAAAGAGGATTAACCAGAGGCGATCCGGTATTTCCAGGCATGACATCCCGTCGGACAACTGACCGGCGTATCTTGCTCATGGTCTTTCCTTCCAAGTTCTATTTCCAATGGCCACCCGTCGTCATGGATTTTGGGCAGATTTCGGCCTGAACCAAGAGAGGATCTGGCTCATCTGGCTCGACTGATTATGCGGCGGATTTGTGGTGAAGCAAGCACTTGGTCTCAATGGTCTTCCGTTTGATCCTTTCTCGTTGTTTAATAATAACTTGGTCGCGATGGAAGCAGATATCTGCCGGGATAGAGTTTGCAGATTCTCGTGACAACACCGGTGATTGCAATGATCGACGACGGCATCCATCTGTTGCTTGAGATCGTCGGGCAGCGCGACCCAGCCCAACGGTCTTGTTTTCTTTTCCGTTCTACCGGGCGCTCTGCTGGCATCGAAAATGGTGATGGATGGCTTTGGTGTAAGTGGAAAGGATCTACAGCTCGGGGCAGACGTACTGTGACACCTCTGTTTGGATGATGAGTTCACCGGTTCCTCCGACCGAGAATGGGGCAACGATGCAGGCGACTTTGGCCGTATCGACCCAGGACAAGCGGATGACGTCTTTAGTGCAATTTAAGTGCAATCGCGTTGTTGACAGGGAAGGGATCAGCTTAGCACGCCTAAGTAGACATCCATATTCCAGTGCGGAACACCAGGTTTGTCCGCGTCTGAGTTGTCGGATTGGACTGCGGCGAAAGCTTGGTTTCGGTTTCAGCCGGATCTACGCCATGGACTGTCTGCTTCGATGACTTGCGCCGCACCGCAACAACAAGCATTCTGCAGCGGCGAGCAAATGCTGCTTCAGCAATAGCGGCGTGAGCAAAAGGCCGGTTTGTGGACTTTATTGCCATTGGATCAAAGTCGGCTATGCGGACAAAGCAGACATTGGAAGATTGCTCTCGCGACCCACAAGTCAACTATTGTCGGAGTTCATCTTGCGATAGTCAGAGGGCGTCAGTCCCGTCACCTTCCTAAATGCGCGGCTGAAATTATTTGCGGTTTCATATCCTAGCATGGAGGAGATACTGGAGACTGTCTCGCGCGTATCTGTGAGGAGTTCCTCGGCCCTTGCTACCCTGACATCGTTGACGATTTCGCGAAAACGAACCCCTTCGGTTGCTAACTTCCGTTGTAGTGTGCGAACGCCAAGATCGAGCGAACGCGCGGTGGCATCAATCGACATTTCCTCCCGATGAAGTTGTTGCCAAACCACTTCCTCGACTTGTCCTCTAAGTGTTTGAGGTGGGCCGCCCAATCGTTCGCGAGAAATATCTCCGACGGTTGTCGAGCCGCCGGTAAGTTTTTTGGGCGTGGTTTCGGCTCGCAAAGCCGATGCATCAAAATCAACCCCAAGCCGGGAGGCGTTCCAGATTACAGGACAAGCGTAGGTGTCTTCTGCCTCGACAAATCCAGGAACCTTCGGGAAGTCCAAGAGCACGGCAGATGGCTTCCAGTCGCTTCCTAAATACGCGCGGAATATGCTCAAAAAAACCCCAACGGCCGAGAAGCCGATGTCCGGATACGCGAAATGCGAGCGAAGTCCAAAACGATAACAGTAGCGCGCGCTTGTGCCCGAAGTTTCAAGCCACGCGCGATCCGTAGACGAATGAAATGGCATGACGGCAGAAGCTCGTATTAGCGCTGCCCCCAGCGTTGGAGCAGAAAGAACGTAACTCCCCCAGGCGCCGTAGTCAGCGACAGTGAGATACGGTGACCACAACAATCCGATGTTTTGTTGTCCCGTGGATCGTGCGGCTTCGTGCACAAAGGTCGCCAAGGCATGCTCCGAGATGTAACCGCCTCTTTCCTCAATGAAGTGAACAGGAAGATCGGCAGAGTCAAAAGCACGCAACAAGCGTCTTTCCCCAGCGGCCTCAAGCACAAACTGGGGCATCGCGCCCAAGGCCTTAGCCGAAATCATCGGTGGTAGGTTCAATCCGTCAACCCGCTTGTTCGCCCGCGTGTCGTGAAATGATACGCATCGGCTGAACGGATGTGCAAGCTTTCCCTAAACAGCAGGGAGCATTGCAATATGAAAATACTTCGGCCATTACACGGCGGTTTTTCGATGCATTTTTGGGGAATGGTGCTCGGCGCAGGTATTTCTGCTTCACCAGTTTTCTCCCAGTCCTTCAACGACACGGGCGACATCCTTGCACGATCAGCCGAGGTCGAGGACATCGAGTACAAGATTATGGTGCAGCGTGCCACCCAGACGGCCATCTGGGGAATGCCTGCCGCCGGTATGATCGATTTCCTCAAGGGCATTCGCCGCGACCTCGGTGGCGACTACAATGACATCATTTATCTCAACAAGCCGTTCGACTCCAAACATGGGTTTCTTACGGCCAACGATGTTACGGCCTATGCTTGGGCTTCAATGACCTCCGAACCCGGTCCCCTTGTCATTGAAGTGCCCGCTGCCACCGACAAGGTGAACTACTTCGGTACAATCGTGAATGCTTGGGATGTTCCTATTGTGGACGTAGGTCCCGATGGTTTCGATGAAGGTGCCGGCGGCAAGTACCTCATGCTACCCCCAGGCTACGAAGGGGAAATGTCGCTGGAGGAATTAACTGAAGCGGGATACCTTCCCTTTGAAACAGATACCTACGAATATGGTTTTTCGTTCCGGCCAAAACTGACGAATGGCGGAACGGACACCGATGCGGCCGAGTACGCTCAGACGATCAAAGTGTACTACCTGTCTGAGGCTGACAATCCACCACCCAACAACTATCTCGAAGCGTCAGAAGTGCCGTACGACTCGCTTCCATACTACAACGAGACCTTCTTTCAGGACTTGAATGATTACGTTCAAAACAACCCCGTCAGACAACAAGACAAGGTCATGGTAAATTTCCTGAAGGATCTCGGGATCGAAAAGGGAAAACCTTTCGAACCATCGGAAATTCAGTTGAAAGCAATGAATGAGGGTTTGTTGTTGGCGTATGCCTCTATGCAGAACTACTTTGTTACGCCCGGCAAAGCCATGATACCGCTCTGGGTCGACGATAGCGGCGAGATGAAAAGCCAGTGGCTGATATGGGACTTTGCCGAAGGTCAACCCGAGGCAGGCTTCCCGTATGAGACTGAGACAGAGGTACTTGTGGATGCGCGTGCGGGCGGCAGCTACTTCTGGATCACGTACCTGCCGAAACAACTCGGTGGCGGTACCTTTTATCTGACGGGCCTTCGCGACAGCGACGGCGACATGTACGACCACAATCAAACTTACAGACTTAACGTGCCAGCAGACACACCTGCCGACGATTTCTGGTCCGTGATTGTTTATTCGATGGAGACCAAGAGCTTCATCCGGAACGTTGATCCAGTGGGTCTGTCCGAGCGCGACACAGACTCTATGCAAGCCGATGAAGACGGTTCTTACGACATCTTTTTTGGACCGGAGGCACCGGAAGGCAAGGAAAGCAACTGGATACCAACCACAGAGCCGTACTTCCTTTTGTTCCGTCTATATGGGCCGCAAGACGGATGGTTGGAAAGTGGCTGGATGCTGGGCGATCTAGAAAAAGTAAACTGATCAAAACAAACAAAAATTCCCAATGGAGTGAACAATGAAAACAAAGTCGTTAGCCGTGCTGACCGCCCTGGTACTCGCATCGCAATCTCCAGCCCAAGAGTACAAGGCTGAAGTTCCGGATAGCATAATCGTACCGGATCAGGTGGAGACACGATTTGGAACGTTGGAATATTTTGACGGCTTGCCGACGCCGGATACAGCTAAGCTGTCGTATAACGCATTAAATTTCATGCGTGGCATGCAGGTATTCATGGATGGAATGCCTGCAGCCTCAACATATGCAATGTGTCACGGGCTCGAAGAGGGCGCTGGCGTTGATCCGATGAAGATCGGGATCTTTGAAGACCTGTATAACGCCCGTTCGCTTCTTCTCACGCCGAACACCACGACAATCTACATTCTTAACTGTACGGACCTGTCCGAAGGGCCAGTGGTTTACGACGTGCCGCCGGGCATGCTGGGGTTCGTGAACGATGCCTATATGCGTTATGTCACTGACATCGGGAACGCTGGGCCTGACGCTGGCGAGGGTGGGAAGTTCTTGATCGTTCCGCCCGACTATGAAGGTGAGTTGCCGGACGACGGTTACTATATTGTGAAGCCGCCAAGCTATCGGAACTGGTTTCTGTTGCGTGCGTTTTATGGGGAAGACGGCGTTGGAGCCGCAGTGGATCGTGTGAAGGAAACTCTTCGTGTTTACCGGTGGGAAGACCGCGACGCGCCGCCCGATCAGGAATTTGTGAACCTGACTGATCTTCAGTTCAACACGATACACGCCAATGACTTTTCCTTCTTTGAAGAGATGAAGGCCGTTGTAGACAACGAAGCGGAAGGAGCACTTCCCGATGAATTGATGGGAGCAATGTTCTCGCTGGGTATCCGAAAAGGTGAACCATTTGAACCCGATGACGAACTGAGGCTGCTGCTCACAGAGGCAGTCGCATTGGGCACGGCGGCGGCTAAGTCGTTGAATTTTGCTCCTCGCTCGCGTGCGCCATTCTACTATGACGAAGGGTATTGGAAGACGGCGTTCGTCGGTGGCAATCATGAGTTCCAGGCGGGGGACGTGAAAATCCTCGATGCGCGGACCCTGTTCCACTACTACGCGACTGGCATTACTCCTGCCATGGTTGCACAAAAGGTTGGTGTCGGGTCGCAATATGCGCTGGCAAACCGGGACAGTGACGGGAACTACTTCGATGGGAGCAACACCTATTCCGTCACCATCCCGCCAAATCCGCCCGCGCAGGATTACTGGTCTTTCGTCGTTTACGACACCCAAACCCGTTCACTGCTCGAAACTGATCAGAAACTCGCAGGGGTCGACAGCAACCAAGCTACATTGGAAGCGAATGAAGACGGAAGTTACACTGTCTGGTTCGCGCCTGAAGCGCCTGAAGGCAAAGAGGGCAACTGGATACAGACGATGCCGGGCAAATCTTGGTCGACCGTACTGCGATTGTATGGCCCTCTCGAGCCTTGGTTCGACGGATCGTGGCGCCCGGGCGAGATCGAACTTATGGAGTGATAGACTGTCAATTTAGCGCCCTAACAGTTCGCTATCGAGAACGAGATGTCGTGCCATGTGAGTGCGCATCCCGAACAACGCGACAACAACCAGGGGAGGGCGGCAACTACCTCGTAGTGCCGCCCTTCTGTTTGTCTGCTATCGCGCTAAATTGTAGCGTGTCATCGACATTGTGGTTGCATCGATCATGCTCATGAATCGTTCAGCAGCGGGTGCTGATGCAAAGCTATCCATGGACGCTTGGGCGTCTTCGGCACTTTCCCAGTTAACTACCACTGCCCATTTGCCATCTGTGAATGCAGCTTGGCGCGAGACAAAGCCTGGTTGTTTGCTGACATGCTCATCTTCGATGACTTTATCAACAGGTTCGAACTCTTGCGGTGTAACGCCTTCAGCAAGGTCCATCGTCACAATTTCAATGACGCCGACGTCTTGTGCCATTGCGTTACCTCCTACGAGCATTATCAGGGTGATCAAGAACGCTTTCATGATGGCACCCGATCAAAACTTTCCATTGTCGTGGGTCATCTCGGACGGGATGTCCGCGATTACGTCCCAATGCTCAACGATCTTGCCGTCTTCGACGCGGAACAGGTCATAGAAGGCAGTCGGCTTGTCGGCAAACGTGCCCTCGGAGGCGGTGAAGACAAAGTTGCCCTCGGCCACAACAATGTGGACGTCCGTGTAGATCATCTGGATGCCTTGCTCGGCCATGCCTGCAAGAGCCGCACCCAAACCGTCCAGACCGTCAGCAATGTTGCTGTTGTGCTGTATGTAGGTCTCCGTCGACAGAAATTCGGTTATCCGGTCAACGTCGCCATCCTTCAGGATGGTGTGCACAAAGTCTGTGACCAGCGCCTTGTTCTCAGCGGTCTTATCCAGATCGGTTATCTCAGTTGGACCATCGGTCTGAGTATGACCCGACGGGTTCGGCGGTGTGATTGGTGTCAGGTTGTCCCAGTGTTCTGCAACCTTTCCGTCCTCGACGCGGAAGACATCAAAGCCAACCAAGGTGTCTGCACCAAACGCCTGGGCGTTGTTGTAGGTGGTATGCAGGACGACGATATCGCCCTCCGTGATGACCCGGTGGATGTCCACCTCGATCCCGCTTTCCTTAAGACCGGGGATAAACCCCAGGATTGGAGCGGCACCTGTGGGTACAGCAGGGTTGTGCTGAATGTAGTCATTTGCCAGCAGTTGTTCGGCTGCGGTTGCGTCGAAGTTGACGAAAATGGCGGCTACAGCCTCCAATACGAGCTCTTTAGGTGTCATTGTTGTTGTACTCTCTTGGTTTGATTTGACGATATTCACGCGGCGCAGGCTTGCGCCGAGTTGATCGTGAATTCAGTGCCCCACGGGTCGACCTTGCGGCCGGGCGTGAGAGTTTTGGGGTCTGCCAACAGCTCAACACTTGTGAGACCAGTGGCCCCAGCAGAGCGCGAGCCTACTCCCTTGGATTGCCAAGCGTTTGTAGCTAGGTGGTGATGGTAGCCACCGGACCCGAACCAGCGGGCTGAGGGCAGCTCAAAGGTCTGAACCATACTCAGTTCGTCAGTAACGAATTTCGCTGCTTTGCTGACATCACCGACACGTAAATGAACGTGTCCGATGACTGTGCCTTGTGGTGCGCCTTGCCACTGTGTGGCATCTTCTGTGAGTGATTTCAGATCGAGCGGGTGCGTTGTCATGTGGACGGTATCGCCCTCGCGTTTCCACATTTTGCGAGGCAGGTCACGATAGATTTCGATGCCGTTTCCTTCGGGATCGTTCAGATAAAGCGCCTCGCTGACACCGTGGTGGGATGCCCCGTCCAGGCGAACACCGCGCTCATCCGCGTAGATCAGCCATGCGCCGAGGTCTTGTTTGGAAGGCAACAGAAATGCCGTGTGAAACAGCCCCGCCTCTTTAGGAAAGGGTTTGGCGTTTCGGTCCTGGCGCAGCTCGATCAGCGTTCCAGCCTCGGTGCCGAGGTAGGCGCTTTCACCGTCGCGTTCGATCAGGCCGAGGCCAATCACGTCTTCATAGAAGGTGGCGGTCTTATCCAGATCGCGCACCGTCAGGGCGACCTGACCTATTGAGATGGGGGCGTCTGACGCTGCCATGTTCTTTTCTCCTGCGATTAAGCTTGAGAGGAACTTAGCGATGGTCTTTTCTCCATAAAATGGCGATAAGAGCGAGTGTGTATCGCGCAAATGGAGACAATTCTATGGACCGGATCGACGGGATGCAGAGCTTCGTGGCTGTTGTGGAATCCGGTTCTTTTGCCGCCGCCGGACAACGGCTTGGCATTTCAAACAAGCTGGTCAGCAAGCGTGTCGCACAGCTCGAAAACATGGTTGGGCTGAATCTTCTCCATCGCACCACCAGGTCTATGTCGCTGACCCACGAGGGGGAGCGATATCTGGAAGGAGCGCGACGAGTGCTGGCTGAGATGGAGCAGTTGGAGACTGAGTTTGACGCTTCAGAGGGCTTGAAGGGCATCGTTCGTGTGGCCGCGCCCCTTACCTATGGCGACACGGCGGTGGCTAAAGCAGCAAGCCGCTTCGTAGAGCAACACCCGAACGTCACGGTCGAATTGGACTTGTCGGATCATTATGCCGATCTGGCCAAGGGCGGTTTCGATATCGCAATACGGATCGGCGCGCTCAGTGACTCCAGTTTGGTCGTTCGCAAGCTTGGTGAAACGCATATGAAAGTCGTCGCGACCCCTTCCTACCTTGAAGAACATGGCGCACCTTCACATCCTGCGGAACTCTCGGACCACATTTGCATTCGAGATGCGAACAACCCGGATCCAAACCGCTGGCCCTTCCAGATCGAAGGGCAAACCGTGCAGGTGCCTGTCTCTGGCCCATTTCTCGCAAACAGTCCTCCCGCCTGCCTCGTTCCGACGCGCGCAGGGAGCGGCATCTTCATATGCCCAGATGTGTTTTTGGGGGACGACCTTGAAACCGGACGTCTTGTGCAACTCTTTCCGGAGTTCCATTCCCGCACTTTGCCGATCCAAAGCGTGCAGTTGCCTTCGGCCTTTCGAAAGCCGCGTGTTAAGTCCTTTGTCGAGTTTATGCGTGAAGAGATTCGAGCGTAGGAAGTCCAAAGCAGTCACTCGCGCTATGCGCAGCATTTGGTAGGTATGGGCTCATAGCCGACCTTTTCTGCAGCGCGTCATCGTGCGGATCGGCAGCTTGTTGCTAATTTCATTGCAAAAGTAGTTTTCGGCTTGGTGCGCCATCCGATGTTGAGCGTTCGCCCTGTCCTGGTCGCACTGTGACGGTTGGGTCAGGTTCGTGTGACGTTCAAGAGCACCAAGTGGCGGACCGAGGAGGATTCGAACCCCCGACCCCTTGATTCGTAGTCAAGTACTCTATCCAGCTGAGCTATCGGTCCGCGTTGGTGTGGCGCTATGTAGACCCGGTCCGCAGGAGGCGCAAGCCGATTCTGCAAAAATGTTTTAAAAAGTCACGTCGCCTCTGGGCAGCCGGATTTCAAAGGTTGTGCCCATCGGTCCGGTTTCCGCAAGAACCAGATCCCCTCCATGCCCACGCACCAGTTCCTGAGAAATGGCAAGCCCAAGACCCGAGCCCCCTTTGCGCACCCCGCCCTGAAAAGGCGTGAACAAATTGTCCCGTGCTTTGGGTGGCAGACCGGGTCCGGTATCTTTGACCTCGATGCACCAGTTGTTTTCGTGTTCACAGCCTGCGATCGTGATTTTCCCGGGCTTGCCCGCCGCGACCAATGCCTGCCTGGCGTTTCTTACAAGGTTCATAAGAACGCGGAAAACCTGTTCTGGATCAGCACGCGCCACCAGATCCTCGGGTACTTCGTTTCTGATCTCGACACAGGCATCTGCAACTGCAAGCTGCTCACTGGCTACGACGTCTTCGGCCACATTGCGCAGTGGCACCATGGTAAGGGTTGGCGCTGGCTCCTCGGCCCGCCCAAAGGCCAGGGTGCTTTCGCACAGAGAAACCGCCCGCGTGATCGAGTTCACCAGCTTGGGCGCCAATCGTCCGACCAACGGATCATCACTGGACTCGATCCGGTCGGTGAACAGCTGCGCGGATGTCAGGATGTTACGCAGATCGTGACTGACCTTGGCGACGGCACCGCCCAGCTGGGCAAGCCGCTCGCGTTGTTTCAGCGCCTGTGTCAGTTCCGTCTGCAACTGCTGCAACGCCTCTTCGGCTTCGCGCAGTTCGGATACTTTGGAGTTTGGCGAAATGATGCCGCGCGCGTCTTCGGGGGCGCTGGCGTAGCGCTGCATATACCCAACCACTCCCTTGATCGGTTTCACCAAAACCACACGAACAGCAAGGAACAGGAAGAAGGCGGTTATGATGGAGATCACAAACGACAGACCCAGGATACGCAAACCGTATTCCGTCATGGCGACACGCAACGGCATGCTATCTGTCGTCACCTCGATCAGCAGGCCAGCACCTTTGACAGGTTCCCCAATAACGCGGATCACTTCGTTTTCGGGCGTGAACATGCGCGCGATGGCGTCGCGGATCAGAATCCAAGGGCTGGCGTCGCGCAAGTCGTATGTTTTCGTAATCTGCTCTGGGATTGGGGACGAAAGCATAAGCTGACGCACCTCATCCCGACGCAGGACGACATTGTAAACACCCGCGTTGGCCAGCAGCTCGGCCTCAAGGTCGTCGGCCAGCATGTCATCGGCCAGCAGTGCCAGTGACGCGATTTGGGCGCGCTCGAGCCTGTTCAGCAGGAAATCTTCACGAAAACGCGCGATCGAAGGGACAAAGATCAGGATCTCGGCCAACATGACGAAGACCGTGGTCAGGATCAGAAATCGGCCCGACAGCGAGTTCACTTTGCACTCTCCTCCCCGTCAGGGCATCCAGCGCTGGACGAACCTGACCACTCGTTTAACCGTCTGATTATCAAACAGCCTTGGCGAGAAATAGGCACCCGCCACCCGTTTGTTAAGCTCTCCGATCGTCGGATAGGGCGAAACCATCGCGGCGATCTGTCCCATCTTCAGGTTATTCGCCAACGCAAGCGACCACAAGTTGATCAATTCTCCGGCCTGATGCCCCACGATTGTAGCGCCAACGGGGCGGCCTTTTAAGACCATTACCTTGATAAAGCCCTTTGTTTTCCGTTCCGAAATCGCACGGTCATTGTGATGGTAATCAAAGCGCGCAACCTCAAGCTTGTCTCCGTGTTGCGCGCGCGCTTCAGCTTCGGTCAGCCCCACCTGGGCCAATTCAGGGTCAGTGTAGGTTACCCATGGGATATGGGCGGTTTTTGCCTTGGACGGCAATCCGAACAGCGCCGACCGGATAATGACGCCCGCATGATATCCTGCCACGTGGGTGAACTGCAGGCCGCCGGCAACATCTCCGATCGCGTAGACTTTGCTGTTTGTGGTCCGCAGCGAGTCGTCGACCTGTATCCCGGTTCGCGTGCGGTCGATCCCCGCCGCAGCAAGGTTCAGACGGTCGACATTGGCCTTGCGCCCTGCCGCCAGCAAAAGATGCGAGCCGGAATAAATCTGGCCCGTCTCGGTCACCACTTCGACTTTGTCGCCCGAACGGCGGATTTGCGCGACCATCGCCTGTTCATGGATCTCGACACCCTCAGCGCGAAGCGTATCCAGCACGATGGCTGCGGCCTCGGGATCATCCTTACCCAGCGCCTTGAGGCCTTCGATCACAGTAACTTTGCAACCCAAGCGGATATGAGCCTGTGCCATTTCCATACCAATGGGGCCGCCGCCGATGATCAAAAGGTGGTCAGGCTTTTCGCGCAGATCAAAGATCGTCTCGTTTGTATAATACGGCACCTGATCTAAACCGGGGATCGGCGGGACCAGCGGTGACGATCCCGTCGCAATGACCACGCGTCGCGCGGTTATCGTCGTATCCCCCGCCTGCACCTGTGTGGGGGATACAAAGCTACCGTATTCGCGGATTACCTTGACGCCGAACCCTTCAAACCGCTCTTGGCTGTCCATTGGTTCGATCTGGGCGATGACGTCATGCACGTGATCCTTAGCCGCCGCGTAGTCGATCTGCGGCACCACATCCGCCACACCAAGTGCAGATGAATGCGCCTGACCATAGGCCGCTTTGCCGCTGGCGATCAGGGCCTTTGAGGGCACACAGCCAAAATTCAGACAGTCACCACCCATCTTGTGACCCTCCAGCAGGACCACGTCGGCACCCATCTGGCTAGCTCCGGCAGCGACGGACAAGCCACCTGACCCGGCGCCAATCACCAGGATATCGGTCTTCAGTTCTTGCATGATTTCAGCCGTCCTTTCGGCCACGCAGGGATTTAATCACGATCGGTAACGCCGCCAGGATGCACAGGCCAATGATCGGACCAATGACAAAAGGTTCCCACAAAAGCGAGACATCCGGCGTTTCTCCGCGATCGAACACGCCGCCCAGCCCCACGCCGATCCAAGTGTAAACGATGCCGCCCGGAATTATGCCCAAAGCGGTCGTGAACAGAAAGTTGCGGAACTTAACCCCGACAAGCGCGGGCACCAGATTGGCCACAAAGAAAGGGACCACCGGGACAAGACGCAGCAGGAAGAGGACTGAGATTTCGTTTTCACGCAACCCATCCTTGAGCTTTTTGACCGTCCCTTCGGATGACTCCAGCTTGGCGGTCAGGGATTCGCCCAATCCCCAGCGGGCGGCGAGAAAGATCGCCGATGCCCCGATCGTGGCCGCAAATACGTTGAACACGGTTCCGGCGAAAAGACCAAAGAGAAACCCCCCAGTCATCGAGGCGACGGCAGCCCCGGGCAACGAGAAGGCCACAATCACGATGTATATTCCGACAAACGCGCCGGCCATCGCCCAATAGTTGGCATCCCGCCACGCCAAAAGCGCTTCGCGGTTGTCGCGCAGTGTTTCGAAGGTCAGGTAATCGCCCAGTGTAAAGAACCCCAGGGTGGCGACCGCGAGAATCACCAGCAAGGGGATGTGCCGCGCAAGGCCGTTGCGCGGGGCCTGAGTTGTATCGCTCATGTGGCTGTCCGGTTTCGTACGTTTCATCTATTCACAACATGCGACGTCAGGCCGCGCAGCAACAGGGGCCTCACGCCGCGTTGATCTTCACATCGGGTAAAGTGAGGGTGTACGGGGATAAAGCCCTCATTTTGAAACTTTTGAGCCGGTCCGGTTACAGAATTGTTGCAAAAGGAGACAAAACCCCCACCTAGGGGTTTGACTTACCCCCCGCCACCCAGTAGAGGACGGGCTTCGAACACTAGGGCAAGGCGAATCCGCGCCGCACCCGACCGCTATAGATTGGAGACGGAGCGATGAAACGCACCTATCAGCCTTCGAACCTGGTTCGCAAACGCCGCCACGGTTTCCGCGCGCGCATGGCCACCAAGGCCGGCCGCAAAATCCTGAATGCGCGCCGTGCACGTGGCCGCAAATCGTTGAGCGCGTAAGCCGCTCGACCTTTCAGGTTATGAACATGACGCCGCCGGAGGCCCCTGAGGATGGTAAACACCAGCCGAGGGTAAAGCCCCCGGCGGCGTCCGTTTGTGCGCCTCAAACGCTGACCATTCTTAAGAAACGATCGGATTTCCTGAAAGCAGCACGCGCGCGCAGGCAGGGAACATCGTCGATGATGGTACAGGCACGCAAACGCTCTGCCGATGAGGCCGATGGCATTCGGGTCGGCTTTACCTGCTCAAAGAAGGTCGGCAATGCCGTGGCACGCAACCGCGCCAAGCGGCGTCTGCGCGAAGCGGCCCGCGCGGTATTGCCTGAATGCGGTCGCGTTGGCTGGGACTACGTCCTGATTGGTCGCGCCGAGGTAACTGCCGCGCGCCAATTTGAGGCCCTTTTGAACGACCTTCGCTATGCCGTTCGTAAATTGCACGGCGACAGCAAGTGACTTTGCTGGCGCGCATCTTTGCCCTGCCCGTTCAAGCCTATCGGCTGCTTTTCAGCCCTTGGGTCGGACATAACTGCCGCTATCAGCCCACCTGCTCTGCCTATGCGCTGGAAGCACTGGAAAAGCATGGCGCGTTTAAGGGCGCGCTGCTGACCGCCAGACGTATCGGCCGCTGCCATCCGTGGGGGGGCGATGGTTACGACCCCGTTCCAGATAAACCGGACGACCTGCCGTAGGCCTCGCTTAGGCTTGACCAGAAACAAAGGCCGCTGGACACTCAATCCATGACAGTCAACGGCAAGCACACCCTTTCCACACACGAAGTCTTCAATCAGCCGCCGGAACGTGGCGCGATAGATCTTTGGCTATCGGATCCGGTGCTGCAAGGCAGCGTCAAGCATACCCAAGGCCGCACGACCCCATTGGCCCAATACGGCAAAACCTTGGGATTGCATGTAACGCGTCAGGCTGGGCTCACCGCCAACACTCATCCTCCGGAATTGCAGACGTTTGACCGCAGCGGGCGGCGGCTGGACCAAGTGCGGTTTCACCCGGCCTACCATCAGATGATGCGCCTCAGTCAGACCGCCGGTTATGCCGCCCTGCCGTGGGATGGCCAACCTGGAGGTCACACAACCCACGCCGCGATGGTCTATCTGGCCAGTCAGGTCGAGCCGGGCCACTGCTGCCCGTTGACAATGACTTATGCGGCAGTGCCCGCTTTGTCGGCAAACCCGGAAATCGCGGAAACTTGGGGTCCAAAGCTGACAGCTTTTGACTACGACCCGTCACAGACGCCCATCGCAACTAAGAAAAGCGCCACACTCGGCATGGCAATGACCGAAAAGCAAGGTGGCTCGGACGTGCGGACGAACACGACAATTGCCACGAAGGACGGCGCGCACTGGCGTTTGCGGGGGCATAAGTGGTTCTGCTCAGCCCCAATGTCTGATGGCTTTCTAACCCTTGCGCAGGCTCCGGGTGGTCTGACTTGTTTTCTGGTGCCGCGCTGGCTGGAAGGCGAGCGTAATCCAATCCACCTCATGCGATTGAAAGACAAACTTGGCAACAAGTCCAACGCCTCTGCCGAGATTGAGTATCACGATGCAATGGCCTTTCAATTGGGTGACGAAGGCGCAGGCGTCCGCACAATCCTTGAGATGGTGCATCACACACGCCTCGACACGGCCATGGCCCCCGCCGGATTGATGCGTGCAGCTTTGGTCGAAGCGCATCATTGGGTAACTCACCGCAGCGCTTTTCAGCGGCGTTTGATTGATCAGCCGTTGATGCGATCCGTTCTGGCGGATTTGGTTTTGGATTGGGAAAGCGCCCTGACATTGGGGCTACGTGTGGCCCAGGCATTCGACGGGCAATCCGCCGAAGACCGGGCCTTTGCCCGGATCAGCGTTGCGTTGGCGAAGTTTTCAAACAACAAACGCTGCCACGTCGTTGCCGCCGAGGCGATGGAGATCCTTGGCGGAATGGGCTACGTTGAGGACACTCCGATGCCGCTAATCTATCGCGAGGCGCCTCTGAACGGCATCTGGGAGGGATCGGGGAACGTGATTTGTCTGGATATCCTTCGCACCCTCAGCCGGGAACCGATGGCAAACGACGTTCTGCAGGCCGAACTGGATGCCGCCAAGGGTGCAGACCGCAGGTATGATGCAGCGTTACGCGCCTACCGTGATCGCTGGTCCACCCTTCCAATCGAGGCTGAGGCGCGCTGGTTTGCCGAGCGCACTGCGTTGTTACTGTCCGCATCACTTTTACTGCGGAAAGCCCCGAATGCAGTAGCGGACGGGTTTATCGCAACCAGACTCACGCAAGACAGCGGCCGCATTCCCGGGTCAGTCACCAGGCTGCACACAGACGCCCTGCTGGGGCGTCTGGGCCAAGCCGCGCCCTTGCCCGTTTGAGCCAACTATTGTAGGGGCTGCCCATGTTTGACGAAGCTGACGATATCCACCCGCTTTTTGCTGGCGCACCTTCCTCTACCGAGTTCAAGAAACTGCGGAAACGCATCGTGCGCCAGACCCGTGAAGCGATTGAGCAGTACGGGATGGTGGACGCGTCTGTTCATGAAAAGGGCGGCAAGACGCCCCGCTGGCTGGTCTGCCTGTCAGGCGGCAAAGACAGCTACACTCTGTTGGCTGTGTTGTACGAGCTGAAATGGCGTGGATTGCTGCCCGTCGATCTTCTGGCCTGCAATCTGGACCAGGGGCAACCGGGTTTTCCGGCGACCGTTCTGCCTGAATTTCTGGAGCGCATGCGCGTACCCCATCGCATCGAGTATCAGGATACATACTCGGTCGTAATGGACAAAGTTCCGCAGGGAAGAACCTATTGTGCGCTGTGCTCTCGCCTGCGCCGCGGGAATCTGTACCGGATCGCGCGGGAAGAAGGCTGTTCGGCAGTTGTGTTGGGCCATCACCGCGACGATATCCTCGAGACGTTCTTTATGAACCTCTTCCATGGCGGGCGTCTGGCAACGATGCCTCCAAAGCTGGTGAACGAAGAAGGCGATCTGTTCGTCTATCGCCCTCTTGCCCACGTGGCCGAGGCCGATTGCGAAAAATTCGCGAAGACCATGAACTATCCTATTATTCCTTGCGATCTTTGTGGCAGCCAGGACGGGCTGCAACGTCAGCAGGTAAAGCAGATTCTGGATCAGTGGGAAAAGAACAGCCCAGGGCGGCGTCAGGTCATGTTCCGCGCGTTGACCAATGCCCGTCCCTCGCATCTTTTGGACCCCAAACTGTTCGATTTTGCAGGCCTCTCGCTGGATCCGCAGGAAAAAGACAAAAATGCGGGTGAAATTCCACAGCTGCGTTAACGTCTGACTCAGATTGGTTTCCTAGGGTTACCCCAAGCGCGCGACGCCCAAGGGAAAGGTCTGTAATCTGATGCGGAAAAAAATCTCGGCCAACAGAGTTCTTGACATTCTGACCACCACGTTCAGTGGCCCGCAAGCCTTGGCTTTCGTTCCTGCTATAACCCTCGCTGCTTTCTGGACCGGGGGCGAAATCGCTTTGGCAGTCGTGGCCCTGACGCTGCCCGTGATCGTGGCAATCGCGTCCACACTGTCTGAACGGCTCTCCTCAGCTAACGGTCACACTGAAACAGGCGGTTTGAAAACCCTTGGCGCTTTCGCGAGCGAGATGGAGGTCTTTTTCAAAGCGGGCTGCAATCTGCGCGAGGAAGCCGCCTGCATGATTGTTGCCATAGACAATTTTGATGCGTTTCTGGAATTGCATGGGAATGCCGCGGCCAATCATCTTGCCGACCAGTTTTGCGGCCGCGTTCAATCAGCCGTTCGATCCAACGACATTGCTGCACGTTTGGATCAGGACAAGATTGCGATTGGCTTGCACCCCTCAAAACACCTGGATCTTGAGGCGTGTATTCAAATGTCAGGGCGCATACAGACCGCGGTTGAGGAGCCGGTAAATCTTAACGGTAGCGGCACTTATGTGTCTTGTTCCGTCGGGTTCAGCCTGCTCACAAGTGTCCGCGACGAGGGGTTTCAAGCATGGATAGATGCCGCCACAGCCGCGTTGTCCGAGGCGCAGCGTACCGGACCATCAACCATTCGCGCCTATTCCAGCGAAACGAAGAGGCGTTCGCGCATTCGCGCAAATTTACGCAAAGACTTTGACGCCGCTTTGGACAGCGGGGAAATCCGGCCTTGGTTTCAGCCTCAGATATCAACGGATACGGGTCGGGTCACAGGGTTCGAGGCTTTGGCCCGCTGGGAACATCCGCAAAAAGGCGTTCTGGGCCCACACATTTTTCTGCCTTTCGCTGAACAGGCCGAGTTGATGGAGCGACTGGGACAGGCCATGCGGCACCATGCTTTCGCGGCAATGCGCGCATGGGATCGCGCAGGGGTCGTTGTCCCCAGAATTGGCGTGAACTTTTCATCTGATGAGTTGCGCGATCCCGCTCTGATCGACCGGCTGAAATGGGAACTGGACCAAAACGACCTGACCCCGGACCGATTGGCTGTCGAGGTGCTTGAGACCGTGTTTTCGCGCCGTCCAGATGATGTCATCACCCGGAATGTCACCAGCTTGTCGGAACTGGGATGTTGCATTGACCTCGATGATTTCGGCACAGGTCACGCTTCGATTGCGTCGATCAAACGCTTCGATGTCTCGCGCATCAAGATAGACCGGTCTTTCGTCGCAAAAGCGGACCGGGATGCCAGCCAACAGCAACTGGTCAGCGCCATTCTGACAATGGCAGAACGGTTGAATGTCGAAACGCTGGCCGAAGGCGTAGAGACGCCAGGCGAACATGCCCTGATGGCGCAACTTGGCTGCGACCATGTGCAAGGGTTCGGGATCGGTAAGCCGATGCCGTTTGAAAAGACCCTCGACTGGATCGCCGCGCATCAGAACAAGGTTCAGGGTGTTCCTGAAATTGGGCGGAAGGCGGGCCGATAATCGCCGGAATCCGTCACAAAAGGCCCATCCGCGACGGTTTGACAGGCGAATCCGCTTGACCTTTGGGGCTGCACTCTGTTGAACCCACCGAGTGTGTTTCACTGCTTAAGGTGGCTGTCCCAGATGGACGATCAGAATAAGAACCTCATCCTCGCAACCGCGCTCAGCTTTCTCGTGATCCTGGTTTGGTTCGTGCTGTTCCCACCGCCCGAGCAAACTGCAGTCACCGATCAGGCCGAAATCAGCGCCACCGGAGCCAACGAGGTTCAAACGCCCAGTGCAACCAGCACAGGCGCGACCGGCGAAGCGACGGCTGCGGCCGAGGAAACACTGCCTGACGCCGAAGCCCCACGGGTTGAAATCGATACCCCCCGCCTGAAAGGCAGCCTGTCCTTGTCCGGCGGCCGGATCGATGAGCTGTTCCTGAAAGACTACAAGGTCTCAATCGAGGAAGGCGCGCCGATTGTCGAATTGCTTTCACCGGTCGGCTCGGAATCTGCCTATTACGCATTGTACGGCTGGGCCCCCGGTGCTGGCGTAGCCGGTGAGGACGTGCCCGGTCCGAATACTCTGTGGACGCTGGAAGATGGTGAGACATTGGGTGTGGACACACCCATCACACTGGTCTGGGAAAATGGCAACGGACTGACATTTCGCCGGACGATTACGGTTGATGAGAACTACATGTTCGACGTCACCCAATCTGTTGAAAACAACACGCAGTCCGAAGTCGGAATGGCCCCATACGGGATTCTTGCCCGTCACGGCATCGGTGAAGATGGCGATCTGCCAGACCTGAAGAACTTCTTCATCCTGCATGAAGGCGTGATGGTCATGGCCGACGGCGTTCTGGACGAGATCGATTATGGCGACGTCCGTGATTTTGACATCGACCCGAACGAACGCGCGCAGGCCGAAGTGTTCCAAGTCAAAGAAGGCGGCTGGGTCGGGTTCACCGATCACTATTGGATGACCACCCTGATCCCCGAGGAAGGGTCCGCCTTTAAAGCCGCCGCGAAATACGACGCGCGGCGCAAGATTTATCAGACCGAAACGGTTCTGCCGACGCTCAGCGTTGCGCCGGGCACCACCGAAGAAGTCACGACACGTCTGTTCGCTGGTGCCAAGGAATGGGAAACCATCCGCGAATACCAGGGAGAAGGCGTTCAGAAGTTCATCGACAGCATTGACTGGGGTTGGTTCTATTTCCTGACCAAGCCGATTTTCTGGTTGCTGCACAACATCAACGCCCTGATCGGCAACATGGGCTGGTCCATCATCGGCCTGACTTTGATCATCAAGGCGATCCTGTTCCCGTTGGCTTTCAAATCCTACGTCTCGATGGCCAAGATGAAGGAACTGCAGCCGCAGATGGAGGCTTTGAAAGAAGCCGCGGGCGACGATCGCCAGAAGATGCAGCAAGGCATGATGGAATTGTATAAGAAAGAAAAGGTGAACCCCGCCGCGGGCTGCCTTCCGATCTTGATGCAAATCCCGATCTTCTTCTCACTCTACAAGGTGATCTTTGTCACGATCGAACTGCGTCAGGCCCCTTGGTTCGGCCCTTTCCAGGACCTGAGCGCACCTGACCCGACCTCGATCATGAACCTGTTCGGCCTGCTGCCTTTTGCAGGGCCGCAGCCGGAAACGTTCTTGGCGCTGATCTTTATTGGTATCTTGCCGCTGTTGCTGGGTATCTCAATGTGGCTGCAGCAGAAACTGAACCCGGCGCCAACCGACCCGACGCAAGCGATGATCTTTGCTTGGATGCCATGGGTATTCATGTTCATGCTGGGCAGCTTTGCCAGCGGTCTGGTCGTCTACTGGATTGCAAACAACACGATCACCTTTACGCAGCAATACCTGATCATGCGCAGCCAGGGCTACAAACCGGACGTATTTGGCAACATCAAATCCGGGTTCAAGCGTACGCCAAAGACGGATGACAAATGACAGGTAAAGTGACCAGCCTCTGGCGGCACCCTATCAAAAGCCATGGCCGCGAAGCTGTGCAGACCGTAACAATGACCCCCGGACAGACCATGCCCGGGGATCGCATTTGGGCGGTTGCGCATGAGGCATCTAAAGCGGATGGATCAGAATGGGCACCCTGTCAGAATTTCAGCCGAGGTTCAAAAGCGCCCGGTCTGATGGCAATATCCGCGGAAACGGACGGGGACATGGTCACGCTCCGGCATCCAGATCTCAAGGACATCTGCTTTCAGCCAGATACAGAGCAGGATGCGTTCCTGGATTGGGTCAAACCTCTGATGCCCGCTGACCGTGCGGCCTCGGCCCGCATTGTCCGTGTGCCGGGGCGCGGCATGACCGACAGCGATTATCCATCCGTCAGTCTGTTCAACATGGCGTCGCATCGGGCGGTAGAACAGAAATTGGGGACGCAGCTGTCGATAAAACGTTGGCGGGGCAACATCTGGTTTGATGGCCTGCCTTTGTGGGAAGAGTTTGAATGGCTGGACCGCGAGGTTCAGATCGGTGAAGCGGTGTTCGTTGTGCGCGAACGCATTACGCGGTGCCTTGCAACGACGGCGAACCCAGAAACCGGTGCGCGCGATGCCGATACGCTGGGCGCGCTGGATACATGGGGCCATCAGGATTTCGGTGTCTATGCCGAAGTGCTGCGCGGCGGCACTATCGAAATTGGCGACAAGGTGCATGTCTTATGACCACCCTGCCCTTCCCTTTGGCCGAAGACCCGGATGAATTTGCGATGGAACGCGGCCGCAAGCTGTTCGCGGGACCATCCGAGTTTGTTAAGGGCGTCGTCGCCATGAACGGTCTGCCAGCGCCAGACCGGCTGGAAGTCTGTTTTGCGGGGCGTTCAAATGTCGGGAAATCGAGCCTCATAAACGCCCTGACCGGAACAAAGGGGCTTGCGCGCGCGTCAAACACGCCCGGCCGCACACAGGAAATCAATTTTTTCACCCAAGGCCCTGAGCTTTATCTGGTTGACCTGCCCGGCTATGGCTATGCGAACGCACCGGTCAAGGTCGTGGAAAAATGGCAGCGCCTTCTCAAGCAGTACCTCAGCGGCCGACAAACCCTTCGCCGGGCCTTTGTCCTGATCGACGCACGCCATGGTGTAAAGCCGGTGGATGCCGAAATCATGAAGTTGCTGGATACCAGCGCCGTTACATTCCAGTGCGTGCTGACCAAATCGGACAAGGTCAAAGCCAAGGAACGTGCCCAGGTTCTTGAACAGGTGCGTGGTGCCTTGTCCAAACACCCGGCTGCTTTTCCGGAAATCGTTCTGACCTCGTCTGAAAAAGGCGACGGTATCCCAACGCTCCGCTCGATCATTGCGCATCTGGAATAGCTAAGCTCTTGGCAGCACCGTGCAAAGGCCCTAACACGGGACGTCAGAGGGACTTAGCCATGAAGACACGAGATATGAACCGGGACTGGATCGCTACCGCTGCAACCTTGAACAGCGCCTTGCCTTACCTGCAACGTTATGACGGGGCAATTGTGGTCATCAAGCTGGGTGGTCACGCCATGGGCAGTGATGAAGCGATGGAAAGCTTTGCCCGTGACGTGGTGCTCATGCGCCAGGTTGGCGTGAACCCGGTCATCGTGCATGGCGGTGGCCCGATGATCAACGCGATGCTCGACAAGCTGGATATCCAGTCCGAGTTTGTGGGCGGCAAGCGTGTCACGGACAAAGCCACCGTTGAAGTCGTTGAAATGGTGCTGTCGGGCCTTGTGAACAAGCGGATTGTACAGGCGATAAACGGTCAGGGCGGTTCAGCGGTTGGTCTTTCAGGAAAGGACGCGAACCTGATGATCTGCGATCAGACCGACCCGTCACTTGGATTTGTCGGCTCACCCTCGCAGATGAACCCAAAGGTTCTGCATGACCTGTTTTCACATGATGTGATCCCCGTGATTGCCCCGCTGGGTGCGGGTCGTGAGGGTGAAACATTCAACGTGAACGGCGACACTGCCGCTGGCGCGATTGCATCCGCTCTGAAGGCGGATCGTCTACTTTTGCTGACCGATGTCTCGGGCGTCAAAAACGCCGCTGGTGAGGTCGTGACCGAGCTCAAGGCAGGTCAGATCCGGGAAATGACGTTGGAAGGCACCATCGCGGGTGGCATGATCCCAAAAACCGAAACCGCGCTTGATGCGCTGCACAGCGGTGTTCGCGCGGTGGTTATTCTGGACGGGCGAGCACCCAACGCTGTGCTGCTTGAGCTTTTCACCGAACATGGGGCAGGATCGCTGATCCGGCCGGACTAAGAGACCATCAGAGAGGGCGCAGTGGAACATTCAAAGACCTCCGCGGATATGCCCAGCCTCGAATATTCCAACGTTGTGCGGGCAGCCGAAGCCGCCGGTCTGATCGTCATGGGCGCGCTACACCCGCGCGTTACTGACGCCAAGCAACTGGAAAACGGAACTCTCGTTCTATTAGGGGCCGCTGGCGCGTTCTGGCGGGTGCTTAAAGCATCACCGGAATGGGGTGGACCAGACCCGGTGGACCGATGGTCCACCCGCGTCATTGGCCAGATGGCACAGGATCTCGGGGCAACTCCGCATTTCCCATTTGGCGGCCCGCCCTACGCACCGTTCATAGATTGGGCGTTAAAGTCTGGTCGGACATTCAGCAGCCCGGTTGGCGCCTTGGTGCATGACACCGTGGGGATGCTAATCTCATACAGGGGCGCCCTGCATTTCAGCGGTGAGTTTGACATCCCGTCAAACACAGCCGAGTCCCCTTGTACAAACTGCCCGGCCCCCTGCACCACAGCTTGTCCGGTCCAGGCGCTCAACGCGCATAGCTTCTATGACGTCGCAACTTGCCATGACCACTTGTCCACCGATCAGGGGCAGACCTGTATGACCAGCGGCTGCCTTGCGCGCCTGTCCTGCCCGATCAGCAGCGGAGCGGGTCGCGACCCGGAGCAATCTGCGCATCACATGAAGGCCTTCCACCCATCATGAGCCTGACCTTAATCCTGACCCGCCACGCCAAGTCCAGTTGGGACGACCCAAACCTTGAAGACCATGACCGTCCCCTGAACAAACGCGGGCGAAAGTCGGCGCAGGCAATAGCGGGTTGGTTGCGCCAGAACGGCTGGATTCCAGATGAAGTGCTCAGCTCAACCTCTGCGCGGACACGGGAGACCTGGGATCAGATGGGCTTGCAAGCCGAGAAGATTTGTTTTCACCGCACCCTGTACCATGCAACGCCCGAAGACATGCTGATCGAATTGTCAGGGGCGACTGAACCAGTTGTGCTGTTGCTGGGTCACAACCCAGGCATCGCCGCTTTTGCCAGCCAAATCGTGCGCGACACCCCAAACCATGCACGGTTCTACGACTATCCCACTTGCGCGACCACGGTGATCCGCATGCCGATTGCCCAGTGGTCGGACGTTCAATGGCATATCGGAGAGGTTCTGGACTTCACCATCCCTCGCGAGTTGATGGCATAGAAAAAGGCGAGGCCAAAGCCCCGCCTTTCCCTGCTTATTAAACGCGTGTCAGTGACCCAGAATTTGGCTCAGGAACAACTTGGTCCGCTCGCTCTTCGGGTTATTGAAGAACTCTTCCGGTTCATTTTGTTCCACGATCTGCCCGGCATCCATGAATATCACGCGGTTGGCGACCTGGCGGGCAAAGCCCATCTCGTGCGTAACGCACAGCATGGTCATGCCTTCCTCGGCCAGCTCGATCATGGTGTCGAGCACCTCTTTGATCATCTCAGGGTCCAGCGCCGATGTTGGTTCGTCAAACAACATGATCCGCGGCATCATGCAGAGCGACCGGGCAATCGCCACGCGCTGCTGCTGACCACCTGAAAGCTGACCGGGATATTTCAGCGCCTGATCGGGGATCTTCACCTTTTCCAGGAAGTGCATCGCACGTTCTTCGGCCTCTTTCTTGGGCGTTTTACGCACCCAAATCGGGGCCAGCGTGCAATTCTCCAAAATGGTCAGATGCGGGAACAGGTTGAAGTGCTGGAACACCATGCCGACCTCGGACCGGATCTTGTCGATGTTCTTGAGGTCATTCGACAGCTCAGTCCCGTCCACCACGATCTTGCCCTGCTGGTGTTCTTCCAGCGCGTTCAGGCAGCGGATCAGAGTGGATTTGCCCGACCCTGACGGCCCCGCGATAACAATCCGCTCGCCCCGGTTGACGGTCAGATTGATGTCGCGCAGCACGTGGAAAGACCCGTACCACTTGTTCATACCGTTGATTTCGATGGCGACCTCGTCGCTCACCTGCATCTTGGAGCGGTCAATTTCGCGTTCTATTGCAAGTTCAGACATGTGTTGAACTCCTTAACGATGATCGGTGGCAAGGCGACGCTCGAGCCACTGAGAATATTGAGAGATGCCGTAGCAGACGACGAAGAATAGAAGCGCGGCAAAGCCAAAGAGCTCCCAATAGATGCCCTGCCATTCAGTCGACGCCAGGATTGGGCCTCGGATCATGCCCACCAAATCGAACATCGAGATGACCGAAACCAGTGTGGTGTCCTTGAACAGACCAACAGCCACGTTCACGATACCAGGGATGGAGATCTTCAACGCCTGTGGCAGAATGATCAGCCGCATCGCCTGCGGGTAATCCAGACCCAGACTGTCTGCTGCTTCGTATTGCCCACGCGGCAGCGCGGCCAGACCGCCCCGGATCACCTCGGCGATGTAAGCGGCCGAAAACATGGTGATCATGATCACCACACGCAGGAACAGGTCGACTGTGCTGTCTGGCGGGAAGAAATAGGACAGCATTACCGAAGCCACAAACAGTAACGTGATCAGTGGTACGCCCCGGATGAACTCGATGAAAATGACGCAAACCCACTTGATCAGCGGCATGTCTGATTGTCTGCCCAGAGCCAAAGCAATGCCTAGAGGCAGAGACAACGACACGCAAGTCAAGCCTAGCATCATATTCAGCATGAAACCGCCCAAGTCGCGGCTCGGCACCGCCGTCAGAAGCGCATTTTCCGACGCGCCTTCGGGGATCAGCGCCGCACCAACATTCCAGACAACCAAGGCGACGGCGATCGCGCCAAAGAAGCCCGCAGCGAAGCTGTTTTTGCCGAATTTCTGGAACACGAAACCGGCAGCGACACATCCAGCCAAAGCAACAAGCGGCGCTAGGATCGAACCGCCCCAGATCAGCCAAAAGGCAATGAACGGGTAAAGAGCTGTGAACACCAGCATTTTGCGTGGCAGGTCAAAGAACAGAACCGGCGCAATGGCAACTAACATAAGGACAAAAGCCAGGTTGGGCCGCCAATAGGCCTCCTCCGGGTATTTAAATCCGTAGATCAACTGGGGCCAACGCTCGGCCAAAACCGCAAAACATGCACCGGATTTCCCGGCAAGTATTTCCCGGCACTCAGCCAGAGAGTTGGCATTCCAGACCCCGTTAAAAATCCATGGCAACGTGTTTTTCAACAGCAGATAGATCAGGATCAGCGACAAGATTGTCAGGATCGAGTTCGAAACACCTGAGAACAGGTTGTCACGCATCCATTTTACAATGCCGGTTTGATTGGCTGGAGGCGGCGAGGGAGGGATCGTTCCGTCGGCAACGAAGGCGATCGAATTTGTGGTTTGATCAGCCATGGCTCAGCGCTCCTTCAACTTGACGGATGCGTTGTAGACGTTCATCACCATCGAGATCGTCAGCGAAGCCGTGAGATAAAACAGCATCAGCAGCAACACGCATTCAATCGCACGACCTGTCTGGTTCAATGTGATGCCACCCAATGTGGCGGTGATGTCGGCATATCCAACAGCAATCGCCAGCGACGAGTTCTTGGTGATGTTAAGGTATTGCGAGATCAAAGGCGGGATGATGACTCGAAGCGCTTGTGGCAGGATCACGAGGTTCATGATCCAACCCTGACGCAAACCCAGTGCGGCGGCGGCCTCTGTCTGACCTTTCGATATCGCCTGGATCCCTGCACGTACGTTTTCCGCGATGAAGGCACCTGTGTAAATCGACAGTGCAAACCAAAGTGCAATCAGCGGAGCCCCAATCTGAAGACCGCCACGGAGGTTGAACCGGTTCGCCAACGGATCAGGCAAGTCCCATGATAGACCCAATACAAAAAGCACGATGATCAGCGGCAGGAACCATATCCCCGTGTTCACCAACAGCGTATTCGGTCTGTCACCTGTTTTCTCTTGCTTGATCTGTGCGTTCTTGTTCACAAACCGCGTAGCGAAATAGGACGCGACCAACACAACAACCACCAGCAACCAATTGGCAACGCTGCTGCCGAAACCGCCAGTGAAAAACGGTAATGGAACGTAAATTCCACGGTTGGTAAAAGCAAAAAGCCCAAGCGCCAATCCGCGCTCGGCGTCCTCACCCAGATATGCTCTGGGTGCAGGCATCGCTGCGGTTATGATGAAGAAAATGATGAGGATCCAGATCAACACCGGAATATTCCGGAAAATCTCAACGTAGACCGCCATCAGCTTGGATACGAGCCAGTTATTTGACAGGCGCAGCACACCGGCGATGACACCGAATACCGTTGCCGTGATGCAAGCCAAAAAGGCAACAAGCAGCGTGTTCAGAATCCCAACAAGCGCAGCGCGAGCGTGGCTCGATTGGCTATTGTATTCAATCATGCGCTGGTTGATATCGTAACCAGCTGGATCGCCTAGGAATTCATAAGAGATATTCAGGCCCGCGGCCCGAAGGTTCTGGATCAGGTTGTTGCCTAGATACCAGATGCTCAACGTAATAACGATTGCCGCAATCACCTGAAAAGTAAGTGAACGATAGCGGGTATCGTTTATGAGCATAGACAACCGAAAGTCAGCTTTCGGTGGGTCAGTCATAGTCGACATATTATGGGATCCCCGTGCTTCTCGGACGCTTCCTTCCCGGCAGGGTTTTCCCCGCTCCCGAGCAGTCCGTAGCATTCTGTTTGGGAAAAAGGGCGCAGGTTACCCCACGCCCTTTTCAATGGATATTAGCGGAACGGCGGCGAGTACAGCAGGCCGCCTTCGGTCCACTGTGCGTTCAGGCCGCGTGCAAGACCGATCGGAGTTTCTTCACCGATGTTCTTGGCAAAGACTTCGCCGTAGTTACCACCGGCTTTGATCGCTTTCATCGCCCAGTCAGCATCCAGACCCAGCATCTCACCCAGAGTACCTTCGGTACCCAGCAGGCGGTTCACTTCGGGGTTGTTGGTGCCGGCTGCCATCTCGTCGATGTTGGCCGAGGTTACGCCCAGCTCTTCAGCCGAGACCAGCGCGTTCAGAGTCCAGCGGACAACGTCGCCCCACTCGTGGTCGCCGTGACGGACCAGCGGGCCCAGAGGCTCTTTCGAGATGATTTCGGGCAGCAGAACGTGCGCCGACGGATCTTCGAACGTGGCGCGGGTTGCGGCCAGGCCCGATGCGTCTGTGGTGTAGACGTCACATGCGCCAGCCAGATACTGCTGCTGCGCTTCAGCGTTGGTTTCGATCGGAACCGGCTCGTAGCTGATGTTGTTCGAGCGGAAGAAGTCCGCTAGGTTCAGCTCGGTGGTGGTGCCGGTCTGGATGCAAACGGTTGCGCCGTCCAGTTCTTTGGCCGAGCTTACGCCCAGTGCCTTGGGAACCATGAAGCCCTGACCGTCATAGTAGTTCACGCCCACGAATTCGAACTTCAGGTCGACGTCGCGGCTGAAGGTCCAGGTGGTGTTACGGGCCAGCATGTCGATCTCGCCCGAAGCCAGCGCGGTAAAGCGTGTTTTACCGGTCGTCGGAACAAATTCAACAGCGCTTGCGTCACCCAGAACGGCGGCAGCGACTGCGCGGCAAAGCGAGACGTCAAAGCCTTGCCATTCGCCATTCGCGTCGGGTGCGGCAAAGCCAACCAGACCGGTGGTCACACCGCAGTTCAGCTTACCGCGGGCTTTGACGTCGTCCACTGTGCCCGCCATGGCAGCACCTGCGGCCAGACCGGCAACTGTAGCCGCGCCCAAGATTACGGATTTTTTCATTTTTACCTCTTCCTGATTTTCCGCCCCGGTCCAGGGACGGTTCTGTCCGGCACCTCTGGCACCAGAAAGGTTACCCCAAAGGTGTCTCCCCTTTAGTGGGCATGAGTTTGGTCGCAATCATAAACAAACGTCAAGGGTCGGATCAGCGAAAACGATGGTTCAATCGACAGATGTTTGCACAAGCGGTGCAATTTCCGGCAACAGGGCTCAATCCGAGATATCAAAGAACCGTTTGGCGTGTAAAAAAGCCGCCTGTTTGACCAAAGCGGCCTCGTGCGCTTCGTCATCGTGGCCCCATTGTTCAATCTGCCAAAGCTCATCCAGCCTTGAGATTTCCCATATCTGCTCTGCGTCGCGCCACCCTTCTGTGGCCGCAAAGCCAAGGATCAGTGAGCCGGACAGGCTGACCAGATCGTGAAAAGCTGCAAGCTGGAAGTTGTTGAAATCATGGACTCGTTGGCGCAGGACCGCCAAGGCAGAACCGTCTTGTGGCTGGTGTAGAACACCCGCAACGGGCACCAATCGCGCGGAAAGTGTCTCTGCCGCCCAATCCAGTGCCGGGTCCCATTGGGTGGCCTGACGGTGCTGCAACTCCTGCGGGTGCGTGGCCCGGTAACATAACAGATCCGAATCGCCATAGTCGGCCAGCATATCTGCAACTTCAGCGTGCTGGCTTTGAACCTTGTCGATTGCGGCATTCGCCGACCGCGTGAACGGCATCACGGACGGGTCGATCTCTTTTTCCTGTGCGCCCCACTCTGCAGCGATTTCTTGTGCCATTTCGCGAGTGGGCACGACCAGACCCGCCTTGGCCGGTGTCTTGACCGGACGCCCGTCCAGCTGGATCGTAAACCCGCCATCCGTCTTAACCACGGCACTATCGGTCCAAAATCGCTTTGGTTTCCACTCGCTCATATCTTCAGGTCCAGATTTGCTCCAGCGCGCCCGGCAGCTGGTCGAAAGTTTCGATAATATGCGTCGCGCCATCCAGCGCCGGGCGATCATGATAGCCCCAGGTTACCCCAATCGCACTTACGTCGGCAGCCGCCGCCATATCCATATCAAAGCGCGTGTCACCGATCATCACGGTATCGGCCGCCTCAACCCCGGTTTCAGCGCGGGCAGTGTCTATCATCGACGGGTGCGGCTTGGACGGGTGATGATCTGCCACCTGCCGGGTCACGAAATACCCTTCTAGCCCGTGCCCTTCGATAAGCGCATTCAAACCACGCTGAGATTTTCCGGTCGCGACACCCAGTAATACCTCGGGGATCGCATGCAAAGCCTCAATAGCTTCCCGTGCACCGGGATAGAGCGGAGAACTCGCCACGCCCTGTTCCAACCGATGCGCGTGGTAAGCCTGTTTATACCCTTCGACCAACCGTTGCTGCGTTTTCTGGCTTTGGTCGGGAACCAGTTTCGCCATCGCGTCGGGTAAAGACAGACCAACAATGGACAAAACGGTTTTGCGGTCCGGAACCTGCAAGGAGAGCGCATCAAAACTGGCGGTCATTGCCGCAACGATACTGCCCTGACTGTCAACCAGCGTACCGTCGACATCAAACAGCACCAAACGCAGAGCTTTGCTCATTGCAATTCCTCAAACGGGTCCTCTGCGGCAAGATCCTCGGTCCAGCCGAACGCATCCCAACTGTGCTTGATATGATCGGGCAGCGGCGCTTTGATCGTGATTGTCTTGCGCGTCACAGGGTGCTGGAACGAGGCCTGCCGGGCATGCAGATGCAGCTTTTTGCTGATGATCCCGCCCAACTGAGCCCCCCAACCATCGCCGAGGTTCTCTTGCCCTGACCCGCCATACTTACCGTCACCAACGATCGGATGACCGATAGCCGCCATATGCGCGCGCAGCTGATGCGTCCGGCCAGTGATCGGCTCCATCGCAACCCAAGAAGCGCGACCAGCAACACGATAAAGTGTGGCATAGAGTGTATGGGCTCGTTTAGCGCCAGGCGTGTCGTTGATTTCATTCAGGTGCACGGCGATCATTTTTTCGCCCTCCCCCTGTTTGCCGTGCCCAGCTGCTTTGACCAGACCGGTCTTGATCTCTCCCAGATAGGGGGTCGGGACACCGGCCACCAAAGCCCAATAGATTTTGCGCGTGTCGCGGTGGCGGAATGCGGCTGTCAGACCCTTGGCAGCCTCACGCGTGCGCGCCAACAAAAGAACGCCTGACGTGTCTTTGTCCAGTCGATGCACAAGACGCGGGTTTTCGTCATATCCGAACCGCAAAGCCTCAGACAGGCTGTCCACATGCCGCGTCTGACCACTGCCGCCTTGAACCGGCAAACCGTGCGGTTTGTTGAGCGCCAGAACATGATCATCGCGGTAGATCACGCAAGATTGGATCATCTTTGCGTCCGCGTCCGAGATACGGCGCTTGACCTCAGCCGGTTTGTGATCTGCATCCGGCAATGGTGGAACACGTACTACCTGACCGACCTCAAGCCGGGTAGACGCCTTGACCCGGCCACCTTCGACCCGCAACTCACCCTTGCGGCACATCTTCTCGATACGGCCTTGGCTGACATGGGGAAACAGACGGCGCAGCCAACGGTCAATGCGCTGGTCGCCATCGCCCTCTGCCACTGTGATCATCTGTACGCCGCTCATACCGGTATCCCCTGTGCCGCGCACATCGGGTGCCCGGCTTGCATGTCAGTAAGTGTCCAAGAAAACATGCGCGTCTCTGGCGTGCGACGGGCAAAGAGTCAAGCAGGTCTGGTATCTGTGGCCTATTGGTTTCGCTGGGCGCGCAGTTTGGCGAAATAATCCAGACGTTTCTTCAACTCACGTTCGAAACCACGCTCAACAGGTTGGTAGAGGTCAGGGCGTTCCATCCCATCGGGAAAGTAATTCTGTCCGGAAAAGGCATCTTCGGCATCGTGGTCATAGGCGTAACCTGCCCCGTACCCCTGATCCTTCATAAGCGAGGTCGGCGCGTTCAGAATATGCTTGGGCGGTGGCGCGCTGCCGGATTGTTTTGCCAGTCGCATGGCAGACTTGAACCCCACATAAGCGCCGTTTGATTTAGGGGCGAGCGCCAGATAAACCAAGGCCTGCGCCAAAGCCAACTCTCCCTCTGGCGAGCCGAGCCGCTCATATGTCTCCCATGATTGCAGGCAGATCGCCTGTGCTTGCGGGTCTGCCAAGCCGATATCCTCGACGGCCATGCGCGTTATGCGCCGCGCCAGATATCTGGGGTCTTCGCCGCCTGTCAGCATCCGCGCGAACCAATACAACGCCGCGTCAGGGTCTGATCCCCGCACTGATTTATGCAAGGCCGAGATCAGGTTGTAATGTTCATCTCCGGACTTGTCGTATTTGGCAGCCCGACGCATCAACCGGGTCGACAAAGCATCAGGATCAAGCGGAGCGTCCACCTTCCACGCGGCGATCTGTTCGATCAGGTTCAACAGCGCCCGCCCGTCCCCATCCGCCATTTCCTGTAGCGCGTCACGGGCCTGACCTGTCAAAGGCAAGGAGCGGTCCAGTTCTTTTTCGGCCCGCTGGGTCAGACGCTCAAGATCAACAAGGCTGAGCCGTTCCAGAACCAGGACCAGAGATCGGCTCAGTACCGCGGCATTCAGTTCAAAGGATGGGTTTTCTGTGGTGGCCCCGACCAGAAGGATTGTTCCGTCTTCCATATGAGGCAGGAACCCATCCTGCTGCGCCTTGTTGAAGCGATGGATTTCGTCAACAAACAGCAGAGTACCCTGCCCATTCTGGCGGCGTATTTTTGCAGCCTCGAACACTTTTTTAAGATCTGGAACACCAGTGAAAATCGCGCTGATCTGAACGAAATGCAGATCGGTTTCCTGTGCCAAAAGACGTGCGATGGTGGTTTTACCGACACCGGGCGGACCCCAGAAAATCAGACTGGATAAGCTTCCCGACGCCAGCATCACCCCCAACGGCGCATCTGGACCCAGCACTTGTTCTTGCCCAATCACTTCGGACAGGGCCCGCGGGCGCAGACGGTCGGCAAGCGGCCGATGTCCGGACGGTGCAGGTTGGGTTTCCCCGGTATCGAACAGATCACTCACAGGCGAAACCGAAGCGATACAGATCGCCCGCCGCGCAAAAGGTCGAATTGCAGTCTGCGGCCCGGATCGGTCAGCGCATTCGTCACATCATCCGGGTGTTCCACTTTCACTCCATTCACACCGTTCACCACATCACCCACACGCAGCCCGGAACGCCCGCCATACGGCCCCGCATCGACCACCACGACACCTGTCTGCGACAGACTTAACCCCAATCGGGCAATAACCGCCGGGTTAATGCGCGAAACGGTCAGGCCCGGCATGACCGTTTGCTCGCCCAGCGTCGTTTCGTCGGCGGGCGGCGTCTCGGGCGGGGGGATCAAGGCAACCTTGACCTGGTCACTTTGCCCGCCGCGCAAGCGGGACAACTCGGATGTTCCACCGACACCGGCAACCGACATCCGGAACTTCATCTCGGCCGGAGAGTTCACCTCATCCCCGTCAACATGTGTCACAACATCGCCCACGCGCAACCCGGCCTCGGCCAATGGGCTCAGTGGATGCAGATCGGAAATGACCACGCCCAGTGGTATGACCAGACCCAAAGACTCCGCGATATCAGCGCTCATGTGTTGACCGCCCATACCGGCCCAGGGGCTGACAAAACGATCGTTGCCTGCTTTGGCTTGCCGCAAAAACTCGGCCACCAGATTGGCCGGGATAGCGAAACCTATGCCGTTTGATCCGCCCGAGCGTGTCAGGATGGATGTGTTGATACCGATCAGATCGCCGTTCACGTCAATCAACGCACCACCCGAATTGCCCGGGTTGATCGCGGCGTCGGTCTGAATAAAGTAACCACGGGCATTACCCGTAGCCGTGCCAGTGCGCGCCAAACCAGAGATGATGCCCGAAGAGACCGTCTGCCCGACACCAAACGGGTTGCCGATCGCCAGCGCCAATTCCCCAACCTCTACATGATCGGAATCGCGCAGTTTCAAAAACGGAAGGTCCTCGGCGTCATCCAGACGCAGAATGGCGATATCGCTTTCCTTGTCACCCAGAACAACCTGCGCCGAAAACTCCCGCCTGTCCGTCGTCACAACGCGTATTTCGGTGGCCAATCCAACGACGTGATAGTTCGACACGACATAACCGTCTTGCGACAGGATCACGCCGGAACCCAGCGAGTTCTGAACGCGCTGACGCGGTTCGTTGAACCCCCGACCAAAGAAATCCTGAAAGAATGGGTCCGAGAACAGCGTATTTGCCCGCCCTTGCCGCACGATCTTTGCATAGATGTTCACAACCGCCGGTGAGGCCTGTTTGACAACCGGCGCAAATCCAAGGGAGATTTCGGCTTGGGATTGTGGAACGCGTGTTTCAGCCCAAAGGGGCGCAGAACAAGCAATGAAAATGGCAATCAGTGTCGCGCGAAACATGCATAACCTCGGCAAGCGTCGTTGCCGTTGGATATGCGGCTGCTGGCGATGTAATGCAAGCGTCGGCACGGTACTAACGCTTAGTAACACTGGCATGGTCAGAGTGCTTTTGCCCTGAGCGTTCGTGGCCGATATCGAAACGGGGCTTAGCAACTACGGAAGACTTATGAGCTACTCGACCGGCGACCAATCCGGGCCGGGGTCATAAACGCCGATCTGATCCGCACGGTCCAATGTCTCGGGGCCAAGGTCCGCTTCGTATACGACGCCATTTTCACCCACCAGAAACGAGTGTATGCCTGTCTCACCATAGTCTGCGGGAACTGCAAGCATCGCATGTCCGCCGACGAAATGATCGCCTATGAAATAGGAATACGCACCGCCCGCAGCATTTGGTCCCTGCCCGTCCAGAATGGTGTAATAATACCCCAGAAACGGCTCTGCCTCATAATCGCTTTCTCCGTCGCTCCACCCTGCTGCTGCAGCACGCGCAAGAGCTGCGCCAACGAAGCTGTCCTCGTCTGGCCAGAACAGCCCATCACGTTGGCCGGGGCTTGAGATGATGGTTCGCGCGAATTCCATCACACCGTCGTCGTTGTGATCGACCAGCCGGAAAGCGGCCTGAAGATCGACATAGGCCTCAAGCAGCTCGATAACTTCCAACTCATTCAGACCAATCTCGCGCGCGGCAAGCTCCTCTATTCCGGCGTCCAGATCAAACTGCCACTGCGCGCCATCACGTACGATCGGGATTGGAAATGGCCAAGCGTCTTCCCCCAAAAGCAGCAAGACGCCATCGTCCTGCGGCTGAAAGCGGTACCCTTCCGAATAGAGACCCAGTACTTCTTCTCGCCGTTGGCGGTCCTCTCGCAGATCACCTGTCCCGATCAGATCGGCTGCGTCCGGGCCAAAGACTTGCAACAGCTGGCTTTGATCCCCCGCCTCCAGCGCACCGACAAAAGCGTCGAGCGCGGCTTGTGGCGTGTCATATCGCGCGGCGTCTGCCCAAGCAGATCCACTTGTGGCGACCAGAACAGAGAAGGCTAGAAATGAATTGCGCATGTTATCTTCCCCGCTTTGCCTTGGCTGCACGCCCGCGCTGGGATGCTTTTTGCGTTCTGCCACCCGACGCGCTTTTCTTCATCGCCTTACCTTTCGAGGTACTGGCTTTTCGCTGCGTGGTCGTGGGCTTTTTCTGGACCTGAGGCTTTTGCTTCACAGGTTTCTTTGCGGTCGTCGGTGGTTGCTTGGTGCGATCAACGGCGCGCTGTTTCGCGGCTGCCTTATCCACGTCGACGCCCCCGCGGTTCACCTTGGGCAATGGCTTGTTCTGGCCGCTCCGACCCGCCAGGGCACCACCGGCGACAGCACCGGCCCCAACGGCAGCTGCCGCGCCACCGCGGCTGATATCCACCGCCCCGGATTCCTTGCTGAGTTTGGCGCGCAATTCATCTGTTCGACCGTCGGGCCGGTTAATGGGAATATCCCCGCGCCCTCCTTCGGGTCGCTTGTGGTCGGCGATCTTGTCACGCGCCTGATTTTTTCGATCGGGGTCTGGCTGCCAACCAATTTCCGTCCGGTCGCCCAAATCAATTTCGTTGCCAATATTGACGTTGCCATCAATGTCTATGTCGATATCCGGGTTCCTGATAATCGGCTGACCATTCCATCCGCCACAGTTTCGGCATCCCCAATAACCATACCAGTCGTCGTCATCGTCAAAAATCTCGTCGATAAGCGCAACTGTGCCGAACGTGATCAAAGCCGCGCCAACAATATCTCCGGTGGACGGGCCAGTATAAACGGTCTGCGGATTATACTGCGGAACGTAAACCGTCTCCGTGTTTGTCGGTGTGATTACGACGGTGTCATCGTTGCTGACTTCGACGGTTTGTTCCGGCCCGGACACCAAGGCCCCACTGTTGATCGCCTGATCGCGCATGACCTGCACCGCATCCATAACGTCATCAGATTGCGCCAGCATTGCCGTGCCCATCGTTTCGGTCCAGTCGATATGCGTGGCCATTTACCCGACAACCTCGGGAAATGCAGTCGCCAGAACGGTTACCGAGGGGTCCCAACCCATCGCGTCAATCTCGGGCTCCAGCTCGACCGGGTCACGATCGGCATTATCCAGCAAAAACCGCTCGGCTTTCACGATTTCCAAGGGCTGTGTGGCCGCGACAAAAATCTGGATCAACAAGGTATCAGGATAGAGCGCAACCGGAGCTACAAGCGTTTGCAATTCCGCATCCGTCAAAAGATCAGAGGGCGCGCCCTCGGCGTCTTCAGATGCTTCCTGTGCGGACAGAGCAGTCGAAAGGCACAAAGCGAAAACAAAAGCGGTTAATCTAAACATATTGCAATCCTTCAATTCCTTGAAGGATCACCCAAGTTTTCGATTCTCGCAACTCAACACATAAAAAAAACCCTGCGCCCAAGACGCAGGGGTTCCAATCAAAAACGCTGAGCGTTTCTTATTCTTCGTCTGCGGCCTCTTCGGCTGCAACGCGAGCTTTGTCCGCCGCGCCTTTGGCATCGATGTCACGGTCAACGAATTCGATGATCGCCATCGGTGCCATGTCGCCATAGCGGAAGCCTGCTTTCAGGATACGGACGTAGCCGCCCTGACGCTCGGCATAGCGGGGGCCCAGAACGTCGAACAGCTTCGCGACGTCTTTGTCTTCTTTCAGCTGTGCTGCGGCCTGACGGCGGGCGTGCAGGTCGCCGCGCTTACCCAGGGTGATCAGTTTTTCAACGATCGGGCGCAGTTCTTTTGCCTTGGGCAGAGTTGTTTTGATTTGCTCATGCTCGATGAGCGATCCAGCCATGTTCGCAAACAGAGCTTTGCGGTGCTCATGAGTACGGTTCAGGCGGCGGTAACCACGTGCGTGACGCATTTTCTAGTTCCTTCTTTCGCGTTTTGCTTTGTCTGGCCGGCGATGCGTGTCACCGGCTCTCCTTGGGGCATCATCGCCCTTGTATTCCCCGGCAGCCCGGGCATTGAGGAAGACGCGTTTAGAACGCGTCTTCGAATTTCTTCGCCAGATCTTCGATGTTGTCGGGCGGCCAGTCCTCGACATCCATGCCGAGGTGCAGACCCATGCCGGACAGCACTTCTTTGATCTCGTTCAGCGACTTGCGGCCGAAGTTCGGGGTGCGCAGCATCTCGGCTTCGGTCTTCTGGATCAGATCGCCGATGTAAACGATGTTGTCGTTCTTCAGACAGTTTGCCGAACGGACCGACAGTTCCAGCTCGTCCACTTTCTTCAGCAGCAACGGGTTGAACTCCAGACCATCGTCTTCGTCCTGGCGGCCAGCCGATTCCGGCTCGTCGAAGTTGACGAAGATCGACAGCTGGTCCTGCAGAATACGTGCGGCAAAGGCCAGCGCGTCTTCCGGCGTGATCGAACCGTCGGTTTCGATCTTCAGGGTCAGCTTGTCATAGTCCAGAACCTGACCTTCACGGGTCGGCTGAACGTCATAGGCAACCTTTTTGACCGGCGAATAGATCGCGTCGATCGGGATCAGGCCGATAGGTGCATCTTCCGGCTTGTTCTTCTCAGCCGAGACATAGCCTTTGCCGGTGTTGACGGTAAGCTCCATGAACAGGTCGGCACCATCGTCCAGGTGGCAGATGACGTGATCGCGGTTCAGAACCTCGATACCGGCGCTTTCGCTGATGTCGCCAGCGGTAACGACTGCGGGGCCTTTGGCATTGATCGACAGACGCTTGGGGCCTTCGACTTCCATGCGCAGGGCAACCTGCTTGAGGTTCAGGATGATGTCGGTGACGTCTTCGCGGACACCTGCAACCGAGGAGAACTCGTGCAGGACGTTGTCGATCTGAACGCTGGTGATGGCCGCGCCTTGAAGCGAGCTCATCAGAACGCGGCGCAGCGCGTTACCCAGAGTCAGACCAAAGCCACGCTCAAGCGGTTCAGCAACCAGGGTTGCCTGACGCGCAGGATCGTTGCCCGGCTTACCTTCCAGCTGGGTCGGCTTGATCAATTCTGCCCAATTCTTGTGGATCATGTAATCCCTCCATTCCTGTCCGCGCCCCATGACCAACAAGGTGCAGACGCCCGAGGTTCAAAATGACGTGCTGGGGCCGTGCAAAAACACGGGCCCCAGCTCAATTCAAAATCGCTTAGACGCGGCGGCGCTTCGGCGGGCGGCAGCCATTGTGCGCAATCGGCGTCACGTCGCGGATCGACGTGATGTTGAAGCCCACGGCAGCCAGCGCGCGCAGAGCCGATTCACGACCCGAACCGGGGCCCTGAACTTCGACTTCCAGCGTCTTGACGCCATGTTCCTGCGCCTTTTTGCCTGCGTCTTCTGCAGCCATCTGAGCGGCATAAGGCGTCGATTTCCGCGAACCTTTGAAGCCCATGGTACCGGCAGACGACCACGAGATGGCGTTGCCCTGTACGTCCGAGATCAGGATCTTGGTGTTGTTGAAGGTCGAGTTCACATGGGCAACGCCCGATGCGATGTTCTTACGCTCTTTGCGCTTAACGCGAGTCTTATCACGTGCCATCGGTCAGACCCTCCCTTATTTCTTCTTACCAGCAATGGCCTTTGCGGGGCCTTTGCGAGTACGAGCATTGGTGTGGGTACGCTGACCGCGAACCGGCAGGTTGCGGCGGTGACGCAGACCGCGATAGCAGCCCAAGTCCATCAGGCGCTTGACGTTCATCTGAACTTCGCGACGCAGATCGCCTTCGACGGTGAAGTTTTCGTCGATGTATTCGCGAATTTTCAGAACTTCGGCGTCGGACAGTTCGTTGACGCGACGGGTCGCTTCAATGCCCACGGCTTCGCAGATCGCTTTGGCCGAGGTGTTGCCGATACCGGTGATATATGTGAGGGCGATTGGTACCCGCTTTGCAGTCGGGATGTTTACGCCGGCAATACGTGCCACGTGTCACTTTCCTTTTCGTTGCGGTTCCGTAACTCCAGAACCTTTTTTCACAACGCTTTACCGTGGCAGTGTCGCCAGAGGGTTCAGCATTTTCTGATATGATCATGTGAACGGTTCACCCGCGCACAATTCGATTCTCTTCCGAGATAGCGTCCAATAGTGGTGCGCGACCCGCGCGTCAAGCGCAGATCGCGTTTTCATAATTAATTCACCCTGCGGGCTCGATTTCAGGGAACGTCCATGTCCCGTCAATCACGTCGGGCGCGGGTTGGTAGAGACGCACGGTATAGTTCCACCCCTCCATAATCGGCACGCAATTCAGGCGACCATCCTCGCACGCTCCGAAATGCACCGTCATGGACCCGTTCGGGTTTCTGTCCCCCGTGACCGAGTTGATCACGTAAACGCCCAGATCATTCTCTTCAAAGAATCCAGCCGCATTATACAGGCTCACGGACCAAAACGCGCCTACGGGAACTTCGGCGGGAACCTCAATCTTGAACGCGCCAAGACCGAGGCCCGGTTCGACGTTCAGGTAGAACGCCTGCTCCTCGGGCAAACCACCCCAGCCAAAACCCGTGCCCAGCAGGTGGCGCACAGGGTCAACGGCATCCTGCGGCCCGAACGTGGCGGTGCTGTCGGGCGAGAATCGCGCAAGCTCCAACACTGCACTCAGAACCTCGTCAAAAGCATCCTTGTCGTAATGTGCTTCGTCAAAAGGACGGTTGGAATTGGCCTGCAGCGTTACCTCATCCTGCAGCGCGGTCACTTTGGCTATGTCCTCGGGGTCTTCAGAGTCGACCAGGTACCGAAACAGCAACGCAACATAGGGTGTATCGAACTGATCAACGCTCAGCTCATATGTCCCGCCGCCCAAGAACACATCATTGACGTAGTGATCCTGATTGACCACCTGAACCGAAACATAGCGATCGCCGGTGTCCGGCACAGTCAAAACTGCACCTTCCGAGATATCAACCACCGCCATACTATAAAGTGTATCCCGGTTCATTCGGATCGTCGGCTGCCTGTCCAGCGGTGTCGGCTCACGCACATGGAACAGAGCGTTTACGCTGCCCGATTGCGCTAGGTATTTCCGAAACTCGATATCAGTCGCCGCGCGGACAAAGTTGTCGATCGTCACCGGTGTAGAATCCGCACTTGCACCGATCGCGGACACCGTCAGAACCGACGCCACCGCGAGCATTTTCAGCACTACGCTCATATCTATCTCCCAATAAAAAATGCGCGCGTCCGAAGGAGTGATACCCCGTCACACGCACGCATTCAATTATTAAGAGATGTTACCTTAGGGCAGCCTTGATCGCGTCCCGGACCTCTTCAATCTCGCCCAGACCATTGATTTTGGTCAACTGACCCTTGGCGTAATAATAGCCAATCAGCGGCGAGGTCTTTTTGTAGTATTCCATCAAGCGGGTTTTGAGGCTTTCCTCATTGTCGTCCGCACGACGTTTGAAGTCATTCTCTTTGCCGCAATTGGTGCATTTTCCATCGGCAGGGATCGGCTTGGTGATGTCGTTATAGACCTCACCACATCCGCCACATGTGGACCGCGCAGTGATACGTTCGACCAAAGCCGCGTCGTCGACTTCCATCTCGATCACAGCGTCCAGGCTATTGCCTGTGCTCTCAAGCAGCTCACCCAAGGCATCCGCCTGCGCCAACGTACGGGGGAAGCCGTCAAAGATGAAACCACCTTCGGCGCCTTGATCCAGCTTTTCGCGGATCAGGCCGATGACAATCTCATCCGTCACAAGCTGACCCTTTGCCATCACTTCAGCAACGCGGTTGCCCATTTCGGTGCCGCTGTCCTTGGCCTCACGCAGCATGTCACCTGTGCTCAGCTGAACCATGCCGCGGGTTTCAACAAGGTGACGCGCTTGCGTGCCTTTGCCTGCCCCCGGGGGGCCAAGAAGAATGATGTTCATCGACGAGCAGCTCCCTTTCTGCCGCGTTTCTTACCTTTGCCGCGCAGTTGGGACTTTTCGATCAACCCTTCATATTGATGCGCCAGCAAATGGCTCTGGACCTGCTGGATCGTGTCCATGGTCACCGAGACGATAATCAGAACCGAGGTGCCGCCGAAATAGAACGGGATGGCAAACTGGCCCCGTAGAATTTCAGGCAACAGACAGACCGCCGCCAGATAGGCCGAACCCAGAACCAGAACACGGTTGACCACGTATTCCAGATACTCGGCTGTTTTCTTTCCCGGACGGATACCCGGCACAAAGCCGTTCTGCTTTTTCAGGTTGTCCGCCACATCGTCCGGTTTGAACGACACGTTGAACGTATAGAAATAGGCAAAGAACACGATCATCGAGGCGAAGAACAACAGGTACAACGGCTGTCCGGGTCCAAAGTTGGCCAGCAGCCACGACATGACCGGCCCATTGGTAGCCCCCGACGAGAAGGTCGAGATCGTCACCGGCAACAGCAGCAGCGAGCTGGCAAAGATCGCCGGGATAACGCCCGCCGGGTTCACTTTGACCGGCAGGTGGCTAGAGCCGCCTTCGTAGATCTTCATACCGGCCTGACGGCGCGGGTATTGAATGTGGATTTTACGCAGGGCGCGTTCCATGAAGACCACAAAGGTAATCACGGCAATCACCATCACGATCACACCAATGATCACGGCAGGGCTGATTGCACCCGAACGGCCCGAGGCGAAGAACTGTGCCAGAGCGGCCGGAACTTCGGCGATGATGCCCACGAAGATAATCAAAGAGATACCGTTGCCGATGCCGCGTGCGGTGATCTGCTCACCCAGCCACATCAGGAACATGGTGCCGCCGACCAGAGTAATCATGGTGGACAGACGGAAATACAGGCCCGGATCGGTCGCAAGATCACCGGATTCAAGCGAAACGGCCAGACCATAGGCCTGAACGGTGGCCAGCGCCACAGTGCCGAAACGCGTATATTGGTTGATCTTTTTGCGACCCTGCTCACCCTCTTTCTTGAGCTGTTCGAGCGCGGGAACCATGGAAGTCAGCAGCTGCACGATGATCGAGGCCGAGATGTAGGGCATGATGCCAAGGGCAAAGATACCCATTCGCCCCAGCGCCCCGCCGGTGAACATCGAAACCATGCCGCCGATGCCTTGCCCCGCCTGTTCCATGAATTCACGCAGCGCTTGCCCGTCAATCCCCGGCACCGGAATAAAGGTGCCCAGACGATAGACGATCAGCAAACCCAGCGTGAACAGAATGCGGTTGCGCAGATCGGTGGCTTTACCAAGGGCAGACCAGCTTGTGTTGGCTGCCATTTGTTCTGCTGCTGATACCATAAATCGGTCTCTCTTATGAAAACGCCGCCCGGAACCGTTTTCCGGCTCGGGCGGCGTCTGGGAAAACTTATTGGTCTATGTAAGCGGGTCTTGGCCCGCTCACAAGCGCTTACTCTGCCGCAGCAGCTTTTGTGACCGTCAGTGAACCGCCCGCTTTCTCAACTGCCTCGACGGCAGATTTCGAAGCACCCGTCACTTCAAGGTTCACTTTGGCGGTGATTTCGCCCTTGGCCAGAACGCGGACACCGTCCAGCTTGCGGCGCACCAGACCAGAGGCAACCAGTGCGTCCTCGGTGATCGCGGCTTTGGCGTCCAGCTTGCCTGCATCGACAAATTTCTGGATCAAGCCCAGGTTGATAACCGCGAATGCCTTGCGGTTCGGCTTGTTGAAGCCACGCTTGGGCAGACGCTGATAGAGCGGCATCTGGCCGCCTTCGTAGCCATTGATGGCCACACCCGAACGGGATTTCTGGCCTTTGATACCACGGCCACCCATTTTACCTTTGCCGGAACCCGGACCACGGCCAACGCGGGTGCGTTTCTGGCTGGCGCCAGGATTGTCGCGCAATTCGTTCAGTTTCATTTCGCTTCTCCTTAGCCGGATGTGATCCCCGAAGCGTGATGGATCAACCACGGCATTTCTTGGTTTTGATTCTCATGGCAACAAAGCCACCGCAGCCCGATACAGCGTTGTGTCAAAGGATGCAAGTTTTGATCGCACCTTGTGCGCAAACCGTCAGGTCCCATGCGCGAAAATCGGCGCTGCCGCAGGGTCTATCCCGTGTTTTTCGATGAGTTCGCCAATCAGGCTATCGGGATCCGGCACTCCACCGTATTTATACAGCAGAACCGAACGCATTCGACGACCGTAAAAATGGATCGACACGGTGTCATCTTTGATAAACCGGGAAAGATTGGTGCCCGGCCGCGCCAAAGCGCGTCTGCGTGTGTAGTTCACTGGGTAAAACACGTGCTCGGGCAGAGTATACCGTATCTCACCTGTCTTACGCAGCGCCCAAGTAATCGCATCTGGCCCCCAAGCCCCCCAATACGCTTCGGGCACGTTTAGCGGAGTGCCCTTATCGATCGCCTCTTGCAGAGTTCTCTTGTGTCGTCTGGGCAGCCAGGGGGGAATGCGGTACGGGTCCTGAGTAAACTCGTTCAAAAGACCCAGTGTCTCACAGTCCGGTGGCAAACCCAGCACTCCGATTGCCACTGTGCCTTCAAGATAGCCGTAATAGTGTCCGTTATCTGTTGAAAACGGTTTGACGCAATAGGCGTCCGTATCCGCCCAAATCAGGTCATGCTCCAACGCCAGCATCCGATACCTAAACTTGTCTGAATGCGGCGCGGGGCTACCAGTCCGGCTGTGCGTAATGAACTCTGTGTCGGGCAAAACCTCGCGGGCATCCCGTTGCTCAACCCCATCTGGAATGTTCGTTACGTCCCCGTATGTATAAAGGCGCACATGCTGACCCACGTCCAGAAACGACTTCATGCATAACTGCTCAAGGTAGCTCAACGGGCCATCGACCCACAGCATGCCAATCTGGTATTCGCTCACTGGGTTTGATCCTTCACGCCCTGCCCCGGTGGCTTTCGCGCCAACGACAATCGCGTGTGTGACCCATTTCCCAATTCCTCGCAACGCACCTGCGTGAAATTCGCCTGACTGTGTCGAACCGACAACCTCAAACAAAAAGAGACGCCAAATGGCGCCTCTTTTTTCTAACGGGTGTGACCCGGTTTACGAGCAATAAGCGTGCTCACGAGCGATGTCCTTGATGTCGCAACGGCGTACGCCGATGTCATTCAGTTCGCGATCCGAAAGGCTCTGTAGTTCCGCGTAGGTGCGGTTGTACTCGGCACGGAGGGCATAAGCCTCTTTGACGCGAGCGACGAGAGTTGCGATGCGGGCGCTCAGGCCGAAACCTTCGCGAGTAAATGTTGCTGTGTTAGCCATGTTTCTATTCCTTTCTTAGCCCGAGGCGAATTCCTCAGGATCCTGATTGTGTTCCTGTTTGGGACACGGCTCAGATAGGGGTGACAGGTATCGCTAACAACGGATGTTTCGGTCTAGCCGGTATGCGTTTGGGGAATGGCAAAAGGTTTCACAATTTGAACCGATACTAATGTATCCAGAGTGGGCTTTTTTACAAAACCCCATTGTCGGTCAATCGCTTGTGCAGCTTCCAGTGCGTTCACCACACAACAATTCTAGCGCGCCAACTAAAAGGCATTTTTCACAAGGATTGTATGCAACTACTTCTTATACATAATAAATGAATTGCAGAAAGTCCCATATGTTCTGTATTGTTGCGCACCCCATTTTGGGTTTGCTTCCAGAAACTCATAAAATGCTCTTGCCTCGCCCTTGTTGGGATCTCCGCGATAGTGAAACCAATCGTCAAACGCTATCAACGTTCCTGTTTGAAGTACCGGCTCAATGATGTCAAAAATCTCTTTAGTCGCTTCATATAAATCGCAATCTACATGAATAATCGAAGCAGCATCGATCGTCTGCAGACGTTTTGCTAGGGTATCAGCAAACCATCCGACAACCATCTCTGGAATAGGAACGTCGAGCGATTGGGACAATTTTTGTACCGCTTCAGGAGTAACCGGATCACCCACAGCTAAAATAGGATGCACGGGGTCGTTGTTTACTGCACAATCACCTTTTGACCAACGTGCATGATCTTCAGTTTCTTCCGCCAGCCCTTCAAAACTATCAAAGCCAATGACGCGCCTATCCCTACCGCCATAAATGCTTTCGGAAAGTAGCTTTGATAGGATCGTTGAAGTTCTTCCACCATACACCCCGAAATCCAAGATATCTCCGGGCACATCCTCGTAATTTACAAAAGTTAACGCGTGGTAGAAGAACCGATAGCGTTGATCACCCTTGATGAACTTTAATACTTGTTGTTTGAGCGTTGGATCAGACGCCTCGACTGGAGTTGGCATTGCGGAGCACTCTCAAGGATATTGAAGGGCTGTTTTCTATTTCGAGTTCTTCTAATGCTTTTTTTTGGCGATGAACAACACTGTATTCGAAAAGCCTAATAGACTTAAGTACGCCCACCAAAATTATAGCGGAAGCCGCACGAAAAAACGCCCCCGACATCGTCGAGGGCGTTTCAGCTTTTGATAGAATTCGCGCTTAGCCGCGTTCTTCGATGATCTCAACCAGATGCGGGATCTTGTTGACCATGCCGCGGACCGAAGGCGTATCCTCCAGCTCACGGGTCTTGTGCATCTTGTTCAGGCCCAGGCCGATCAGGGTTGCGCGCTGTTCGGCGGGGCGGCGGATCGGGGAACCGATCTGCTTGACGACGATGGTTTTTGCCATGGTTCGCTACTCCTTACGCTTCGGCTTCAGCAGCAGCCGGTGCTTCGTCCCGCTTGGGCAGGATGTCAGCAACTTTTTTGCCACGACGTGCGGCAACCGAACGCGGGCTCTGCTCTTTCTGCAGGCCGTTGATGGTGGCGCGGATCATGTTGTACGGGTTCTGCGAGCCCAGCGACTTGGACACAACGTCCTTAACGCCCAGCATTTCGAACACAGCACGCATCGGACCACCGGCGATGATACCAGTACCTTCAGGTGCGGTGCGCATAACCACTTTACCAGCGCCGTGACGGCCCTCGATGTCGTGGTGCAGGGTCCGACCTTCGCGCAGCTGCACGCGGATCATCTGACGCTTGGCTTGCTCAGTCGCCTTGCGGATGGCCTCAGGTACTTCTTTCGCCTTACCTTTGCCAAAGCCGACGCGGCCTTTCTGATCGCCGACAACCACCAGAGCGGCGAAGCCAAAGCGCTTACCACCTTTTACGGTTTTCGACACGCGGTTGATTGCGACCAGACGGTCTGCAAATTCCGGTGCTTCTTCACGGTCGCGGCCACGGCCCCGACGGTTTTCACGTTCTGCCATTTGGCATCCCTTTTCTCATGTGGCGCATACGGCGCCGTTTTCTTCAATCCAAGTGAGCCCCGACTATTGCCGAGGCCCCCGGATCATCGGGGCAGCCGCCAAGCTGCCCGCAGGTCTTAGATCTTCAGGCCACCTTCACGCGCGGCGTCGGCAACTGCCTTCACCTTGCCGTGGAACAGGAAGCCACCACGATCGAAATAAGCCTCTTCGACACCTGCCTTCTTGGCACGCTCGGCGATGGCCGCGCCCACTTTCGTGGCCGCTTCGACGTTGTTCTTGCCAACTACACCCAGATCTTTTTCCAGGGTCGAGGCTGCAGCCAGGGTCACGCCACGAACGTCGTCGATCAGCTGAACGCTGATGTTCTTGTTCGAACGGTGAACCGACAGGCGTACACGGCCCGCGTTGACCTTGCGAAGTTTGTTCCGAACGCGCAGGCGGCGCTTCAGAAACAGGGTTCTTTTGCTGTTTGCCATTGTTTGCGTCCTTACTTCTTCTTGCCTTCCTTGCGGAAGATGAACTCGCCCTTATAGCGGATGCCCTTGCCTTTGTACGGCTCGGGACGGCGCCATTCGCGGATTTTGGCCGCGACTTCGCCCACCTGCTGCTGGTCGATACCTTCCACAACGATCTCGGTCTGCTTCGGCGCGGTGATGGTGACACCTTCCGGAGCAGTGAAATCAACATCGTGGCTGTAGCCCAGGTTCAGCTTCAGGGTGTTGCCCTGCATCTGAGCCCGGTAACCAACACCCTGGATCTCCAGCTCTTTTTTGAAGCCAGTCGTCACACCGGTTACCAAGTTGGCAACCATGGTGCGGCTCATGCCCCACTGCTGGCGGGCACGCTTGGACATGCCACGGGGGTCGATCTTGACCACGTTGTCTTCAACCGACAGCGTAACGTCGTCGGTGGCGGTGAAGCTGCGGGTGCCTTTCGGACCTTTGACTTCGATGGTCTGACCCGACACAGAGGCGGTAACGCCGCTGGGCAGCTCGACCGGTTTTTTACCAATACGAGACATTGCAGACCTCCTTAGAAGACGGTGCAGAGCACTTCGCCGCCAACATTGTTGGAGCGAGCGTTTGCGTCCGACATCACACCTTTCGGAGTGCTGACAATCGACACGCCGAGACCCTGACGGACCTGCGGGATGTCATTGACGCCCATGTAGACGCGACGACCGGGTTTCGAAACCCGCTTCAGTTCGCGAATGACAGGGGTGCCTTCGTAGTATTTCAGGCTGATTTCGATGGCCGGATGACCGTTTTCACCGGTCGTCTTTTCATAGCCACGGATATAACCTTCGTCCGCCAGCACGTCCAGAACCCAACCGCGCAGCTTGGATGCGGGGGTGGAAACGGTGGACTTGCCGCGCATTTGCGCGTTGCGGATACGGGTGAGCATATCGCCGATAGGATCATTCATATCTATGTCTCCCTTACCAGCTCGATTTCACCATGCCGGGGATCTGACCAGCAGAACCCAGCTCGCGCAGCGCGATACGGCTGACCTTCAGCTTACGGTAGTAAGCGTGGGGACGACCGGTCAGCTGACAACGGTTGTGCAGACGGGTTGCCGAGCTGTTGCGCGGCAGTTTTGCCAGTTTCAGACGCGCTTTGAAACGCTCTTCCATCGGGCGGCTCTCGTCATTCGCGATTTCTTTCAGCTCGGCACGCTTTGCGGCATATTTGGCCACCAGGCGTTCGCGCTTCTTTTCGCGTTCGATCATTGCTTTTTTAGCCATGTCTCTATCCTTCCGGCGCTTACGCGTTGAACGGCATGTTGAACGCTTTCAACAGTGCCTTTGCTTCAGCATCGGTTTTCGCTGTGGTGGCAATTACGATATCCAAGCCCCAGACCTCGTCGACTTTATCGAAGTCAATTTCCGGGAACACGATGTGCTCTTTCATGCCCATGGCAAAGTTGCCCTGACCATCGAAAGACGGCTTAACACCGCGGAAGTCACGAATACGCGGCATCGCGATTGTGATCAGACGATCCAGGAATTCGTACATCCGGTCACCGCGCAGGGTCACTTTCGCGCCCAGCGGCATGTCTTCACGGACGCGGAAACCCGCGATCGACTTCTTCGCCTTGGTTGCAACGGCCTGTTGACCAGCAATCGCAGTCAGATCTTCGACAGCAGCTTTCGCTTTCTTCGAGTCTTTGACCGCCTCAGCACCACAACCGATGTTCAGAACGATTTTGTCCAGCTTGGGCAGCTGCATGTCGTTCTTGTAGCCGAACTCTTCTTTCAGAGCGGCACGGATGGTTTCAACGTACTGAGCTTTCAGACGCGGGGTGTAGGTTGCGGTATCAAGCATCGATCACGTCCCCTGTGGTCTTGGCGAAGCGGACCTTCTTGTCGCCTTCCATGCGGAAGCCAACGCGGGTTGCTTTGCCGTTTTTGTCCAGCAGCGCCAGGTTCGACAGTTGGATCGGGTTTGCCTGGGGCAGACGACCACCTTGCGAAGTTTGCGACTGACGGGTGTGACGGATGGCAATGTTGATGCCTTCGACAACAGCTTTACCGGCTTTGGGGTCAACCGAGGAAATGGTTCCTTCTTTGCCCTTGTCCTTGCCGGCCAGCACGACGACCTTGTCGCCTTTGCGGAGTTTAGCAGCCATGATTACAGCACCTCCGGAGCCAGCGAGATGATTTTCATGAAGTTCTTGCCGCGCAGTTCACGAACAACGGGGCCAAAGATACGGGTACCGACGGGCTCGTTGTTGTTGTTCAGGATGACGGCGGCGTTGCGATCGAAACGGATCGCGGTGCCGTCTTCGCGACGGACTTCTTTGGCGGTGCGTACGACGACGGCCTTACGGACGTCACCTTTCTTTACGCGGCCGCGCGGGATGGCTTCCTTCACCGAGACGACAATGATGTCGCCAACGGAGGCGTATTTACGCTTGGAACCACCCAGGACCTTGATGCACTGAACTCGGCGTGCGCCGGAGTTGTCAGCGACATCCAGATTGGTCTGCATCTGGATCATGTGGTTTCTCCCGACCTGTGGGGGCTGGTCTTGTTAAATCCCCCAGGGTTTCGACAAATGGAAAAATCCCGGAAACTTATGCTTCCAGAACTTCCCAACGTTTCGTCTTCGATTTCGGCGCGCATTCGATGATGCGGACTGTATCGCCGACCTTGAAGGCGTTCTTTTCATCGTGAGCCCGGTATTTCTTGGACTTACGGATGGTTTTCTTCAGAACCGGATGTGTAAAGCGGCGCTCTACCTGAACGGTTACGGTCTGTTCGTTGGCGTCGCTGGTCACGGTGCCTTGCAGGATACGCTTGGGCATCTGATTACTCCTCGGATGCCGCGGCAGCGGCCTTTTCGTTCAGAATGGTTTTGACACGGGCAGCATTGCGGCGGGCCGCTTTGATACCAGCAGTGTTTTCCAGCTGACCGGTTGCCTGTTGAAAGCGCAGGTTAAAGCTTTCTTTCTTCAGGTTGGCCAGTTCCTCACGGAGCTGGTCCGGGGTCTTGTCACGCAGTTCTTGGGCGTTCATCGCCTTTTTCCTTTGCTCAAAACACCAGAAGGCCCCCTGACAGGGTCACCTTGGACCTGGTGGATGAATGATAGACATGCGAATCCCCCGACTCGGCCGGGTGATCGCAGGATGCCGCCGTATAAGGGTTTAGGGGGTGGGTGGCAAGGGAAAGTTTGGACTTGGATCGCCCTCGACCAAATAGCCACGATGCACGCGAAAAACTTCACTCAATTCACGCTAAGCTTGTGCGCGGCATTATCGGAGCATTTACTCAATAACATCTGTGTCAACAAATTGAGTACCAACTACCATGAGGACGTTCATTTCCGCTCTTTCGTTTGCCCTAATATCGAGTGCTGCTCAAGCAGATGCCATTTCTAGTCAAGATGTCTGCAAGAAGGCTGGCGCTGAAAATCGCCTCAACGGCATGTCTTCTGATCAATGCATGTGCCTGGCTGGTGTCGCACAACAGAACCTTTCCCCGGAACTATACGTTTTTTGGGCAGAAGCGATGTACTTTGGTGAATCTCGGATGAAGGAAATGGAAAATCTAAGCCAGTCCGTCAGGAAAACCGAAAGCCAATTGAGAAAGACGGTCCGGTTGTCCAAAAGAAAATGCGGATTGAGCTAAAAGGCACAGATAGCGACCCTCTTCACTCCCACTTGTAGTTAAAGCTGACACTGATCCGCTCGTCCTCGGCCATGTTCATCGGCACCTCGTGTCGCAACCAGCTTTCCCACAGCAGAACATCCCCAACCTGCGGCTTCATATAGATGAAGGGCTGCAAATCTCGACGTCCGCCTTTGATCCGCGTCGGCGCCGCCATCATGCGGCCCGAACGCGGGTCTTCCAGTTTCAACGCGCTCGCCCCTTCGGGCATCGCCACGTAGGTCGTGCCGGATATCACACTATGGGGGTGCAGGTGGCTTGAGTGCATTCCGCCTTCGGGAAGGATGTTGATCCACAGGTCTTCCAGCTTCAACGCGCCCTCGCCCAGATCGAACTCCAGATCCTTGGCAAAAGCCGCGACGTGTTGGTCCAGTGCCGTCACCAGATCGGCAAAAATCGGAAACCGCCACGGTAGGTCGGTCAACGAAGCATAGCTGGTATAGCCGGGATAGCCGTTTTCCTCGCACCATTCCTGCCCGGCCTCATCATCCTCGGCGATGACAAGGCACGAGCTTTCAAGCTCTTCCGCATCGATCTTGGGATCGAATTCGGACAGAGACGCGCGATAAAGACGGGTAACGAAGAGTGATTCAATCTGTGCCATGGGCCGGGCATACCGCAGTGTTTTCGGCAAGACCAGCCGATTAGCTTTTGGCGGGCCCTTTGCCACAGCGCGGGATTGGACGGCCACCATCGGCATAAGCGAGACACAGCACGATCTCATCCGGTTTGGGCGCGTCCGGAATATTCAGCGTCATCGTGTCGAAATGATCAAACGACCACGGATTGTCCTTATGCCCAAGCGGCAAATCAATCGCACAGCCCGGCGCACCCAGCTTGGCGTTCGAGGGTATCACCGCCTCTCCGCCACCGGCCGCGGCGCGCATGGGCGCACCAAGTTTGGGATGGATCACCGCCCCTGCCTGCTCGAGATCACCGTTTACGCCGACAATTGCGGCCTTGCCGTATGAAATCGGAGCACCCTCCAAATGGGCAATTGCTTCGGCGGCCAGCTCAAGACCCAGGGCACCACCAATCTCAAACAACTCTGAAAGATCCTCAGAGAACCGTCCGGCCAGTGGATTTGGGAACACCGCGAGCGCAGCAACCCGGCTGATCGGATCACACGCTTGGCCCAGTTGGTCGGTTGTTATGACTTCCTTAATGAACATCTTTTTGCGTAGCTGAACCATTGGACCCTCCCTCAGATCTGCTGCAGAGCCTAAGTAATGGTTCAGATTAGGCAAGGGCACTTCAGACATGCGTTACTTGGGCTAATTTCAGCCTGTTTCGCGCTGGTAATCCACGGTCGGATGAATAGATCGCTTGCTGCTTACGTTTGCTCATTATCGGATTATTCCCCTTGCCCCAGCGTCCCTTAGTCATTCCCCTTCTCATTGCCGGGCTGATCGGCGAGCTTGCCTTTGAGTTCTATGCCTGGCTGGTATCGCCGCTTGTGTTTGGCGTCACGCTTCAGCCAGCCAATTTGGTCATCGCGCTCACCGCCAAGTTCACTGGCCTCGCCCTGCCATACGGGATGGCTTTTGCGATACATTTCCTCATCGGCGCTGTTGGCTTTGCTGGGGTTGTCTGGGCCACCAAGAAAGTTACCGGATTGGGCTATATCGTTTCAGGCACAATCGCAGGAATTGCGCTGTGGTTTGTTGCGCAAGGCATCTTGGCGCCGACGGTTGGCCGCAGCTTCATGATGGGGTTCGGTGCCTACACCCAATCCTCGTTTGTTGCGCATGTCGGGATGACACTGATCCTGGCATGGGTGTGGCAAACCCTGGCAACGCGCAGTTCAGCCGAACCCGACCCAACTTAAGACGACCTGAACCTGAAAAAACAAAGGCCCCCGGCGCGATCACGCCGGGGGCCCTTTATCAAACCGGGGTTTCCCCCGAGTTTCTTACCAGTCTTCGCGAACCACAACGCGGGTCTTGATCGGCAGCTTCATCGCGGCCAGGCGCAGGGCCTCGCGGGCGATGTCGTCATTGACGCCGTCGATCTCGAACATCACGCGGCCAGGCTTGACTTTGCATGCCCAGCGGTCGACCGAACCTTTACCTTTACCCATACGAACTTCGATCGGCTTTGCAGTGACCGGAGTGTCGGGGAAGATGCGGATCCAGACACGGCCCTGACGCTTCATGTGGCGCGTCATGGCACGACGTGCAGCTTCGATCTGACGCGCAGTTACACGCTCAGGCTCAAGAGCTTTCAGGCCGTAGGTGCCAAAGTTCAGATCAGAGCCGCCCTTGGCGAGACCCTTGATCCGGCCTTTGTGCATCTTGCGGAATTTAGTACGCTTTGGTTGAAGCATATCTTTCCCTCCTTAGCGACGACCGCCACCAGCACCACGAGGTGCAGGGCCGTCCTGGAGTTCCTGTGCTTTACGGTCACGTGCCTGCGGATCGTGCTCCATGATCTCACCTTTGAAGATCCAGACCTTGATCCCGATGATCCCGTAAGGGGTCATCGCTTCGGCATGTGCGTAATCGATGTCGGCACGCAGGGTGTGCAGAGGCACGCGGCCTTCGCGGTACCACTCGGTCCGTGCGATTTCGGCGCCGCCCAGACGACCAGCGACGTTCACCCGGATACCTAGGGCGCCCATGCGCATGGCGTTCTGAACAGAGCGCTTCATGGCGCGACGGAACGAAACACGACGTTCCAGCTGCTGAGCGATGGACTCGGCAACCAGCTGCGCGTCAAGCTCGGGCTTGCGTACTTCGACGATGTTCAGGTGCAGTTCGCTGTCGGTCATGCGAGCAAGCTTTTTGCGCAGAACTTCGATGTCTGCACCTTTCTTGCCGATGATGACACCGGGACGTGCTGTGTGGATCGTAACGCGGCACTTCTTGTGCGGACGTTCGATGATCACACGGGCAACACCGGCCTGCTTGCACTCTTTGTTGATGAACTCACGGATCTTGAGGTCTTCCAGCAGAAGATCACCGTAGTCCTTGGTGTCGGCGTACCAGCGGCTGTCCCAGGTGCGGTTGACCTGCAGGCGCATGCCGATCGGATTTACTTTATGACCCATTAGGCTTGCTCCTCAACTTGACGCACCTTGATGGTGATCTCCGAGAACGGCTTCATGATCTTGCCGAAACGGCCACGGGCACGCGGACGACCGCGCTTCATGACCAGGTTCTTGCCAACCCATGCTTCGGCGACGATCAGCTCGTCAACGTCCAGGTTGTGGTTGTTTTCGGCATTCGCGATTGCGGACTGCAGGCACTTTTTGACGTCCTGCGCGACACGCTTGTTGCTGAAAGTCAGGTCGGTCAGAGCCTTCTCAACTTTCTTGCCGCGGATCATTTGCGCAACCAGGTTCAGTTTCTGCGGGCTGGTGCGAAGCATGCGGGTTTTCGCCATTGCTTCGTTTTCAGCCACGCGGCGGGGGTTCTTTTCCTTGCCCATGACTTACTTCCGCTTCGCTTTTTTGTCTGCGGCGTGGCCATAATAGGTGCGGGTCGGCGAATACTCACCGAACTTCTGACCGATCATGTCTTCCGAGACGTTTACGGGGATATGCTTCTGGCCGTTGTACACACCAAAGGTCAGACCCACGAACTGGGGCAGAATGGTGGAACGACGCGACCAGATTTTGATGACTTCGTTGCGGCCCGACTCGCGCGCTGCTTCGGCTTTTTTCAGCACGTAAGCATCGACGAAAGGACCCTTCCAAACAGAGCGAGACATGGATTAACGTCCCTTCTTCTTGGCGTGCCGCGAGCGGATGATCAGCTTCTGGGACGCTTTGTTCTTGTTGCGGGTACGCTTACCCTTGGTGTCCTTACCCCACGGTGTAACCGGTGTACGGCCACCCGAGGTACGACCTTCACCACCACCGTGCGGGTGATCGATCGGGTTCATTGCAACACCACGAACCGACGGACGAACGCCCTTGTGGCGCATACGACCGGCTTTACCGAGGTTTTGGTTGCTGTTGTCGGGGTTGGACACGGCACCAACGGTGGCCATGCATTCCTGACGGACCATGCGCAGCTCGCCCGAACTCAGACGGATCTGAGCGTAGCCGCCATCGCGACCAACGAACTGAGCGTAAGTACCAGCCGCACGCGCGATCTGACCGCCCTTGCCGGGCTTCATCTCGATGTTGTGGACGATGGTACCGATGGGCATGCCCGAGAACGGCATTGCGTTGCCCGGCTTGATGTCGGCTTTGGCGGATGCCACGACCTGATCACCAACAGCCAGACGCTGCGGAGCCAGGATATAGGCCTGCTCGCCGTCTTCGTATTTTACCAGTGCGATGAATGCGGTCCGGTTCGGGTCATATTCGATCCGCTCGACGGTTGCCGCGACATCAAATTTGTTCCGTTTGAAGTCAACGATCCGGTAGAGACGCTTTGCGCCACCGCCGCGGCGGCGTGAAGTGATCCGTCCGGTGTTGTTCCGGCCGCCCGATTTGGTCAAACCCTCAGTGAGAGACTTGACCGGACGTCCTTTCCAAAGCTCCGAACGGTCGATCAGCACCAGCCCGCGCTGGCCCGGCGTCGTCGGCTTGTACGACTTGAGTGCCATGCTTTCTGTCTTCCGTTTAGCAAGTGCAGGGGGTTTCCCTGCTATGTGATAGGCCCCCGTAGGTGCCAAGGGTATAGGGCCCCGAAGGTCCCCGGTTACAAATATCAGAGGCCCCGGAACGAATCCGAGGCCGCAAGATTGGGAGCGTGTAGCAGTGTTGGGGGTGGGTGTCTATAGTGGAAGTTCTAATCCCGGGGCTCTAGTTTCTCTATTGAGCTGTCCACCGAAGGAATTTCCTTGTCTAACTCCGAATTGCCATCTTCCGAAAACGAAGCGTCATCACTCACGCTTTTCTTTCTCTCCGCCTCCCACTCCTTCACGTAGTCATCGTAATGGCTAGGCGTTGGTTGTTCTCCCTCGGCATGGGTTAGCTTTAGAACCGGCATTTCAATTTTGTTGAGCTCGATGAATTTCTCTAAATATTCCTTCAGAACCTTGCAGTCATCTACAATCGCAGGCCGCTGCAACAGCTCTGCTTCCAGTCTTTGAAGCTCTCGCTCTCCGGGATTTCGAACTGTATTGATCGAAATGATTGGGTACGGTTCGCCATCTAGAACACCTTTAAATGACTGTGTTTCATGGAACCTGAAGTCTGCTTCAAAACCCGTTGCGTCTGGGTTTCCCTTGGCCTTCGCCAACAGGAAAGCCAGAGCAGGAGAAATGGTAAACGTATTTACGGTGGAATTGCGCGAAATGCGAAAACCACCGTCAATTCCTTTACCCAGGAAATCAAAACCTCTCGGATTCTTATCAACCTTCCTCTCGAACCCCTCGGTCCTAAGCTCATTCAAGCCAGCATAAGGATCTTCGGACTCACCTTTCCCAATACCGATGCTACAGTTAGGGCTGGGGAACGCCGCAATCCAGCCATTTCCTTTTGTATTGAGACCCTCGTAGGCCGCCACCTTTTCACCAAAAGCGTGAAGTGTCTGAGAAAATGCTGTCACATATGCACCCAAATGCGTGACACTCTCTACGCGGTTAACAAAGAGGATTTCGTCCCCGATTGTCTTCCAGATTTGCGGCAGGCATTCTTTCTCCTCTGCACCGATTCCGTCGATTTCGCCACAAACTTCGGTGAAGTGCTCCGAGTACAAACTCGGAAATTGATCATAAAAAAGCTGGAACGCTTTAAGCCATCGGAAACTGTTATTCTTTGACTTGAAGGCCGTAGACCCAGTTAGGTCTACGGACAAAAAGAGGCGAACCCGATAATCGGGAACAGATAGTTCTTCCATTGCTTTTCTCGGTTAGGAAATTTTTAGATTATCCGCACGAATTTTTGCAGCATGCAGACTCACCCCACACACCGATGCTGCATTTGAAGCTCCACCTGAGCGATAAGCTTCCGTAAACTCCTCAGAAGGCATCAAGAACGCTGCGGCGAACCAATTTGCTTCCCATTCAGCTCTCTGCTGATCTTGATCACTTTGGTCTACATAACGAGTTGCACGCATAACCGCGTTTTCGTTGACCTTCTTAATTGCTCCAAAATGTAGGAGAAGATGGCCCAACTCGTGTGCAATCGTAAATCGATCACGCTTCAAAGAAGTGTGGCGTGAAACATATATCTCGAAATCATTGACTGCTCGCGCGACGATCGAACCACTATCTTCGTCGCCGAACCCACTTGTTCCAACGACAAGCTTGCCACCACTTTTCTGAACGAGCTCCTCAATACTATCTCCCGGGCCAAAACCGATCTTTTTGGCCAAATCCTCTGCATATTTTTCGACACCAGCTTTGGAAGCACCCAGCGCCTTGGGAGCGTAAAAATTATCTTTCAAAATACCCTCCATTTGCAAACGTTAGACATTTGCAGAGCAAATTTAGCACGTAAAACATCGCCGAAACAAGTTAATATAGCATTATATTGCCCTGCGTCACGTTATCCACCCAACATAATGTGCCTGTATGTAATTTAGGTCGCACAACCCACAAAAAACCCCCGCTTGCGCGGGGGCCCTTATCTTACTCCAAAGACGGGTCCGATCAGAGACCGGTGGACACGTCGATGGTGATACGCACGCCGGGGGATCATGTCGGCTCCCGTACGATCATACTTCCACTCCGATACGACCGCTGGGTCAGAAGTCTCTTGTCTAGTATCGTTTTGCAAGTCAGTCCTCTGGACCTCTCAATTTCCAAGTCGAAACGAATATCTCGAGATGTGGTGATACACCTCACCTTTATGCAGCACAGCACTGGGGAAATTCGGATGGTTCGGGGCATCGGGCCACACCTGAGGCTCTAAGGCGACCCCATCGAATGGTCGATAAGATGTGCCTGTGTGACACTCCCCATCTTCGTCCAGATAAGCGCCTGAATAAACTTGCAGCCCTGGTTCGGTCGTTGCCAGATGCATCGATATCCCGGATTTCGCTCCCGTTAAGACCGCGATTTCCCGGCAATCCTCTCTGCGATCAGACACACAGTAATTGTGATCGAAACCCTGTCGGCCCAATAGCCTCGGTGACCTGAGGCCCATCGGTGTATCCGCCACCGCGCTTACTTCTCCGGTCGGGATACCCTCATCGTCCACGGGCGTATAATGATCAGCGTGAACTGTCAGGCTGTGCTGTGAAATGTCACCCGAACCATCAAGGTTAAAATAGATATGCGGTGTCACATTGCAAAGACTGCGCGTTTTGGTTTGGGCTTTGATCTCAATACTCAGCGTGGCGTCGGGTTCAATTCGAAAGGTCGCGGTGGTGTCCAAATCCCCTTCAAACCCCATATGCCCGTCCGGCAGGCTGAGCCCCAGTGTCACCGCGTCGCCAGCGCAATCCACGATTTCCCAAACCTGTCTGTCCATTCCATCGCGACCACCGTGCAAGGTATGCTTACCCAGAAAGTTGCGATCGGTGTGGAAAGTCTGGCCGCCTAATTGGTAGGTCCCACCTGCGATCCGGTTGGCCACCCGCCCGGCCAGAACGCCCAGATAGCACGCGCTGCGTTCATATCCTTGCAGATGCGTCCACCCCAGTACCAACGGATGCGCATGGGCGGCCAATCTCAGATCCTGCAGCGCTGCACCATAGGTCAGCACACTGGCAGAGAGACCCCCGCGCGCGAGGTCAATGCTGTGTACTTGCTGCCCTGCGTTAGTTTCGCCAAATTCGCGAATTTGCGGCTCTATTGATTTTTGGCCCGTCATTGGCTCTCCACTATCGAAGCTTTCAACAGGGATAACCGACTTAGACACAACTTTACACGTAAACGGCAAAGCAATTGCTAGCCCACGTGGTCACGGATCGATGACTGGCTTTTCAGCCATAAAGAGCACGTGCTTCAGAGAAGGACAGCAACCGGCGGGTCTTTTCATCCCAAAGATGGAGTTTCGCGTTGGCTAAGCTTTGGCGGATTGTCATTTGGTTGCTGTTTGCCAGCTCATCGTGATCCCGCAGCACTTCTGGCAGGCGATAAAACGGAATGCGGCTGTACAGATGATGTACATGATGAATTCCGATATTGGCACTGAACCAATTCAATACTTTCGGCAGAACGTAATGTGAGCTTCCATGCAATGCCGCTTCGTGCAATTGCCAGTTGCTGTCTGTGTCCCAATGTGTGTCCTCGAACTGATGCTGCACGTAGAACAGCCAAACGCCAGCTGTCGCGGCGATCAATGTGGAAGGCAGGAATACAAGCAAAACCGGCATTATGCCGTCAAAGTAATAGACGGCCATGAGTGCACCCAGAATAGCCGCGTTGGTGACCATCGCGCTGACCCAGAACTTAAAACTGTCGGTCAGGCCAAGTGGCAGACGGTTCTGAAACAGAAAAAGATACCCGGGCCCAAAGCCAAAAAGCGTAATCGGATGCCGGTAGACACGGTACCAAAAGCGATTGGCTGGTGACATCGACTGGTATTCGGCCACGGTAAGGGTGTGAACATCACCCATCCCGCGCTTGTCCAAATTGCCCGAGCTGTTGTGATGCGTGGAATGCGTACGACGCCAGACGTCATAAGGGGTCAGGGTAAGCACGCCAATCAATCGTCCCACCCAGTCGCTCAATGCGCGGTTTTTGAAAAACGCCCCATGTCCGCAATCATGTTGGATCGCGAATAACCGCAAAAGAAAACCCGCGTTCAAAACGGAAATCGCAAACGCCAACCAGTAGCTGATAGAAAGCGACCACCAGGACAAAGCCCATAGCAAGAAGAAGGGGACAATGCTCACGCCAAGCTCAAACAGGCTGCGCCATTGGTTCGGCTCGCGATACTTGGCAAGCGTCGACACCCAGTCGCGCGCCGCCGTCGCGCCGTCCTGGTTCAATAGAGAAGGTTCCGCCATGCACCTGCCACGTCGTTTTTGTTTGTTTCAACCCGGATAGACTACCCCCCGGTCATAGCAAGCGAATTCTGGCCAGAACGTATTTTTCACGTTCAATTTTCAGTGTCGCCTGCAAAGAAAAACCCCCGCTTTCGCGGGGGTTCTGCCATTCTCTCCAAAGACGGGTTCGATCAGAGACCGGTGCTCACGTCGATGGTGTTACCCTCTTCCAGGGTCACATATGCTTTTTTGACGTCTTTCCGACGGCCCAGCTGGCCGCGGAACCGCTTGACCTTACCTTTGGTCACGGTGGTGTTCACCGCTTTGACCTTCACACCAAACAGCGCCTCAACGGCCTCTTTGATCTGCGGTTTGTTGCTGTCGATCGCCACTTCAAAGACAACCGCGCCGTTTTCGGACGCCATGGTCGACTTCTCGGTGATGATCGGCTTGCGGATCACGTCGTAATGTTCTGCCTTCGCGCTCATTTCAGACGAGCCTCCAGTGCTTCGACAGCCGCTTTGGTGAGCACCAGGGTGTCACGCTTGAGGATGTCATAGACGTTTGCGCCCATCGACGGCAGGATATCCAGACCTTCGATGTTCTTGGACGCTTTAAGGAACCCTTCGTTCACGGTCGCGCCGTCGATGACCAGAGCGCGTTTCCAGCCCAGGTTTGCAACCTGTTTGGCCAGAGCGGCGGTCTTGCCTTCGGCTTCGGCACTCTCGATCACGACCAGCTCACCTGCCTTGGCTTTGGCCGACAGAGCGTGGCGCAGGCCAAGCTTGCGGAACTTCTTGGGCAGGTCGTGGCCGTGCGAACGCACGACGGGGCCTTTGTAGATACCACCACCACGGAAGATCGGCGCGTTGCGGTCACCATGGCGTGCGCCACCGGTGCCCTTCTGGCGATAGATCTTCTTGGTCGAGTAGCTGGTTTCCGAGCGGGTCTTGACCTTGTGGGTGCCGGCCTGCGCGTTGTTGCGCTGCCAACGGACCACACGGTGCAGGATGTCCGCACGCGGCTCAAGGCCGAACAGATCGGCGTTCAGCTCGATGTCGCCGGCTTTACCGCCGTCCAGTTTGATTACATCAAGTTTCATGCTTCACCACCTTCCGCGGGCGCTTCTTCCGCAGGTGCTTCGGTTGCAGCCGATTTCACAGCAGCCGGGAAAGGCAGGCCTTCCGGTGCTTTCTTCTTCACGGCGTCCTTGACGGTGACCCAGCCCGATTTCGGTCCGGGAACGGCGCCTTTGATGAAGACCAGGTTCCGGTCAGCGTCGGTTTTGACGACTTCCAGGTTCTGGGTGGTTACACGGGCAGCACCCATGTGACCGGCCATCTTCTTGCCTTTGAACACCTTGCCCGGGTCCTGACACTGACCGGTCGAACCGTGCGAACGGTGGCTGATCGAAACACCGTGCGAGGCGCGCAGACCACCAAAGTTCCAACGCTTCATAGCACCGGCAAAGCCTTTACCGATCGAGGTGCCCGAAACGTCAACCTTCTGACCTTCCAGGAAGTGTTCTGCCGAAATCTCGGCGCCCACATCGATCAGGCCATCTTCGGAGACACGGAACTCGGCCAGCTTACGCTTGGGCTCAACCTTTGCAGCGGCATAGTGCCCGCGCATGGCTTTCGAGGTGCGTTTTGCCTTGGCTGCACCGGCGCCCAGCTGAACGGCGGTGTAGCCGTCTTTGTCAGCGGTGCGCTGTGCAACAACCTGCAAGTTGTCCAGGTGAAGAACGGTCACAGGAATCTGCTTGCCGTCTTCCATGAACAGGCGGGTCATGCCAACTTTTTTTGCGATAATACCAGAGCGCATTCTCATACCCTCCGATTACGACTGCAACTTGATCTCGACGTCCACACCAGCAGCGAGGTCGAGCTTCATCAGCGCGTCAACGGTCTGGGGGGTCGGATCAACGATGTCGAGCAGACGCTTATGCGTGCGGATCTCGAACTGGTCGCGGGATTTCTTGTCAACGTGAGGGCCACGGAGAACCGTGAACTTCTCAATCTTGTTCGGCAGCGGGATCGGGCCGCGCACGTTCGCGCCGGTCCGCTTGGCAGTGTTGACGATCTCTTGCGTGCTGGCATCCAGAACGCGATAGTCAAATGCCTTCAGCCGAATACGGATGTTTTGGCTTTGCATATTAACAGCCTTTTTTAGGCGTTGAGGTTGAGAGGAGGACAGACGCGCATCGCCAACCCTCTTCGAACCCAAAAGGCGGGAATCACCCCGCCTTGACGTTCTTGTTGAGAACCCGCGCGTATTAGTGGGGTTGGTGGGGTTTGGCAAGGGGGAAATGCTTGCCCTGCGAAAGAGAGTATTGGGTGGGTTTTCTCCAGTCCAGTGTTGCGCAACCCCCATCGACATCTGAGGACACATAGACCATCTTCCACCATAGGTAGAATAAGCAGACTCTGGAAGCAGCCACAATGAAAATGCAGTTCTTTACTTTTGGTGCAGCTACGATCTGTGCTTCGCTGGCGGTCTTCATGCTACTTCGTGGAGGTGCCGCGAGTGAGAATGTTCCGGATGCTCGTAGCAGCGGCACAGCTATGGCAGACATACGAGATATACCCGTCGGCGCACCCGAAACGCGTGAATTGATGCTGCGTGGTAAACTGGCGACGTTCTGGCAAGTCGTTGACGAAAAGGCTCCGGAAGATCTGGATTACGTCATCAACCGCTTTTTCGAGGTAAGATCGAGTCTTCGAACAAGCGAAGATGTACGAAACAAACTGGACCGCGAGTTGCTGGCATACAGACTGCGATTGGCAAAATACTCGAAGGCACTTTCAGACAAGCAAAGAGCCGACATCATAAGCGCTCGTATCCGATTTCTACAGACTTTCGAGAACCCAGCGACTTGCTCACTTGTAGCGCGTCATGGCGCGGTTCAACTTAGTTATGATCAGCTTTCGCTCGTATATTTAGAACTCGATCAGTTTATGGCAGCAATGACCTCGCACCTCCTTGATGCACGTGCGGCAGAATCCAACGAGGCAGATGCACCTATTCCGCCGACCGATGAGGATTACGATCGGTTGATAACGAGAATAAAGGACGACGGCGCAACTGATCTAGAGCTAGAACCACTGTACACAGACGCTTGGAGAGATCCTAAGTATTGCGGAGTTTATCTGAACTATCTTCAGAATGTCGCGACGCTACCAGGCAGATCAGGCGCTGCCATACGATTTGACGAGGTTGATCGCATGCTTAATGGAACAAATGAAACGAAATGAATTGTGCACTTTCTTGAGAAGCAACGAATGCATGCTGAAAGTTAGATGTATACGAGCCACATCCGCCTGGAAATGAAAGAAGGCCGCCCCATGTGGGACGGCCTTCTTTAGTTCAACCGGTTGGGTCCGAGATTATTCGACGAATAATCTCAGCACCGTCGCCGATTACTCGATGATTTTCGACACAACGCCGGCGCCGACGGTGCGGCCGCCTTCGCGGATCGCGAAGCGCAGACCGTTTTCCATCGCGATCGGTGCGATCAGCTCAACGCCGAACGACACGTTGTCGCCAGGCATGACCA
>NZ_JBQFOK010000013.1:0-75859 GCF_056533365.1 Ruegeria sp. G5 | reverse complement strand
AACAGGCCGGACACATGACTGCTTCTGACAAATGCACAAATCAGATCAAAAAGGACTTGCTATGCAGGAGCCATCCACACATGACATTCGCGCATCGCGCAGCATTGGCCAAAGTGGGCTCGGCACCGACCAACGCCGCATGAGGGATAGACATCCTCTTCGGGATGGCGAACGGCAGGACCGTTCGCCGGGGTAGCTCAGATATCGATGCGCTCAGCGATGCTCAGGGCATCTTCGAGTTCAACACCAAGGTAGCGCACTGTACTATCGACCTTTGTGTGACCAAGCAGCAGTTGGACTGCGCGGAGGTTGCCGGTTTTTCGATAAATCTCCGCTGCCTTGGTCCGGCGAAGTGAATGCGTTCCGTAACCACTTGGCTCCAATCCTATTGCCATGACCCAATCACGAGCAAGCCGACCATATTGTCGCGTTGAGATATGTGGGCGGTCATGGAAGCGGCTGGGAAACATGAACCGACACCCAAACATCTCTGGGGATTTGACCCATGCCAGGACGTTTTCACGCGTGTTTTCCGTCAGTTCGAACTGCACAGGTCGCTTGGTCTTGCTCTGGATCACGGAAACGCGTTCCCGAACGCGGTCGTCCTTTACAAGGTCTGACACGGCCAATTTCACGAGATCACAACCACGCAGCTTGCTGTCGATGGCGACGTTAAACAAAGCCAGGTCGCGGAGATAACCCGCCAGCTCAAGCCGCGCCCGGATCGCCCAGACCTGCTTTGGCAGCAAAGGCCGCTTTTGACCGATGATCCGTCCCTTGTTCCAGGCTCTGCGTTTTGGGGTGGTTGCGGGAAGTTGGACTCTTGGCATAATTTGCCCTCCGATCCACCCTCCAAGCCCAGTCATCAGCACCGCGCCGACGGGACGAAGCTACACTCTCAATGAATGACCGGTATCAGAGACGCGCGATGTCGGTCGTTGCGGCATGAGAATTGGGCAGCTCAGAGCCCAAACTTAACAATGCTGCGGTAGGTCCAAATGAAAATCTTGGTGCATAAGCGGACCTTCGTCAGCAGGTGTTTCCCGCGAGTTCTTGTTAGGATCGGGAGGCAAGGATTGGTGCCTCCCGAGAATTGATTGCTATTGCGCCATACCGCCTTCAGTCGAAATCTGTTCTTCGACGTGAGACTGATTGGTGACGTCCGAACCCCGCGGAGGATAGTCCCTGAACGTAGACAGGTGGTTTTGGACGATTTTGGCCGCCGGCCCAAAGGCCCACATCTTGTTGCCCATCCAGCGCGTATACATTCCCGATTCTTCTGCGGCTTTTTCGTAAGGATCGCGACGCAAGTTGAACAGAAGGGGGGCATTCAGTTCCTCTTTGGGGCCAGCCCACCCTTCGGTTTGGATCGTGAAATGCGCTTTCCAGTCTCCGTGGCGCACAGCCTGCAGGTCCGGGCCCTCGTAGTAGATGATCTCGTCCCGGTTGCTCTCGCCCTCACCGGTCAGGAAAGACAGTTGGTTGTACCCGTCCAGATGCACCTGATAGCCTTCGTAACCCTCCAGCAGAGATCCGGTCAGATCGTCAGGTCCGCCAGCGGCGGCGACGAGGGTCGGCATCCAGTCGAGGCCAGCAAAGATACCGTTGTTCACGGTGCCAGCTGGAACTTTCCCAGGCCAGCGAATGATGGCAGGGACGCGGAAGCCGCCTTCCCATGTCGTGCCCTTTTCGCCATGGAACGGCGTTGTTCCACCGTCCGGCCAAGTCATGGTTTCCGGTCCGTTGTCAGACGTAAAGACAACAATCGTGTTGTCCGAGACACCCAGTTCGTCCAGCCGTGCCATGACTTTGCCCACGTTGTCGTCAAGCTCTTTCATGACGACATCCTGCAAACCGCGCCCGTCGCCCAGCATGGCCTCGTATTCGGGGCTCAGATGGGTCCAGACATGCGCGCGCGCCGGTGCCATCCAGACAAAGAATGGCGTTTTGCTGTCAACTGCGCGGTTGATGAAGTCCAGCGTGTGGGTTGTCACCTCGTCGTCCAGCGTCTTTTGCCGCTCGGGCGGCGCCGGACCATCGTCGATGATGCGTTGTTTGCCTACCAGACCCCAGCGCGGGTCCACAGTTTCATCGACTGTATCCGTGGCATAGGCGTGAATGATGTTCCGAGGGCCAAACGTGTCGTTGAATTTCTGATCCTTTGGCCAGTCCGGGTCGGATGTGTATTCCATCGCGTTCAGGTGATAGAGCCAGCCCCAGTATTCATCAAAGCCCTTCACAGTCGGCAGGAATTTATTCATATCCCCCAGATGGTTCTTGCCAAATTGCCCGGTCGTGTAGCCCAGCGACTTCAGCATATTGGCCAGGGTCGGATCATCCTCGCTCAGACCTTTTTCAGGGTCTCCGGGCAGGCCGACAGTGTGCATTCCGGTGCGAACCGGCAACTGTCCGGTGATGAAGGCGGATCGACCGGCAGTGCAGCTTGGTTGCGCATAGTAATCCGTTAGACGCATACCGTCGGCGGCCAACTGATCAAGATTGGGGGTTTGGATGCTTTTCACACCCTGATGATAGCTGCCAAGACTGGCCCAGCCGACATCGTCGGCCATGATGACAAGAATATTGGGCTGGTCGGTTTCGGCTAAAACCGGCAGGGCACAGACCGAAGCTGTGGCCAGCGTGGCGGAAACCGCAATGGATCGAAGAATGAACATTGATACCTCTGTGGACGTAGAAAACGATTTCGATCGTGGGAATATCGAAGGGTCCATCAGGGATAGCGATTGAGAGTTTCTTGTCGCAACAGAGCTTTACCTTGATTTCATATTGTGAAAACTAAAACACTAAACCTGAAATGAACTTGGCCGCACGATGAACGAAAACGCATTGACCGCCTTTCTGGCATTGGCTGAAACCGGCAGCTTTCAAAATGCGGCTCGTATGATGGGTGTCTCCAACGCGTCCTTGTCCCGCTATGTCGGGCAGGCTGAGGATCAAACGGGCCTTGTCTTGTTCCATCGCAGCCGCAACAGCAGCACATTGACACGCGCGGGGCAGGAGTTTCTGCCGATCGCCCAGGCGCTGCGCGAAGACCTAGACCGCTATGCAACTAACGTGGCTGGATTGCGCGAAACCGGGCCGGGCACTTTGCTGATTGGGTGCGGTCCGCTCACCACAAGAACTTTGATCCTGCCTGTCTTGCGCGTCGTGCGACGGGCGATGCCTGACCTGCGTTTCCGAATTCTGGTAAGTGCATATGCGCGTCCACTCGACTTATTGCAGGCGGGCGAATTCGACGTGTTCCTCGGCGATCTGACTTATACACCCGAAGCAGAAGATGTCGCGATCATGGTGATGGAGAAACAACCCATCCAATTCGTTGCTCATCGAGATCATAAGATTCACCAGCGTGGTCCGCAAACCATGGCAGGTATTTTTGACTTTCCCTTTGCATCGCCGCATCTGCACAAACACTGGAAAGCTGCCTTGACGAAGGCACTCGGTGGTGGTGTTGAAGCCGTCGAAAAAGTCCAAGCGCAACCGTATATAGAATGCGACGACTACAACCTCCTGACCGGATTGCTGGCAGAGACTGACTTTGTGGTGGGAGGAATGCCCGACACATTCGCGGAGTTGATCCGGGCAAACACAGTCAAACCCGTGTCGATGAAACAGAAACTGACGTGGAACATCTGTGCGGCGCGCAAGTCGCAGAACACGTCTGCCGCAGTTGAATTGTTTTGGAATGAGCTTGCCAAGTGTCGGGCATGATCGGTGGCGGGGGGCACGGGAGACCTGTAACTGAAGCATTTCATGGCCCATAAGTCGGTCGTTTTCCTAGGCCCAGTAGATTTGCCGAATTACCGCTTAGGTACGGAGAGCAGCGTTTTGAATGCAATTGACCAACGGCAGGAAAGTCCCGCAACCGTATCGTTGAGTGTGTGGCGTGCGCTGCGGGTTGCACGAATGACCGGTGTTCCCGCCGCAAAGCAGTATCGAGATTGACGCAGTTGCAGCGTTTTCCGCGCTGCGTGCGCACGCAGCACAAAACCCGAATTCACAGATTGGGCTCACAACAGACCTTAGTCGCAACGTGAATGAATGGTGGCTACCGGTATTGGGTCAGAAATGCTTGACGATTGGGTCAGAATTGAATGACGTGATCGGCCGATTTATTGAGGTTTTGGCTGTCGATTGAGTCAAATATCAGTGACGTTCCACAGTGCAATAGCGCAAAACGGCGCTTCCCCAACACTCGGAAATTACAGCGATTACCGGCAGTGCAGGTGTGAACTGCACGTATTGGGCCGCTAGCCGCAGATTACATTCAGCACGGCTGCGCGATTGGCGTCGCTGTCGACAAGCAGATCAATGGACAACCGTTTACTGTTGAGCGGCTCGGCTTGCGCCACCGATTGATTGCTGCAGTCAGGTGTAGTTCTTGTTCCGAGACATTTTTCCTATGCCGGGGTTCAGGCTGTTTGTTGGGTCTACCGACTTGTAAAACGCAGCCAAATCCGGCTTGGCGGCATATAGGTGACCTACATTGTGTTCCGCCGGGTACTCGGCGCCGCGTTGGTCGAGAATCTCAAGCATTGCAGCCTTCAACGCTTTGGGGTCTGCCCCCTTTTTCACCATGTAGTCCTGATGCAGAACATGGCACATGAAGTGTCCGTAATAGAGCTTGCCGACCAATTTGTCTGACAATTCAGTCGGGAGCTCTTCAAACCAGTTTTTGTCGTTTCGGCGCAGCGCTATATCCAGCGCGATAATGTCTTCGACCTCTTTGGCATGCACCTTCATGTATCGGATCGCAGCACCGGCCGCGGCGAAACGATGAAGGCCGGCAATCTTTGCCTCGCGCGCATCGCATTCGAAAAAGTCCAGTTTTTCATCATCGACCATTTCCTGCAGCAACGCGCGAGCCTCGTCGATGCCGCCGTCGCGCATTTTCAGGATCAGGTGATGCGAGAAACGATCCCGGTAAGCGCGCATTCTGTTGGGCAGGATATCCGGCCAGAACTTCATGGCGAACTGCATGAAATTGTCCGTAAAGTTCGACAGACCCGGAATCCCGGACAAGCGGGAGTCGACGGCACCTTTGATGGCGAAAAAGGTCGGCAACCTGTCGGTGCCCAACTTATCAATCATCACCATGGTGTCCTTGCCGTAGCGGTCCGATATATCAAACACCTCTTCGTGCATGTATTCGGCACTGACCGGCAGGGTATTGAAATCGGATAAAATCCGACGTCTCAGCTCGGTCAATGCGGCGGTGTCCTGCGCGCCGATGTAGAAGGTGCGTTCCGTTTCATTCTTGGGATAGGTGTCCAGCCGCACAGCAAATACGGCCAGTTTACCTGCGCACCCGGCGGCCTCATAAAGGCGAGACTTATCCGCGTTGAACCGTGCCGGAGTATCGGCGTCCACATCGCGCACCCGGCGTGCGTAATCAGTGTCGGATGCCTTGCGGTTGTCGCTCTCGATATCCGCCGCCGAGAATTCACCGTTTTGCAGGCGTGTCAGAATTTCCTGTGGGGTATCGCCCAGCCGTAAGCCCAGATGGTTTGCCAATTCCAACTCACCTTCGGCGGTGATGCGGGCAAAAAGGGACAGTTCGGTATAGGAAGGGCCGCGTTCGACCAGCGAACCGCCAGAGTTGTTGCAGACACCACCCACGACTGACGCGCCGATACAAGAAGATCCAATGACTGAATGCGGTTGACGTCCGATCGGGTCCAGCAGCTTTTCCAGTGCGAAAAGTGTGCTTCCGGGAAAACTGATGACCTGTTTGCCTCCATCGATCAGATGCAGGTCGTCCATCCGTCGCGTGTTGATTAATACCACATCGCGGTCATAGCGCCCCTTGGGGGTCGAACCCTCGGTCAGGCCTGTATTGGCGGCCTGCATAATGACGATCTTGTCGGCTTGGACGCAGGCTTCTAGCACCTGCCATTGTTCCAAAAGGGTGGCGGGTTGAACAACGGCAAGGGCATCACCTTCCCCAGACCTGAACCCCCGACGAAAGCGGCGTGTGCTGCGGGCCGAGGTCAGCACATGCCGCCGCCCGCAAATTTCCCTTAGTCTTTGGATCAAATCGGTATCAGTCATCCCGAAACCCCTTTTAATACGCGACCGACGGCAACCATGTGGCCAGTTGCGGCCAGAGGAACACAAAGAACAAGCCCGTCAACTGTAGTATTACAAATGGAATGATGCCTTTGTAGATATCCGTCAACTTGATCTCTGGTGGGCAGACGCCTTTCAGGTAGAACAGTGCAAATCCGACCGGAGGCGTCAGGAACGAGGTCTGAAGCGTCACAGCCACAAGGATCACAAACCATACCAAAGCAGGTTCGTCGATCACACCAAAGCCATCGATGTCCAAGCCCAACCCGTTCACGATGGGGCGCATCAGCGGCAGGACGATCAGCGTGATTTCAATCCAGTCCAGCACGAACCCCAGCAGGAAGACGATGAACAGGATCATAAAGACCGTCCCATTGGGGCCAAAACCCGTGCCTTGGATCATTTCCTCGATCAAGGCATCGCCCCCCAGTTCGCGCAGAACATAGGAAAACACAGTCGCGCCAAGGAAAATCGCAAAGATGTAGGCCGTGGTGTTGAACGTGGCTTTCAGAACGTTCACCAGTTTAGCCAGTGTCAGCTTGCGATATCCCAAAGCCAGCAAGGTGGCGCCCAGTGCGCCAACGCCCGAGGCTTCGGTCGGTGTGGTCAGGCCCGCAAAGATCGAACCAAGAACGGCAAGGATCAGTGCCAGCGTTGGCAGGACGGCGATCAACACATCCTTCACGGCGGCCCAATCCGGACGTGTTGCACCTTCGGGAACCGGTGCTACGTCGCGTTTGATCAGGGCGACCACGAAAATATAGGTCAGGTACAGTGCGCCAATGATTACGCCGGGAAAGACGGCGGCCATGAACAGATCACCAACCGACAGCGCCATTTGGTCGGCCATGATCACCAGCATGATCGACGGTGGGATCAGAATACCCAACGTCCCAGAGGCGCTGACCACACCCGCAGCCAGCGAGGGGCTGTATTTCTGCTCCATCATTGACGGTAAAGACAATACGCCCAGCAATACGACTGACGCTCCGATGATGCCGGTCGAGGCGGCAAGGATTATGCCAATCATCGTGACCGTGATCGCCAAACCACCGCGGACCGTGCCGAACAGGCGCTGCATTGAGGACATCAGCCGTTCGGCCACGCCGGATTCGTCCAGCATCAGACCCATGAAGATGAACATCGGCAACGCCACAAGAACTGCGTTTGACATGGTGGCATAGACACGGTTCACCACCGCGCCCAGCGTCAGATAGTCCAGGCCCGTCAGCGTTTCCTCAAGGCCGGTCCAGTTCATCAGGCCGTTGTCGAACAGATAAGCCAGCCCGCAATAGGCCACCCCGACACCCGCCAAAGTCCACGCGACCGGGAAGCCTGTGAACAGCAAAGCGATGAAGGTCAGGAACATCGCGATGACAAGCTTTTCCTCGGTCGTTTCAACCAAAAAGGTCAATGCGGTCGCGACCACGGCAAAGCCGAGCAAGGCCCAGAAGATCAGGCGCAACCCTTTGCCCTGGCGTTCCTCTTCTAGGTTTATGAACAGTGCGTGTACGTCGTGGATCAGCCGCGCACCCGCAGCAAGCGCCAAAAGAACAAAGCTGGCCGGGATCACAGCCTTCAGGGCCCAACGGGCTGGTAGGCCAGTGGGGCTGTCCGAGGACTCATTCACTCGCCAGCTTTCGTAGAAATAGTCATAGCCCTGATCGATCATCAGATAGATGAAGGGCACCAAGAGGGTGAAGATACCGATGATTTCGATAATCCGCCGCGCACGTTGGCTGAGTTGCATATGCAGCAGATCAACGCGCACATGGCTGTCGGTGACCAACGCGTAGGAAATACCGATCATCGTGACCAAACCGTAGAAATGCCACTGTATCTCGTCCAGTTTTGGGTAGTTCTGATTCAACAGGTACCGCATTGCGACCTGTGAAACGATGGCGGTAACCAATAGCAGGTTGGCCCACATCACAACGTGACCTACGGTTTTCACGCCGTTGTCTATGGCGACTGCCAGCTTTTGGCGATCGGGCTCGCCATGCTCTAGGATGCTTTCATAGACTTCAATTGGGTCGTTCTGATGACTCTGTGTCTCGGCCATGGTCTCCTCCTCGAGAATTAGGCGACAGAGGCGGAAATGCGCCCCAAAATGCTGACGAAAGGTAGAAAATCAGAGGGTTCCAAGGGCGGCGGAAGGAAGCCGCCCCCGGATCAGCGCAATGTGTAAATTCACTTGCGCGGGAGGAACGCGTTCTCTTTCCAAACGGCATAGCCGTCGCGGAAATTGTTCATGTCAGTCAGAACCTTGGCAAAGAACGCATCGTCTGCGGCTTGTTCTGCGGCAACTTCTTCCCAGGTTGCGCGGAAAGTGGACAGCATCTCATCGTTCCACTGCTTGATCTGCACGCCATTATTTTCGACGTTGTCCAAAAGGGCCGCGTGCTGGATTGCCTCGCCTTCGGCAAAGCTGTCGGCCATCGATGCTTTGCAGGCGTTTTCAATAATCGCCTTGTGCTGCTCGCTGGCTTCGTTCCAGACGTCCTTGTTGATCATCAGCTCGAACACGGTGGCCTGCTGATGCCAGCCGGGGAAATAGTTATACTTGACCAGCTTGTGGAACCCTAGCCGCGCGTCGATGGCTGGCATCGAGAATTCAGTCGCGTCAATCGCGCCCTTTTCCAGAGCCGGGAAAATCTCTCCACCGGGCAGCAACGAGGTTGCTACACCCAGTTTCTGCATCACTTCGCCACCCAGACCGAAAAAGCGCATTTTCAGACCGTTCAGGTCATCTGGGCTGTTGATTTCAGTTGCGAACCAGCCCGAAGTTTCGGGGGCAATGATGGCGCAGGGCAGGACTTTGACGTTGAAGCCCGCCTGATCATACATCTCCTGATACAGGCTCATGCCGTTTCCATAATACAGCCACGCCATGTATTCGCCCGCTTCGGGGCCGAACGGCACAGCCGAGAACAAGGGCGCTGCCGGGATTTTTCCGGCCCAGTACCCTGCGGTCGTATAGCCTGAGTTGATCTTGCCCGAAGACACGGCGTCCAGAATTTCGAACGGGGGAACCAGTTTCCCGGGTTCGTAAACCTTCATCTTCAAAGTGCCGCCGGACATCAGGTCCAACTGCTCGGCGACACGTGGGATCGGTGACCCCAATCCGGGCAATGCGGTCGAGAAGGCGATTGGTGTTTTGAGCAGCATCTTGTCAGCCGCATGTGCGATCGGAGCAGCCAGCAGGGACGCTGCAACGGCAATCGATGTCAGGGTGGTTTTCATGTTTTCTCCTCCAGAATACGGACCAGCCTTGGTGCTGGTTGCCGAAAGAACCGCAGACGCGGTGATATCGGAGGTAAATATTTTTTACCAACACAATTAGTCAACAACTTTATTTACCAATTAGAGCAATGCGTATGGATTTAACTGAAGCGGATCAGCCTTGAAAATATGGACAAAAATCGCAAGAGATTTTAAATATCCTGATTTTACAAGCCTGTATCAGAGCAGCGATTATCCGTATTTTTGGGTATCCTGACTTGCAATGTCGGCTGAAATGGTAAACTTTATAGACAACCATGATTTTGCAAGTTTGAACCCGGAAAGGACAGGACATGGACAGAAACAGCCCGTTCGAGCCTGTCGGTCACGAATCAATTGCAGACGCCGTGGTCGATCAAATTGAGGGCATGATCGTCGATGGCATCCTTAAAGAAGGGCGCAGACTGCCGTCGGAACGGGAACTCGCAGAAGCAATGGGCGTATCGCGACCAAAACTGCGCGAGGCTTTACAGGTGCTCGAACAGCGGGGCCTGGTATCGGTGCGGCACGGAGAGGGGACGTTCATAGCCTCGCTGACCGGGCGCGCCATGTCGCCTGCCTTGCTTTCGCTTTATGCCCGGCACGGGGCGGCCTTTTATGATTACCTTGAGTATCGGCGCGAACAGGAGGCATTTGCCAGCCGTCTTGCAGCAGAACGCGCAACGCAATCCGACAAAGCGCGCCTTTTGGAGATTTTGGATGAGTTGCAGCGCGCCTGGGAAGAGGATGATCAGGACGCAAGTCAGGACGCGGATTTCCGTCTGCATGCCGCGGTGGTGGACGCCAGTCAGAACACAACTCTGATCCATATGATGGCATCGATTTACGATCTGACGCGCCAGGGTGTTTTCTACAACCGCAGGTACTTGCGGACTATGGATGGGTCCGGTGCCAAATTATTGGCGCAGCATAAGGAAATCGCGCAAGCGATCTTGGATGGTGAGCCCGAGCGGGCTGAGCAGGCAGCGCGGGTGCATATGGATTTTGTCGAAATGTCATTTCGAAATGGGCAGGAACAACAGGCCCGCGAGCAGCGTGCCTCTAAGCGCCGCTTGTTGTCGGACTGAGTTCCGAATTAACCCTTTGTGAGACAAAGGCGGTAGAAACGGTTTCCAAAACCGGAATATAATGACTGCGTGGGCAGCGGCGCTGCCATGTCTCTTTCACAATTACGGGGCGCAATGGATCAGTCTTGGATCGAAAAATTCAAAGGCCTGGGGGCGCTGCCTTCGGACATACGTCACGAGCTTGTGGCAGGCAGTCAGATCGTCTCGGTTCCCGCTGGCACACAGGTCTTTGCTCCGGGTCAGACGGCGGACAACCTCTTGTTGCTGCTGGACGGAACAGTGCGGGTTCAGCAAAAGTCGGACACGGGGCGCGAGGTGTTTCTGTATCGCGTTCACGCCGGTGAAAGCTGTGTTTTGACAACGGCCTGCATGCTGGCATTCGAAGATTACTCGGCCGATGGAATTGCCGAAACGGATGTGCGCGCTGTGGCTATCCCCCGCGCAACCTTTGATAATCTCGTCGCCAAGTCCAAAGTCTTTCGCGAGTTTGTGTTCACCGCTTATTCGAGGCGGATCACGGATTTGTTCACCTTGATCGACGATATCGTCTTCCAGCGCATGGATGTGCGCCTTGCCGCCCGATTGCTTGAACTGGCGGATCAGGACGACACGGTTCACGCGACCCACGCCTTTCTGGGTACCGAGTTGGGGACAGCGCGCGAGGTCATCTCGCGCACGTTGTCCGAGTTCCAGCGCCGTGGGTGGGTGGAGCAATCCCGCGGCGAGGTGCGCCTGACCCAACGGGGTATGCTGGAACACATGGTGAATTCGGCAGGCGCGACGGTCTGAGCCGCAAGTAATCGCGATATCCAGAGTTTGGTGATCATGTCACCAAAGGTTTGGCCCCCGGTGTGACAGGTTCATTTCATCGATTCTCGATGGAGTGAGACATGACGACCAATATGGGAAAATTCGACCGCAGCGCGCGCCTTCTGATTGCCGTTGCTCTGGTGTTTGCGGCATTGGGTGCAAACCTGCTTGGGTCCGGCGCTTTGTTTTGGCTGGCCCTTATTGTGGCCGCTGTTTTTACACTGACAGCATTTGTGGGCAATTGCCCGCTATACAGCCTGATTGGCCTTAAAACCTGCCGGAACTGCGGATGATCGAAACGGTATTCACCCCGTGGGCGTCCCTTGGCGGGGGTGTACTGATTGGCATCGCGTCAGTCCTGCTGATGCTGTTGATGGGGCGTGTCATGGGCGCGACGGGCGTACTTGCCGGGCTTGTGTCACCAACGTCCGCGCAGGACTTTGCATGGCGCGCAACCTTACTGGCGGGAATGGTGACCGGCCCTGTTGTGATTTGGCTGGTTTTCGGTGACATGCCCGCCGTTCAGGTCCCCCAATCCACAGCGGCCTTTGTGCTGGGCGGGGTCATCGTCGGAATAGGAGTGACCTTTGGCTCGGGGTGCACCTCGGGGCATGGGGTGTGCGGTATGGCGCGGCTGAGTGGTCGATCTATCGTCGCGACCGTCACCTTCATGCTGTTCACTTTCCTCACCGTGTACATCACCCGTCACGTGATCGGAGGGTAGGAAATGAGGCTTGTCGCAACTTATCTGGTGGGGCTGATCTTTGGCATCGGCATTTCGATATCGGGGATGTCGAACCCTGCCAAGGTTCTGAATTTCTTTGACGTTTTTGGAGCTTGGGACCCCTCGTTGATCTTTGTCATGGGCGGTGCCTTGGTGACCACTTTCATCGGCTACAAGCTGGTTCTGGGTCGCAAAACACCTGTCTTGGCAAGGGGCTTCCATCTGCCATCAGCCCAAGAGATCGACGCGAAACTGGTTGGCGGTTCGGCCCTGTTTGGCATCGGTTGGGGCATCGCAGGGTTCTGCCCCGGTGGTGCACTGCCGGCGCTGGGCACTGGCAGATGGGAAGTCTTCGCATTCGTAGGCGCCCTTATCGCGGGTATTACCATCGCCCGCACCCTGCAATCCGCAACACTGCCCGGCGTTCGGGCCAATACCTGATGACTATTCGGAGGAGACTGACATGACGACCTATCCCGTTGACCTAAGCGTTAAACCAGACGTTTTCGCGTTTTTCGACGAAGCAACCAATACGATCAGCTATATCGTCAAAGACCCAACCTCGGACGCCTGCGCAATTGTCGACAGCGTTATGGACATCGACTATGCGGCCGGACGCATCACTTTTGATCACGCCGACGAATTGATCCGGGTCATTCAGGAGAAAGACCTAAAGCTCGAGTGGATCATCGAAACGCATGTCCACGCAGATCACCTGTCTGCCGCGCCCTACATTCAGCAGAAACTGGGTGGCAAAATCGGCGTTGGTTCAAAAATAACCGTTGTGCAGGACACGTTCGGCAAGGTCTTTAACGAAGGGACCGAGTTTCAACGCGACGGGTCGCAGTTCGATGCGTTGTTCGAAGACGGCGACACCTACATGGTCGGAAATATGCGGGCCTTTGCAATGTACACGCCTGGGCATACCCCTGCATGTATGGTGCATGTCATGGGCGATGCGGCCTTTGTCGGGGATACGCTGTTCATGCCGGATGGAGGCTCGGCGCGCGCCGACTTTCCGGGCGGGGATGCCGGGGTTTTGTACGACTCGATCCAAAAGGTGCTATCGCTGCCCGACCAAACCCGTTTGTTCATGTGCCATGACTATGGGCCCAATGGGCGCGCGATCGCATGGGAAACCAGCGTTGCCGAGGAAAAGGCAGCCAACATCCATGTCGGCGGCGGCAAGTCCAAGGAAGACTTTGTTAAGTTCCGCACGGAACGTGATGCGACGCTGTCGATGCCCAACCTCATCATTCCTTCACTGCAGGTAAACATGCGTGCCGGTGAGGTGCCGAAGGACCCTGACGGAAACCCGATGTTGAAAGTGCCGGTGAACGGTCTTTGAGCAGCAACAGGGAGGAGACTCATGGAACTTCGCGCAATTACAAACAAATTCGCCGTCAGCCCGCAGATCGCGATTGATGACGTAAAGGAAATCGCGGCGCAGGGATATCGCGCCATCATCTGCAATCGCCCTGACGGAGAGGGCGCTGATCAACCTTCGTTCAAGGAAATCGCTGCCGCGGCTGAGGCAGCCGGGATCGAGGCGCGGTACGTGCCGGTTAAGGCCGGACTGGTGAAGGATCAGGACGTCAAAGCCTTTGCTGATGCGCTGGAAGAGGTGCAGCGTCCGGTCCTGGCCTATTGCCGCACCGGGACGCGGTCGGCCACGCTTTGGTCGTTTCACGAGGCACCCAAACGCCCCATGTCCAAGATCCTCATGGCCACCAAAGAGGCCGGGTACGACATGAACGGTGTTGCCCGGCGGATTGCAAATGGCGGCAAAACTCCGACAGATTCCGGGGACGCGCATTTTCAGGTGGTGATTGTTGGTGCGGGGGCAGGCGGCATTTCGGTTGCGGCCAGCCTTAAGTCGCGTCAGCCCGATCTGGACGTTGCGGTGATCGACCCAGCGGATATCCATTATTATCAGCCCGGCTGGACAATGGTTGGTGGCGGTATCTTTGACGCGCAGACCACAGCAAAAACCATGGGAAGCCTGATCCCCAAAGGCGTACACTGGATCAAGGCCGCGGTTGCCGCGTTTGAGCCCAAGAACAACGCGGTCGTGTTGGATGGGTGCCGGGTCGTCAAGTATGACCGTTTGGTCGTCTGCCCGGGCCTTAAACTGGATTGGGGCAAAGTTGAGGGGCTGGAAGAAACGCTGGGCCGGAACGGGGTGACATCTAATTACCGCTATGACCTCGCGCCATACACTTGGCAATTGGTTCAGCGGATGCGCAAGGGTCGTGCTGTCTTTACGCAACCTCCGATGCCGATCAAATGCGCAGGCGCTCCGCAAAAAGCGATGTACCTGTCTGGCGACTCTTGGTTCCGGCGGGGTGTCCTGAAAGATATCGACATTCAGTTCATGAATGCGGGCGGAGTGTTGTTCGGGGTTAAGGACTATGTTCCCGCTCTGCAGGAGTATATCGAGAAATACGACGCGACCCTGAACTACTTCCACAATCTGGTGTCCATAGACGGCCCGGCCAAAACCGCTGTTTTCCAAGTAGCCAAACCTGAAAGCGATCCCACAACGGTCGAAGTCGAGTTCGACATGATCCATGTATGTCCGCCCCAGACGGCACCGGATTTCGTGCGTGTTTCGCCACTTGCGGATGCTGCAGGTTGGATCGACGTTGATCAGGCAACGCTGCGCCACAAAAGTTATGAAAACGTCTGGTCCCTTGGGGATGTGATGAATGCGCCCAACGCCAAAACGGCTGCGGCTGCGCGCAAACAGGCCCCAACGGTTGCTGATAACATCGTGGCGGATATCGCGGGACGGTCAGCAGTGGCGCAATATGACGGCTATGGGTCATGCCCATTGACGGTTGAACGCGGCAAAATCGTTTTGGCTGAATTCGGCTATGGCGGCGCGCTGAAGCCAAGCTTTCCCCGTTTCGTTATTGACGGCACCAAGCCCAGTCGCATGGCGTGGTTCCTTAAGGAAAGCTTACTGCCGCCGATCTACTGGAAGGCCATGCTACGCGGCAAAGAGTGGATGGCGCGGCCCGAAAAACTGAAGGTCGCACCCGAATAATGGAATACCTGCCAATGCGGGCCGTGCTGTCGGACGGCCCGCTTGGATCACTGGAAGAGGCATATGAACGAACGACTTCGCCGGTATGTCCCGGTTTTGGACTGGGGCCGCACCTATACGCGCGGTGCTTTTTCAAATGATCTTGTCGCGGCGTTGATCGTGACCATCATGTTGATCCCACAATCGCTGGCGTATGCGCTATTGGCGGGGTTGCCGCCCGAGGCCGGGATCTACGCGTCGATTGTGCCAATCATACTCTATTCGATCTTCGGCTCTAGCCGGGCGCTGGCGGTCGGCCCGGTCGCTGTCGTATCCTTGTTGACAGCGACAGCCATCGGGCAGGTGGCAGAGCAGGGTACGGTCGGCTACGCGGTGGCGGCCCTGACACTGGCTTTTTTGTCTGGGGCGTTTCTTGTTCTGATGGGCGTGTTGAGGCTGGGCTTTCTGGCCAATTTCCTAAGCCACCCGGTGATTGCCGGGTTTATCACTGCCTCTGGCCTTCTGATCGCGACCAGCCAGCTCAAACATATCCTGGGCGTTTCTGCGCATGGGCACACTTTGCCTGAAATGTTGGGATCACTTGCGCAGCATCTTCCCGAAACCAATTGGATTACGGTTGCAATTGGTATCGCAGCGACTGGATTTCTGTTTTTGGCCCGTAAACACCTGAGGCCATTGCTGAATGCGCTGGGCATTGCTCCGATTGCAGCCGACATCCTGACCAAAGCTGGACCAGTCGCAGCCGTCGTTGCGACGACCACTTGCGTCTGGTGGTTCGGCCTTGCAGATCATGGCGTGCAGATCGTTGGTTCGGTGCCGCAAAGCCTGCCGCCGCTGACTATGCCGGGTTTTTCGATTGAGTTGCTGCAAGCACTTGCAGTTCCCGCCATCCTGATTTCCATCATCGGTTTTGTCGAAAGCGTCTCGGTTGCTCAGACGCTGGCTGCCAAGAAACGTCAGCGTATCGACCCCGATCAGGAGCTGATTGGGCTGGGTGCCGCAAATCTGGGTGCGGCTTTCACAGGTGGATATCCCGTCACGGGCGGGTTCTCCAGATCGGTCGTGAACTATGACGCCGGGGCCGAGACACCGGCTGCCGGGGGCTTTACGGCGGTCGGACTGGCGATCGCGGCAGTAGCGCTGACGCCATTGGTCTACTTTCTGCCCAAGGCGACACTTGCGGCAACGATCATTGTCGCTGTCCTAAGTCTTGTCGATTTGTCGATCCTGAAAAAGACTTGGGGCTATTCGCGGGCAGATTTTACCGCTGTTGCTGCAACAATCTTTCTGACGCTTGGATTGGGGGTCGAAGTGGGGGTTGCCTCGGGCGTGGCGATTTCGGTTCTTTTGCACCTGTACAAGACGTCGCGCCCACATGTTGCCGAAGTGGGTCTTGTGAGCGGAACGCAGCATTTTAGAAACATTCTTCGACATCAAGTGGAAACGGATCCGTCGCTTGTGACATTGCGCGTCGATGAAAGCCTGTACTTTGTAAATGCGCGTTTTCTTGAGGATCTGATCCAAAAAAGAGTCACCGACGGAGACGGCGTGCAGAACGTCGTACTAATGTGCTCTGCCGTGAATGAGGTGGATTTTTCCGCCCTCGAAAGCCTTGAAGCCGTAAACCGGCGGCTGATTGATATGGGGGTCGGTTTGCACCTTTCCGAGGTCAAAGGCCCAGTTATGGACAGGCTGAAGCGCTCGCACTTTCTGGAGCAGCTGAATGGGTATGTCTACTTGTCACAATTTGACGCTTGGCAAAGCCTGATGGGTGTTAGCAATTCAAGTCGACCTGCCATTAGCGTCTAAAGGATGGCGCTGCTCTTTCGGTCAGAATATTCGCTTCGACCGCAGCGGCTTGCACCCGCTCTGCTGTTTAGGAGAGGCGCGAGAATTCAAATGAGATTAGATGAACTGCAATTAGTCTTTCCGAGATGCGGCGACACTAGCCTGTAACTGGCGCGTTTCGAGCATCAGCAGCAGAAAACCCACGGCGCATATCAGCTCACGAACTTCAGCTTGGCGTAGATAAGTCTCAGGCAGAATCTGGTATACCGAAACATCTTGAATCAGCGACGCCACAAAAAAACCGATCGCTAACCCAATAGATGCAATTGGTATGCCAGTATAGTCAAAGAGCCTGTGCATGAACGCGCTTCGGTATGCAAGCACGGGGATTAGTACTCCATAAAGTAGTACCAAGGCTCGGAAAAGGTGGTCGGCCGCATAGCCGAACGAGTTGTGCAGGTTGACTTCGCCTTGTGCGTTCGCAGCCATCAAAGTGTCTGGGGTCGAAAAGTCGAAAATGCGCTGACCCCAACTTAGTTCTTCTCCGAAGCAAAAGAAAAAACCGATCGCCAGGATATAGAGGATTGTTTTCCTCATGCGGACGGGTTCACGGCGTGCAAGCACAAAGGCGATGATCGAACAGGGAACGAACAGGAAAGCCGTAAAGTATTCAATCAACCCATCTTCGATCACGACTATTTCCGGCAGCAGCACAGGGTAGACAGACCCTAGGCCCGTGATCAGCATCAGAAATGCAGTAAGGGCCATCATAATCTTGAAAGACCCGTTAAACCGGCCCTCTTCGACCAGTGGGTATGGCTCGCGTGCGCTTACAACCGCTACGAAGCGCGAGTTAGAAACAGCTTCCCATTTTATCCAGATCAGCGCAGAGGCAATGCCGACCGTCAATAAAAGTCCACGTAAGAAAGCGATCTCGAACAGAGTGACGCGCGCAAGCCAACGCTGTGCTTCGATGGGTGAGTTGATTTTTTCCTGCGAGGGCCCAAGGTTCGGGAAAAAGGTTTGGGATAGTGCAATACAGGAGACGATTGCCAACAAGCTGACCAACAAGAAAATACGAGGTCTTTCTTCAGGAAGAAGGCTCAAGTTGGCCGATGTAAGTCTTTGGTCTGTGCTATGGGTCAATTTTTTTTCTTCAGCTTGAACGTTGTTTCCCAGCACTAGCTGCGAACACTACGACCGCTGCCACTGGGGTTTGGAAATGACTAATGTCTTTTACTTCAGCGTCTTTGCGTGTCCCGGGCGCCATTCTCGTTGGTTGGAGAACACTAAAATTGACTATTAAGTCTGAGTAATTTTACAAATACGTCAAGAAAAATTTACAAACCTGTTACGTAAATGGGATCAATTTTTCATTTTTTGACGCATTGTCTCTATTTAAATGACAGTGGAGCTTTAAAAGCTTATTATGTGGGCGTCGAAACAGAGGTGTCGGATTTCGGCGCGGTGACTGTTAAGGCCCAAACCTAATCAAGCACGCGACCATCCGAACTTGCACCCTTAAGGCAGCGACACTCGGATTTCCCTTAAAAGCGATCGAAGAAGAGCAGTGCCAGCTCCGTTGTTTTCACGGCGTTGGCTGTCTGCATGCAATGGCTGGATTTACGCGTCTTGTGCGACGCGAGCTGCGTCCTCGGCCTCTGATGAAAAAGACAGGCCGCCGATTTTCGCCAATAGATCGACGATCTCATCGACGCCGTTCCTGCTTTTCAAAGATGTAAAGACGAACGGTCGGCCATTGCGCATTCGCGTTGCATCGCGATCCATGACTTCAAGCGACGCTCCGACATATGGCGCGAGGTCTGTTTTGTTGATGATCAGGATGTCCGATTTCGTGATCGCTGGGCCACCTTTACGGGGTATTTCCTCGCCCGCAGCCACGTCGATCACGTACAAGGTCACATCCGCCAATTCCGGGCTGAAAGTGGCAGACAGATTGTCGCCGCCGCTTTCGATCAGCACGACATCAATCTCGGGGTGGCGGGATTGCATCTCAGCAACCGCGGCCAGATTGATCGAGGCGTCCTCGCGGATTGCTGTGTGAGGACATCCCCCCGTTTCGACGCCAATAATGCGATCTTGCGGAAGAATCTGCATGCGCATCAGGGCTTCGGCGTCTTCGCGCGTGTAGATGTCATTGGTGATGACACCGATCGATAGTTTGTCGCGCAAAGCTTCGGACAGGGCGGCGGTCAAAGTGGTTTTGCCCGCGCCAACAGGGCCACCGATGCCCACGCGCAGAGGGCCGTTCATGCTGCTCATGTTCGGAACATCCTTGAATATTGAGTTTCGTGTTTCATCGACGCGATGTCGGAAATAAAGGCGGTCGATCCAAGATCATCGGGATCAGCGTCTAAAGCATCGCTCGCGATTTGTTGGCAAAGAGGCGTCAGATCGCGGATCAAACGCTGTCCTTCGGTTTGGCCCAGAGGCACAAGGCGCGTTGCGCAAGCGACGAGGTTTGACATGAATGCCTGAAGATACATCTGCGCGGTCAACCCTAGGGGTAGGTTTTGTAGTTTCGCAGCGTGTCCCAAGGCAACCGGATAGGTCAAGGATTGCACGTCCAGTTCCCAAATCCCGGCCGTTACGTTGCCAAAGGCCTCGCCCAACAGGCGGGTCTCAAGCAGCCGTTCAGCCGAGGCGCAAAACGCACGCGCGCGTTGGTCAACATCACACAAGTCTTGGGGTGTGTCCGCGTTGTATGCGGCAATCAGAAAGATGCAGTCGTTTCGGCCTGTGCCGTGCGTCAGGACGTCTGAAATCCAATCGCCTGTATCTTTTACATTGCGCACGCGGCCGGACTCGATAGACCATTCCAGCCCATGAGAATAGGCGAAGCCGCCAACCGGATAGGCAGGCGACAGCCACTGCGTCAGCGTCAGGATATCGGCGTCAGTGGGCGTGACCATGCGTCCTGCCATGACCATAGGCACCACCTTCGGGCGTAAAGGGCTCGCGCACTTCGCGCACTGTCGCGCCGAGTTTCAAAAGCATGTCACGGATGACATGGTCGACCTGTATCAGCAGCCGGTCCGACCCTACCTGACAGGGTGTATGTCGGTTGCCTACATGCCACGCGATGCGGGTTAGGTCGGGCGCAGTAATCTCAAGCAGCGCTTCCGGCGCGGCCTGTATTCCAACTTCCCGACCGTCATCAAGGATCAGCGCGCCACCATGGTCCAGTGAGGTTGTCTTCGAAAGGTCGATCAGAATTTGCTCACCGCTTTCGCATGTCAGGACCTTGCGCCGCAGAAAGCGATCCTCATAGGTCAGCGATAAGAGGTCGGCAGGTTCACCATGGGTGTGATCGTGATACTGGCGGGCCGTACACAGCAGGGCATTCATCAGTATAGCCCCCCTGCGGCGGACCCGGTCGGAGCCAGACTGAGTTCGCGAAAACGCAGTTTACGATCCAATCGTGTGTGAGGCAGCGTTTGCGCAGTTCCTCGTTGCCTAGCGATTACAGGTCGACGATTTTCTGAACCTTCGATTGTGCTTCGGCTATTCGAGTGAGTGCGCAAAAGACTGACTGGCCGTGCCATGCGATCAGTGCGGCTAACGAAGAACGCGCCTGTGGTGTTGTCGCAGAATGTGCCATTTGGACCCTCTGAGACGCTGGTCCGCTCATGCTCTTTAGTAAATTTCATGCTGGCCTCATTAACTAGTGTGTCTTCGGTCATGACCGCGCTGCCTATGCTGCAACGCGGCCCCTTTTTGGTCAGAACATAAAATAGCGCTGTGCCATCGGCAGGACCTCGGCAGGCTGGCAGGTCAATAACTCTCCGTCTGCGCGCACTTCATAGGTTTCGGGATCAACCTCGACCTCGGGTGTGGCATCGTTCAGCAGCAGATCACGCTTACCGATATTGCGCGTGTTCTGCACAGCGACTGTCTGTTTCGCCAAGCCGAGGCTGTCGCCGATCCCATCTGCTTGGGCCGCTGCGGAAACAAAGGTGATGGCCGAATTTTCGACCGAGCGCCCGTAGGCCCCGAACATCGGGCGACTATAGACCGGCTGCGGCGTCGGGATTGAAGCATTGGGATCGCCCATCTGAGCGCAGGCAATTGTGCCGCCCAGCAGAACCATCTCGGGCTTTACACCGAAGAAGGCTGGGTTCCACAGAACAAGGTCGGCGCGTTTGCCTTCTTCGATACTGCCAATCTCATGGCTCAGGCCATGCGCGATGGCAGGGTTGATCGTGTACTTGGCGATATAGCGGCGTACACGCAGGTTGTCGTTATCACCTGTTTCTTCGGGCAGTCGACCGCGTTGCTTCTTCATCTTATCGGCGGTCTGCCATGTACGGATCAGAACCTCTCCGACTCGACCCATGGCCTGACTATCCGAGGCGATGATCGAGAACGCGCCCATGTCATGCAGAATATCCTCGGCCGCGATGGTCTCGCGACGGATGCGGCTTTCAGCAAAGGCCACGTCTTCGGGAATGGACTTGTCGAGGTGGTGGCACACCATCAGCATGTCCAGATGCTCTTCGACCGTGTTTACGGTAAAAGGTCGCGTCGGATTGGTGGACGAGGGCAGAACGTGGTTCTCACCACAGATCTTGATGATATCCGGGGCGTGACCGCCGCCTGCGCCCTCGGTATGGAATGCGTGGATCGTCCGGCCCTTCATGGCTGCCACGGTGTTTTCTACGAAACCGGACTCGTTCAGCGTGTCGGTGTGGATCATCACCTGCACGTCCATCGCATCCGCGACTGATAGGCAGCAGTCGATGGCGGCAGGGGTCGTGCCCCAATCTTCGTGCAGCTTCAGGGCGCAGGCCCCGGCTTTGACCTGCTCCTCCAGCGCGGCGGGCAGCGAGGCGTTGCCCTTACCTGCAAAAGCCAGATTCATCGGAAAGGCATCAGCCGCCTGCAACATGCGCCCGATATGCCAGGGGCCGGGCGTGCAGGTGGTCGCCAAGGTGCCATGCGCGGGGCCGGTGCCGCCGCCCAGCATGGTGGTCAGCCCGGAATGCAGCGCATCCTCGATCTGTTGGGGGCAGATAAAGTGGATATGGCTGTCGAATCCGCCTGCGGTCAGGATGCGCCCTTCGCCTGCGATAGCCTCTGTGCCGGGGCCGATGATGATGTCGACGCCGGGTTGCGTGTCGGGGTTTCCGGCCTTACCGATCTTGGCAATACGCCCGTCTTTCAGGCCCACATCCGCCTTGTAGATACCCGAGTGATCAACGATCAGCGCGTTGGTGATGACGGTATCCACGGCCCCCGCGGCGCGTGTAACCTGAGACTGCCCCATCCCGTCGCGGATCACCTTGCCGCCGCCGAACTTGACCTCTTCACCATATAAAAGAGCATTGTCTCCGGTTCCGCCGGTCGCGGCTGCGCCCGCGCGCTCGGCGGACAAATCGCGTTCAACCTCGATCACCAGATCGGTATCAGCCAGACGCAGCTTGTCACCAGTGGTGGGGCCGAACATCGCTGCGTAATCGGACCGTTTTATCGTTGCTGGCATCAGAGCGCCCCCATTACCTTTTGATTGAACCCGTAGATCTGGCGTCCGCCGCCAATGGGGATCAGTGTGACTTCGCGTTTTTGTCCCGGCTCAAACCGCACTGCAGTGCCCGGCGCGATGTCCAGACGCAGGCCATGCGCAGCGGCCCGATCAAATTCAAGCGCCGGATTGGTTTCCGCAAAGTGATAGTGCGAGCCGACCTGAACCGGGCGGTCTCCGGTATTGGCGACCATAAGGGTGATCGCCTCGGCATCGGCGTTCAGGGTGATTTCACCGTCCGCCGGGAAGAGCTCTCCGGGGATCATTTGTTCAGCTTCACCATCAGTGCCAAAGCAGCCAGCGCAACGACGGCAAGACCAACGCCCAACGTGGCATAGTCTGACCCATGCGCGTGAACATGTGTGTCATTATGCGCTGCGGCGGGGCCTGCAAGGATCAGGGCGGGGAAAAGCATACGGGTCATATTTGGTTCCTTTTGTCAGCGAATGGGGTTGTGAACGGTCACCAGCTTGGTGCCATCGGGAAAGGTGGCTTCGACCTGAACCTCGTGGATCATCTCGGGCACGCCCTCCATGCATTGATCGCGAGTGATCACTTCGGCTCCGGCCTGCATCATGTCGGCGACGGACCGCCCGTCGCGGGCGCCTTCGACCACGGCGTCGGTGATCAGGGCGATTGCCTCGGGGTGGTTTAGCCTGACGCCTCTGGCCAGCCGTTTACGGGCGACCTCGGCGGCCATGGCGACCAGCAGTTTGTCTTTTTCTCGGGGCGTCAAATTCATGTCAGAGCATCCAGCATCGTGGGAGGGTATCGTTGTTCAGCCGCCGCAGGATCGGCATCAAAGTGCGGCGAAGGGTAAAGCTGTCATCTGCCAGCAAGCGGATAACCAGCAGGTCGTCATGCAGCAGGCTTGCGCCGCCTGTTGTCGGCAACAGTTTACGGATCGGATCCAACTGCCCTTCGGCTGTTGGCGACGCAAAGACGATCAGCGCCATCGCCCCCGCGCCATTTGCAATCGTGGGTCGTGACAAATGCGCGTTCAAATCGCCTTCGAAAGACAAAGCATCAATGAAGATCGGCGTGTCCGAGCGCCGAATCTCGATCCTGTCTTGCAGGTGAATATCTGTCAGGACCTCGCCCATAGCAGGGCGGCCAAATACCAAAGGCTCTACCATCAAAGCCGAAGCCTTTGGCGCAAGGTTGATGATCAGGCGCCGATCTAAGGCGCTGCCGTTAAAAAGTATCGTTTCTTGCGGCAACCAGTTAACGCGTGCATTTGGTTCAACCGTCACCGTGTTCCTTATCCGACCCGTTTGCCCCGGTTGGGCTTTATAGGCGCGCTCGCACGCCTGCGTGGTCAGCGTCATCGTAGTGCCCGAGGCCGCCTTGCCTGAAAACAGGAAACGATCGCCGCCGGTCACGCCCCCGGCCGTGTTCAGCAGCACCGCATCCAGATGCGTGTCTGCGCCGTGAGGGAACAGGCACTTATATGAACCGGACTGGCGAAAGCCTTCAATGACGCTGCGCTTACCCAGCGGCTTGGCACTCAGCGCAATTCGTCCTTCGGCACGAGGCGGTGCGGCCTGCGTCACGGGCGTTATAGGGGATTGGTGTGTAATCGCGGCAGCCTTCGGGTGTTTTTCGTCTGGCGCTTTTTTCACCGCTGCGATGTCGAAACTCTATTGTGTCCTGTCGCTTTTGTGCGCCGAGCAGCCCTATTGGATTAATTTTTAATCACACATCCGGCATTTAGGTTAAAAATTGTGCAAACGGGGCGAGCGTGATCAAATCTTTCGCCCGCCAGTTTGCCTATTTTGCCGCGTTGCAGAATGCGTATGGGGCCTGCCGGGCAAACAACTACCGGGGGTGTGTGACGGCTGCGCGAATTGGACCTCGAACACAACCGCCACACGGATCGCAACAACAGTTGCGGGGATCAGGTAGAAGAAGAGTGCGCACAAGCGCAAGCCCTCTCTCCCGGCCCCGCCCAGGAGGACTACATGAAATCTCTCAAATCCACGCTCGCCGGATCGGTTGTATTTGCTGCAATGGCCACTGCTGCGCTGTCGGCAGAAGATACCATCAAGGTCGGTGTGCTGCACTCGCTGTCGGGCACCATGGCGATTTCGGAAACCACGTTGAAAGACACGATGCTGATGCTGATCGACCAGCAAAACGCCAAAGGCGGGCTGCTGGGTAAACAGCTGGAAGCCGTTGTGGTCGACCCCGCATCCGACTGGCCGCTGTTTGCGGAAAAAGCGCGTGAGCTGCTGACCGTGCACGAAGTGGATGTGATCTTTGGCAACTGGACCTCCGTTAGCCGTAAGTCGGTTCTGCCGGTCATCGAAGAGCTGAACGGCCTGCTGTTCTATCCGGTTCAGTATGAGGGCGAAGAGTCGTCCAAGAACGTTTTCTACACCGGTGCTGCACCGAACCAGCAGGCAATTCCTGCGACCGATTACTTCCTGGACGAACTGGGCGTTGAAAAGTTTGCCCTGCTGGGTACGGACTATGTCTATCCCCGCACCACCAACAACATTCTCGAAAGCTACCTGAAGGGTAAGGGAATCGCGGAAGAGGATATCTTTGTAAACTACACACCCTTCGGTCATTCTGACTGGTCCAAGATCGTGGCGGACGTGGTCGCCTTGGGTGCAGATGGTAAAAAAGTCGGCGTAATCTCGACCATCAACGGTGACGCCAACATCGGCTTCTATAAAGAACTGGCCGCTGCTGGCGTATCGGCTGATGACATTCCTGTTGTGGCGTTTTCGGTCGGTGAAGAGGAACTGTCTGGTCTGGATACCACCAACCTTGTGGGCCACCTGGCGGCGTGGAACTACTTCCAGTCTGCCGATACCGATGCCAACGCAGAATTCGTCGAAACATGGAAAGCCACCATGGGCGAAGATCGCGTGACCAACGACCCAATGGAAGCCCACTATATCGGCTTCAACATGTGGGTGAACGCGGCCACTGCTGCGGGCTCGACCGAAGTTGATGATGTACGCGCTGCCATGTACGGCCAGGAATTCCCGAACCTGACCGGTGGTACTGCTGTCATGCTGCCGAACCACCACCTGGCCAAACCGGTTCTGATCGGTGAGATTCAGGAAGACGGTCAGTTCGACATCATCAGCGAAACCGACGTTGTACCGGGCGATGCCTGGACCGACTTCCTGCCGGAATCGGCGGTTCTGAAGTCGGATTGGAAAGAACTGGGCTGCGGTATGTACAACACCGAGACCGAGACCTGCGTTCAGACCCTGTCGAACTACTAAACCTTACGCAAGGCGGGTGTTATCGCCCGCCTTGCCCTAAAGACACCTCGGGTTTCACCACATGTTACGACTTTTCCTTGCGGGCCTCGCAATTCTATGCGCCTGCCTGACTGCCAACGCGCAAGAGGCCGGTCTGCAACCGATCCTGCAAGAGCATCAGGAGATCATCGCCAAAAGCTCGCGCAAGACGATCGGGCCAGCGATCGATGCGATTGCGTCCAGCGGGTTGCCGCAAGCGCAAGTGATGCTTGAGACATGGGCCGCCAAAGACATGTGGATGCGCAAGTCGGATGGTCTGTTCTTTGCCGGGAAAAAGGGTGAGGGGCGGTCTTATGAACTGACCGATTTCGACACCGGAGAGGTTGTCGGCACGTTCGAGAAATCCGACCTGAAACAGTTGAAACCCAACAGCGGCATCCGCGCGATGATTGGAACGGCGCTGGTGCAGTTCCAACTGACTGATCCTGATCGCGCAAAACGACTGGCCGCACTAGAATCTATAGCACGTGATCCCGAAGGTGTTCTTTTGAACCCTTTGCGCGCCTCAATTGACGATGAACCCGACGCTGATCTGAAGGCTCAGAAACAGTGGCTCGAACGGTTACTGACGATTGGGTATGACGAGGATACCGCCGCGCGCGTGGCCGCGATTGAGCAAATGTCCGACGATCTGGGTGTCGACGTCCGTGGGGCGTTGAACCCCTTGATCGTCACGACACGACAGGCAGCGTCGGAATTGCCGTCTGATGCGAATATCGCCGCCGTTTTGGAACCGGATTCCAGTGAATTGTCGCGCGATGAGGCGTATGACTTGCTGGTGACCAGCGATCTGGCACCTCCACGCATTTCACCAGATGATATCCGGGCAGCTCTTGCGGCCAATATTGACGGTGGCCGTGTTGGTGACATTCCGGTTGCCCAACTGAATACGGATGCTACTCGCGCTCGGGCTTATGCAGCCTTGGCCGAGGCCGGGGTCGTTCCCGCCTTGGTGACTGAGGCCGACATAGACGCGGCGCTGGCTGAACATGTGTTCTTTGACACCTACACGGAACCCTCACCCGAAGTGACCGCCGCCGCGGTACAGGCACTGGAAAAGATTGAGTTGAAGGTCGGCCTGAACCAGACGCTTGACCTGACACTGGACGCGATTTCTCTGGCCTCGATCTATTTCCTTGCCGCTATCGGTCTTGCCATCACCTTCGGCGTGATGGGCGTCATCAACATGGCCCATGGCGAGTTCATCATGATGGGCGCGTACACCGGCTATGTGGTGCAGCAGTTCATCCCCGACCATACGCTGTCGATCATCGTCGCCATCCCGATGGCCTTTGCGGTCACCTTCGCCATGGGCGTCGCGATGGAGCGGCTGGTGATCCGTTGGCTGTATTCCCGCCCGCTGGAGACGCTTCTTGCGACGTTTGGTATCTCGATTGCGCTGCAGCAGCTGGCCAAGAACATTTTTGGCACGCAGGCCCGGCCGCTGACGGCGCCCGGCTGGCTGGACGGGGCTTGGGTGCTGAACGATGTGGTCTCGATCAGTTACATCCGTATCGCGATCTTCGTTCTGGCGATGATCTTTCTGGGGCTGTTCCTCTACATCATGAAACGCACGCGGCTGGGGCTTGAGATGCGCGCCGTCACGCAGAACCCACGCATGGCTGGGTCTATGGGCATCAACCCGGGGCGGGTGAATATGCTGACCTTCGGGCTGGGCTCGGGCATCGCCGGGATTGCGGGGGTCGCGATTGGTCTGTTCGCCAAGGTCACGTCCGATCTGGGCAGCGACTATATCGTGCAAAGCTTCATGACCGTGGTTGTTGGCGGTGTCGGCAATATCTGGGGGGCGCTGGCGGGGGCAGGCATGATCGGCTTCCTGCAAAAGGGGATCGAGTGGATGAACCCGTCGAACACTCTGGCCGCGCAAACCTACATGATCATCTTCATCATCATTTTCATCCAGTTCCGGCCAAGGGGCATTATCGCCCTCAAAGGCCGCGCGGCGGGGGATTGAGCCATGGAACGCAGCTTTGTCGCCAAGAATCCCTCGGTGCTGGTCTTTCTGGCCATCCTGTCCCTGTTCACTTTGGGCGTCACCGTTTTGTCCGAAGGGTTCGGGATCGGCGTGATCTCAACCAGTTTCGTCAAGACGTTGGGCAAAACCCTGTGCCTGTGCCTGATCGCCGTCGCGATGGATTTGGTCTGGGGGTTCACGGGCATTCTTTCACTAGGCCATTTCGCCTTTTTCGGGTTGGGCGGCTATATGATCGGCATGTGGCTGATGTACGAACGCACGCGTTTGATCGTGGTCGAGTCACTGTCCCAAGCCGATATCCCGCCCACCCCGTCCGAGGTCGTGGACGCCATCGGCACGCAAATCTTCGGCGTTGTCGGATCGTCCGAATTTCCGCTGATCTGGTCCTTTTCGGACAGCCTGTTCCTGCAACTGGCGCTGGTCGTGCTGGTGCCGGGCCTTCTGGCGCTGATCTTTGGTTGGCTCGCGTTTCGCAGCCGGGTGACGGGCGTCTACCTGTCGATCCTGACTCAGGCCATGACTTTGGCGCTGGCCCTGTACCTGTTCCAGAACGACAGCGGCTTGCGCGGCAACAATGGCCTGTCCGGCCTGCAGAACCTGCCCGGCGTCACCGCCTCGCAGGATGTGGTGTCGATGTGGTTCCTCTGGGCCTCGGCTTTGGCCTTGGGGCTGGGCTACATGCTGGCCGCGTGGGTCGTGTCGGGCAAATTTGGCTCGGTCATCCGTGGTATCCGCGATAACGAGGCGCGTGTTCGGTTCCTTGGCTACTCGGTCGAGGTCTACAAACTGGCCGTCTTCACCCTGACCGCCTGCATCGCGGCAATCGCGGGCGCGCTTTATTACCCGCAAGCGGGTATCATCAACCCCGAGGAAATGGCCCCGATCGCCTCGATCTATCTGGCCGTCTGGGTCGCCATAGGCGGGCGCGGCCGCCTGTATGGCGCGGTGATCGGCGCGGCGTTTGTGAGTTTGCTCAGCACATGGTTCACCGGCGGACAGGCCCCGGACATTCCGCTGGGCTTCTACACGATCAAATGGGTCGACTGGTGGCAGGTGCTGCTGGGCGTGTCCTTCGTGCTGGTGACGCTGTTCGCCCCCAAGGGTATCGGCGGGTTGTTCGACCTTTGGACCAACCGCCGCGCGCCACAGCGCCACGGCGCGGCCCTTGGGCCTGATGACAGCGCATTGCGCGAAAAGGAGGCCACGGAATGAGTACTCTGCTAGAGGTCAGCGGCGTTTCGGTCACCTTCGACGGCTTCCGTGCGATCAACAACCTTTCTTTCCAGATCGGCAATGCAGAGCTGCGCGCCGTGATCGGACCAAACGGGGCAGGTAAAACGACCTTCATGGATATCGTCACCGGCAAAACCCGGCCTGATGAGGGCAGGGTGATCTGGGGTGAGAAATCTGTCTCTCTTCTGCGTATGAGCGAGGCCAAGATCGCGCAGGCGGGGATCGGGCGGAAATTCCAGAAACCCACCGTGTTCGAGGATCAGACCGTCCAGGAAAACCTGCTGATGGCGTTGAAGAACAAGCGCGGCTGGCTGGGTGTCTTGTTCTACCGACCGTCTTCGGCCGATCTGGAGAAGGTTGAAGAATTGGCTGCCGAGATCGGCCTTAAGGATGAACTGAGTCGTAAATCGGGTGAACTCAGCCATGGTCAGAAGCAATGGCTCGAGATTGGGATGTTACTGGCGCAAGAACCTCGATTGTTGCTGGTTGATGAACCTGCCGCCGGGATGACCCCGCAGGAACGGGAACACACCACTGATCTGCTGGTGCAGGCTGCCAAAACCCGTGCCGTGGTTGTGGTGGAGCATGATATGGAATTCGTCCGCCGCCTGAATTGCAAGGTCACAGTTCTGCACGAAGGCTCAGTTCTGGCAGAGGGCTCATTGGACCATGTCACATCAAATCAGGACGTCATTGACGTCTATCTGGGGCGTTGAGCGATGCTGAAACTGAATGATCTGACTTTGCACTATGGTCACTCGCAAATCCTATACGGCATTTCGATGGAGGCCGCAGTGGGTGAAGTGACCTGTGTCATGGGCACAAACGGCGTTGGCAAGACAAGCCTGATCAAAGCGATCTCAGGGACGCATCCGCGTTCGGGCGGATCGCTTGAGCTGAATGGTGAAACCCTGCCAGCACTCCCCGCCCACCGAATGGCCTGGAAAGGTGTCGCTTATGTTCCGCAGGGAAGAGAGATCTTTCCGCTTTTAACAGTGCGCGAGAACCTGGAGACTGGGTTCGCTTGCCTGCCATCAGATCAGCACTTTATTCCGGACGAGATTTTCGACCTGTTCCCGGTTCTCAACCAAATGCAAAATCGCAGGGGCGGAGACCTGTCTGGGGGGCAGCAGCAGCAATTGGCTATCGCCCGGGCATTGATCACCAAGCCGAGCTTGTTGTTGCTGGACGAACCCACCGAAGGAATCCAGCCCAATATCATACAGCAGATCGGAGACGTTATTCGCCACCTCAGAACCAAAGGTGAGATGGCGATCGTTCTGGTCGAGCAGTATTTTGATTTTGCCTACGACCTGGCAGACAGGTTCGTCGTCCTCAGACGGGGCGAGATTCTGATGGAAGGCACCCGGCAAGAGCTGTCACGCGATCAGGTGCTACAGGGCGTCACGGTCTGACGCCTAATTTTTTTGATGTAGTATGTGAACTAAGGCCCGCCGAATACGGTGGGCTTTTGTGTTTCTCAGCTCAATACGATCACGCGACGCGTTACTTCCGTGAACGAACGCGGGAAATGGGGTTCGCCACCTTAAATCTGTGCAAATTCCCTATTTACGATTCGACCGCACCCTGATTCCGGCGAATCTCGGTGTATTTGATTGATTTCTACCAAACTCCGGCCACAAATCTGCCCAATTCGAAAGAAAATTCCCGTTATACGGGAAAACCTTTTCGTTTGGGGGGAGGTTTAGATGAACACCGATTGGTATCAATTCTATTAACGGGGATGTGTACCTCGTGTGTGTGCGGAGATTTCGCACTTGGTAAAACAGTCTGGAGTACAAATTATGAAGAATTCAATTCGCAAGATTTTCCTGAAGCTGCGTGACGACGAGCGCGGTGCGACCCTGGTTGAATACGGCATCGCGCTGTTCGTTGCGATCGTCGTTGGCGGTACTGTTCTGACCAACCTGGCCGGTCAGACAAGCTCGAACTTCAGCGACGCGGTAACAGCGGCTACCCGCTAACTGCGCCAAGTTGTAAGCACAATCGGCGCTGATTTTCGATTTTTGAAAAACAGTGCCGACATAGCCAGAAAAAATCTGCAACCAAAGGCTAGTGCTTACTGTGTGCGTCGTATCGCACTTGATTAAAGAGTATGGAGTAAGAGACATGAAAAATTCTATTCGTAAGGTGTTCCTGAAACTTCGTGAGGACGAGCGCGGTGCGACACTTGTTGAATACGGTATCGCGCTGTTCGTTGCGATCGTTGTTGGTGGTACGGTTCTAACGAACCTTGCTGACACCACGAGTGACAACTTCTCGGCAGCCGTCAGCGCAGCAACTCGCTAAGCGACGCGGCAAAGTACGCTATGAACCAGATATCCCGTCAAAGATCTTGCGGGGTATCGCACTAGAATTAAACGGTTTTCGTCAGCTCTCTAGTCGACTTGTGTAAAGGCAATATAGCAACTCGCCCGTATCTGATGACCTAAACCGACTTCGGAAATTGGAGGGCATTATGCGCATTAAGTCTTTTCTAATGACGTTTCTGGGTGTCGGACTGGCCGGCGGTGCCGTCCTGATCGCCCAAGATCAACTACAGAGAAATCAAGAAGCAGCTGCGGACGCGTCGATCGTTCGGGTTGTAGCGGTGGCTGAAGATATCGCTTTCGGGACGCCGATCGAAGGTCACAAACTGACCACGATTGAATGGCCGGTAGATTCGGTCCCGGCCGGTGTTTTCACCAGCTTCGATGATGTTCTGCCCGAGCCCGGCGCAGACCCGCGTCGCGCGAAACGTGCGCTGGCTCAGGGTGAGATCCTGCTGGCGTCAAAAGTGTCAGAGTTCGGCGAAAAAGTTACCATTGTTCAGACCATTGGCGAAAATAACCGCGCGATGGCAATTAACGTTGACGCCCAAACCGGCGTTGGTGGGTTCGTTACCCCGGGTGACTTTGTTGACATCGTTCTGACCCGCGGTTCAAACGAAGAACTGCGCGCGATCACCATCCTGCAAAACATTCGCATCATTGGTGTCGACCAAACTGCAGACGAAGAGTTGGATGAGCCCGGGATTGCCCGCACCGTCACTGTTGAAGTGACGCCGGAACAAGGTCAGCGGCTGGCGCTGGCGCAAAAAGCCGGACAGTTGAGCCTGTCGCTTCGGTCCTTGCAAGGGGATGAAGACAAGCCGCTGGAATCTGTGCGTCTCAGCGACATTCTGTTGGAAAAATCGCCAACCGATGAAGACACAGTACAGCCGATCGTCAAGGTGCGCCGTGGTGTCTCGGACGTTCAGGAAGAAAAAGTCTTCATCACCGCGGATGAAGAAGAAGAGGTTCCTGTAACGGATACGTCCAGCACAGTGAACTAAGTTTAACGAGTGTTCCGGAGGGTTTGAGATGCGTACGGTTAAAAAGTTCAGGAACGACGAAAGCGGCACAATTCTGGTTTTTGTCGGAATGAGCCTGGTGTTTATCTTCGGCTTCGTGGCCCTGACTTTTGACCTTGGCCGTGTCGTCTCAACCCAGACGGATTTGCAGTCCTACGCAGATCACGTTGCCTTGGCTGCGGCGGGTGAGCTAGATGGTAACGGTGACTCCATCGACCGTGCCACAGCTGCGGCTGCTGCGATGATCGAGGACGAACAGTTCTTTGCAGATGGTAGCCAGACGCTGAACTCTGCCGCAGATTTTTCCCTACGGTTTCTGACGAACCTGCCCGATGACGCCCGTGATGAGGCTTCGGTAGCCGCGTTTGTCACGACCAATCAAAGAGCTGCTGTTCTGGTAGAGGTCACGGCGACCCCGCGTACGGTGTTCCTGCCCTTTACCCGTGCTTTGTCCAGCCTTTTGGGGGCAACCCCCGAGGATGCAGAAGTTAGCGCGGTAGCGATTGCGGGTTTTACGTCCTACGCCTGTGATGTAACGCCACTGATGTTCTGTATCCCTCCGGGTTGGACCGCGAACGCCAATATTGGAACCGCAATCAAGTTGCGGACTGGCCAGGCAAACGCGCCTTGGGGCCCCGGCAACTTTGGCTTCCTTGACCCTGAAGATTTTGGCATCAACCCACTGGGGCCATGTGCCGGGTTGAATGGCTCAAGCCTTTACATTTGCCTGATTGCGGCAGAAGGCAACATCGGTCGGTGCGTAGCGCAACGTGGCGTCGACACCGAGCCAGGACAGCGTCAGGGTATTGCCGGTGCGATTTATAACTCAAGATTCGACTACTTCGAAGCGACTCTGAACAGCTTTAGAAATGACCCAGCCTATGCACCAGGACCAAACGTAATCTCTGGGTTTGTTCAACCGAGTGGTAATGGGAACGGTAACGGCAACGGTGGTGGGAATAGCTGTATCAGCGGTCAGCCGGAAATCTCCACAAATACTCTTCCGCTACAACCGGATGATTGTTTCGCAACAGATTCCTGCAGTTTCCCAGGCGGAGATGGTCGGTTCGGTGACGGTGATTGGTCCACTGGCCGGGCCCGCTATGAAGACTACAACTACGGTGATGGACCACTGGGTGATTTGACCGTCAACACAAGCCTGGCAGCAGATGCCATTCGGAATTTGCCGGCGAATACGACGCGCTACCAACTGTATTTGGAAGAAATCGCTCAGGCCGCCGGAGGACCAATTCTGTCACCCGATCGCGCCGAGAGCGGGGTGCCTCAGTGTAATGCGCCGGCCTCTACAGACCCTGATCGTCGGACGTTCATCCTGGCGGCTATCGATTGCGCAGCAAACAACGTGCAAGGCCGCGCCGAAGATGTCCCGGTGGAGGAATTCATAAAAGGCTTCTTGATCCAACCTTTGGATAGCGACTCGGGCACCGATTTCGACATCTTTCTTGAAGTTGTTGAACAGGTCGGCGGTGGCGGATTTGGTGGCAATGATGATGACGGTATTTTCCGTGATGTAGTGAGGTTGTACCGGTGAAACGTCTTGTTGCTCAAATCCTACGTCTGAAGCGCTGTGAATCTGGCGCCCCGATGGTCGAGTTCGCGATGGTCCTGCCCCTGTTGATGCTGTTCATCGCAGTTATCGTCGAAGGCGGTCGCATCACCTGGATCCATCAGGCAACCGCAGCTGGTGTTCGCGATGCGTCCCGAATGATTGCACGTATCGCGCCGATTGATTTGTGTGCAGGCGGAGCGTCTACGCTGAACGCAGGCTACGACATGATCGCGACTGACATTGTCACCAATCAGTTGGGTGGCTCGGCTGTCCTGCCTCTTGGAACGACCGTGGTGGACGTTGTGCCAACATGCGTTCCGCGCAGTGGCGACTATCGTGTAAACCCGTCCTCGGTTGTTGAAGTCACCGCGCAAATTCGCATCGACTTCCTGTTTGGCAATGTTTTCAGCCTGTTTGGTACCTCTTTGGGGCCGCTGAACACCGAAATCTCGGATCAAAGCAAGGTGTATGGGGTATGAAACGCTTAACACATATACTCCGCGCGTTCCGCAGACAGGAACGTGGTGCCGCACTGGTCGAGCTTGGCCTGGTTATCCCAATGTTCCTGTTGCTGATGTTCGGCATCGTGGACTACGGTCGCCTGTATTGGTCGACAACGACGGCGCAGAAGGCGATGCAGAAAGCTGCACGCTTGGCAACTGTCGGTCCTGCACAATGTGGGGCGCTGCCCGCTACGCATGAGCTCGCTAGCAATCCGGCGGGTGACACGAGATTTGGCACCCTGTGCCGAACGGGCGGTGTCTGCGCAACGCCGACATTGCCTGCGCCGTGCACGCTGGACATCAACACAGCTTATGGAGAGCGTATCTGGGATGAGATCGAGGCGCTTTTGCCGCCAGGTACAACGCCTGCCAACGTACAGTTTGCTTATACACATGACTCGCGCCTTGGTTTCCTGGGTGGACCCTACACCCCGGTTGTTACGGCCGAACTTATCAACGTCAATTTTGATTTCGTAATGCCGCTGGCTGGTTTGGCTGCGCTTGCGTCCAGCAGCCCGGCGGTCACTTCCAATACCCCAAACAGCATTTCCCTTCCCGCGATGAGCACTTCGGTACCTGCCGAAGACTTGGGCATCGGGGCAGCAGAGTAAGGAGAAGTATAATGAGTGGAAAAAATATTTCAGTATTGTTGATTTCGCCGGACGAAGAGATCTATTCGGCCATCGAGGGATCACTCGCCGAGCAGGAGAACTGCCAGTTCACGGGACGAAAAGATACTGTCTCGGGTGTGAACGGATCGGCAATTTCACTCACTGCGCTGAACGATGTTGTCCTGTTTGATGTCGAAGAAGACAGCGACAAGATGCTGGAGACAGCCAAAAGCATCTGTGACGCGCGGATGCCCAACGCAATCATCATCGCGCTGGCGCCCGAAGACATGCCGCTGGAAAAAGCACGGCAGCTCTCGAAATTGGGTGTGGATGAGGTTTTGCCGCGCAAAGCCATTAATGAAGAAATCGTACCCCAGGTCGATGCAATTCGGACCCGTCGTCAGGCGCAATTGCCTGCGGTTTGGGGCGGGCACGCAACCCTTGGGAAAGTAATCGCCGTAGCGAAATCCCGTGGTGGCGTCGGATCGTCGCTGGTTGCCGCGAATATGGCGAACGAGCTGCAACAGAAAGAGGGATTCTTTAAGAAGAAAGCCGCAAATGAAGTTGCGGTTGTCGATCTGGACTTCCAGTTTGGCTCGATCGCGGCCCTTATGGATGTTGAAGAAAGCGACGCCATGTGGCGTATGGCGATGGAAGAAAGCATCCCCGACAGCGCTTTCCTTGAGCAGGCAATGACAAAGGCGCCTTGCGGTGTCGACGTTCTGGCTGCGCCTTCCCGCTATGGTCCTCTGTCGGCCATTAAGGACGAACAGATTGACGCAATTCTCGACAGCCTCAAGCGTTCGCATGACTATGTGATCGTGGACCTGCCGCGTGCCTTGGTGGAATGGATCACCCCGGTGCTGACACAGGCCGACCGGCTGTATCTTGTGACCGACGTCGCCGTTCCATCGGTACGCTCGGCGCGTAAGCTTATTGATTTTTACCACAGCGAAAATCCAGCGCTTGATATCCAACTGGTTGCAAGCCTTGAGAAAAAACCGCTGTTCCCAGCCGCACATCATCGCGCTGCGACCAAGTTGCTTGAAAAGGACTTTTCTTATTGGGTGCCGAAGGATGACCGGACTGTGCGTGAATCCGTAGACCGCGGAATTCCGCTCCAGGAAGTCTCCAACCGCGCTCCAGCGACACGTGCGATCAAGAAACTAGCGGACGATACCAGAGCATCGCTGCCACCGCGCATGAATAACTAACGGAACCCGCTTCTGAAGCTGTGACGGAAGATAAAGTAAAAGGTTGATATAATGTTTCGTGAATTTGACAGACCGGGTCGTCCAACTCCTAACGCTGCCAAGGTTGTTGCCCTGGATCCAAAGCCGGCAGAGGCCAAAGTTTCAGACATGGCTGCGTTTGGTGCCGAGAAGAAAGCTGCCATGCAAGAGCGTGAGCTTGACCGGATTGACCTGAAAGCCCGGATGCACAACTCGTTGCTGGATAAGCTCAACCTCGCCGTTATTGACAAGGTTGAAGAGGACACGCTGCGCGGTGAGATCGGCAAACACGCCACAGATCTGCTTCGCGCTGAAGGCCGCGCCATGCGCAGCGACGAGATCAAGCAACTGGTCGAAGAGCTGATGCACGAGGTACTTGGCCTTGGCCCTCTTGAGCCGTTGCTTGCTGATCCGACGATCAACGACATCCTCGTAAATGGTCATGAACAGATCTTCGTCGAGCGCGCAGGTATTCTTGAAAAGACTGCAGCACGGTTCCGGGATGAGCGGCACCTGCTGAGAATTATCGACAAGATTGTCAGCCGCGTTGGCCGTCGTATTGATGAACGCCAGCCTTGGGTTGATGCGCGACTGGAAGACGGCAGCCGTGTAAATGCCATCATTCGCCCCTGTGCGCTGGATGGTCCGGCCCTTTCCATTCGTAAGTTTGCACGCGTGCCTTTGACGATGCAGCGTCTGGTTCAAAACGAAGCTCTGAACGATAGTGCCGCTGAGTTGTTGAAGGGTCTGGTCGAAGCCAAAATGAACGTGCTGATCTCAGGCGGTACAGGTTCTGGTAAGACGACAATGCTGAACGCTTTGTCTTCTTATATTGGCCATAATGAACGGATCGTTACCATCGAAGACGCGGCCGAACTTCAGCTGCAGCAAGAACACGTATTGCGCATGGAAACCCGCCCAGCGGGTCTGGACGGCACGGGTGCGGTGGCACAGCGTGACCTGGTTCGCAACGCGCTGCGGATGCGTCCGGACCGTATTGTTGTAGGCGAGGTGCGAGGCTCGGAAGCGTTTGACATGCTTCAAGCTATGAACACCGGCCACGACGGCTCGATGACCACGGTTCACGCCAACAGCCCTCGGGACGCCCTGTCTCGTGTTGAGCAGATGGTGCAGATGGGTGGCATGGAACTGCCTCACGCGGCGATCCGCGCAACCATCGCGTCTGCTGTGAATTTTGTCTTGCAGCTCAACCGCTTGTCGGACGGTACGCGCCGCGTGACGTCGATTGCCGAGGTTACCGGCATGGAAGGCGATATCGTCACCATGCAGGATATCTTTGTCTTCAAGCGCGAAGGTAAAGACGAGAACGGTAAAGTTCTCGGTCGGTTCATGGCAACAGGCATTCGACCGAAGTCCAGCGAGGCATTGGCCGCTGCTGGGGTTGATCTGTCTACGGTCAAATTCAGCTAAAGGAGACCGGTCATGTTTGAACAAATTCGATCATACTTCGCTAACCTGAACATCAATGCCCTGGTGGGGCCCGAGATGGAAATTGCGGGCTTTGACGTTCGGTTTGTTCTTGCATTGGTCATGTTCCTGGGCGCTTTGATCGCCTGGGAAGGTATTCGACAGTTCCTGCGTCGCGGTGAAAACCGGGAAGAGGCTATCAACCGCCGCGTTCAGATGCTGAACGAAGGCAGAAGCGGTGAGGACGTCCTGAACCTTCTGAAGCCTCAGGAGGCGAAGCCGTTCATAAGGAATTTCCCATTCGTGGGCGATTTGCCGGCGGCTTTGAAGGCGTCAGGGTTGAATATGGTCCCTGAGATGTTTCTGGTGGCCTGCGTTGTGGCGTTCCTGATCTGTGCGATCGGGGGCTCGACAATCGCTAACCCGTATCAGGTGGTTCCAATTTCCGCTGTCGTGTTTCTAATTGGGCCTCTGGTCATTCTGGGGTCCACACTCAGAAAACGTAAGGCGAATCTGATCAAGCAATTACCGGATGCCTTGGATCTGATGGCGCGTGGTCTAAAAGTAGGCCACCCCCTGAACACGACACTGCAGAGTGTTGCCGAAGAGATGCCAGATCCTATCGGGACTGAATTTGGCCTGATCGTGGACCAGGTTGCATATGGCGAAGAGCTTACGGATGCCATGAAAAACCTGGCAGACCGCATCGACGAAGAGGATATTCAATACCTCGCCGTTGCGCTGATGATGCAGCATGGTACCGGTGGCGATTTGGCCGGGATCCTCAGAACTCTGGCACGGGTGATCCGGGCACGTATGTCCTTGCGGCGTAAAGTCAAAGCGATTTCCGCAGAGGGTCGTATGACCGCATTCATTCTGTCCAGCATTCCGGTTTTGATTGCCGTGTTCATGACGATTGTGACGCCGACCTATTATGGTGATGTTGCTGACGCTCCGCAATTCTGGCCGGTGATGGGCGTGATTGCTGCGGCAATCGTTTTGAATGCCATTGTGTTGTTTAAATTGGTGAATTTCCGGATATAAGGAGTTCTTTCGATGGAATTTGTAAATTCAATTCTTGAAAACGGTTTCGCATCGCAAATCCTTATTTTTGCCGTGGTTATCATCGGTGCAGTGGTTGCGTTTTTCGGAATTTCATCCGCGTTCAGCGAACGTTCGACAGCTGCTGAGCGTATGGCACCCAGTCGCCCGCGGCAGAACCTTGCACGCACAACACCTGATAAACTTGAGGGAGAAACGCCAACCGGACTTAGCGCGGCGCTGATCCCGACAGACGCCAGCGAGCGGCTCGAAGTTGGTCAGGTGCTCGCGCGCTCTGGGTTTCGTGGAAAAAATGCCATCGCGGGTTACTACTTTATTCGTCTTGGGTTGGCGACATTCCTGCCGCTCACGTTCATTTTCCTGCTGAACTGGCAGCCACCGAATAATTTTGGTGCCCGTATCGCGGAATACATGGCCGGGTTGGATCTGCTGACCACGTTGCGTAACGTCGTCATCTTAGGGGCAATCGGCTTCTATGGCCCACACCTTTGGATGAGCACGCGTATTAAAGAACGCAAACGGGTGATGGAGAATGCGTTCCCGAACATGCTTGATCTTTTGCAGATTGGGATTGAAGCCGGCATGGGGTTCGACCAGGCCCTTCTGAAAGTTGCCGTTGAAATGCAATTGGTGGCACCTGAGATGTCCGAAGAAATCCTGATTGCACTCAGCGAAATCCAAGCAGGCCGGGACCGTGACGCAGCACTGATGCGGATGGCACGCCGCACTGGCATTGAAGAGATGAGCGCCTTTGTCAGCGTGGTTCTTCAGTCGACACGGTTTGGTGTTCCATTGGCGTCTGCTCTGAACACATATGCGGAAGAGATGCGCGAGTTGCGTGAATTGCGCGCTCAGGAGAAAGCCAACAAGCTGCCCGTTCAGATGTCTGCCGTTATGGCGAGTTTGATGCTGCCAGCCATTGCCGGGCTCATCCTGGCACCTATCGTCATCCGTTACATGGAGACTTTCGGCAACTAAGATCTACTGGGTTACCTGCGTGATCGACCAGATCACCAGGACCAACCCGGATGATCCGATCGCGATACCCATTGGAAACTCTCGCGATTGGGCCGTTGATGTGAAGCGTTGCGAAAACTCTTTAGCGAAACGGCGAAGCGTGATCATCAATGCAATGCCAAGCGCCATCGCGACCGCGAGCAACAAAAGATAGTCAGGTAGTGCGCGGACAGGAATGACAAGAAAGACGATCGGAAGCATTTTGGCATCTCCACCGCCCAACCATCTGATCGCAAACAAACCGAAGCAAACTGCAAAGCACACCCCGCCGATGAGCGCGCGGAGCAGCAGCTCGTTCCACGCCAGGAACGGGGCGGTGACAAGAAAAATTGCCACGCCGATCATGCAATAGGTGTTGGGGATTCGCAGCTGAGTGAAATCAGTCCATGCGATTGCCGCAAAAAGCGGTGCGAAAAGCCAAAGAGCTATCCAAGTTTGCCAGTCTGTGTCAGGCATTAAGCCCTTGCTTGATGTAGTTTCCCATGAAGAGCTTCACGCTCTTCGACCGAAACTAGTCTGCGCGCCAGCATATGGAAATTGTCCAGACCGGTTTTTGAGTAGATATGTTTGAGGTGTGTTCTGACAGTTGCAGGTCCGATCCCCAGTTCAGCACCGATCGCCTGTGTGGAAATCCCGCGAGAAACCAGAACACAGACGCGCCACTCAGCGCGTGTCAGCCCCGTCGGGTTGTCTGTGCTCAGAATTGGGACATCGGTGCAGGTTTTGCGGATCGTCGCCACAGTCTGGCGTGACAAGGCTTCGGTCACCAGACCAGCACGGCGGCTCTGAAAGGTTTCCGACAACTGTGGGGTGATTTGTTCGATCGCCTCTTTAAAGCGCGGATCCGAACCTGGCCCGAAATGAAGCTCCAGAAAATCGATCTCGCCTGCCTGATGGTCCAGGCACACAAACAGAATATCTGAAATTCTGCGGTTCGAAACCCAATCCGTCAGGACAGGCGACCATTTTCCCGGGTCCTCACCGTCTTCACGCAGGCTGAAAACAGAACCACGCTTAGGCATGTTGCGAAACGGGCCAAGCGCATCGTTCGCGAACGACATGAACAAGTTCCGACCGTTCGCGACATCGCGCGTGTCAGCACGCGCGGCAATGCGATGGGCACCCTTGTTCAGCCACAGGCGGCTTATCACTCCGCACTCTGCACCAAAGGCTTCAACAATGCCTTTCAGCGCAGCGTCCAGAACAAGTCCGCCCTGACTCCAATGAATGAAATTTATGATTGCTCGTGCATGAAGCGCGTTTGGCAGCCACGCCCCACTTTGAGCCTTCCCCCCATCCATACGTCACCGTTCCATACTTGTTACAACAAATTGTGGCTTACGCCGAAATCGGGCAAATGCCCATACTGTCTTTCAACGATTCTTATCAGATATCGAAAGTATCACTTTAAAAATTAACTGAAAATTAACGGTACATAAATTCTGGCGTTATGCTGGAAGTTGTGACCAATTGGCCGCCAAATTATAGACAAAGCCACAAAATATGCTTCACTGTTCCGCCTTAGGCAGACAATAAAGTGCCTAAATACCCTTGGTATTGCCCGGAGTATTCCCCTTTTGTTCTGTTGGTATTCACGCGATGATATCACCGAAATGCATGGATATTGCCAATTTCCCTAAGTGAACCGGGAGCATACGAAAAGCTCGGAGTAAACACTGTCAGGTGGTATCTGTTTAACAGGGTATGTCGTGCACTAAAGTTTAACGTCTACGAATAGAAACATCAGATTATTTGGCTTTTGAATGTGTGGCAGGTCGAAAGCCGGATGCATGTTATGTGTCAAAAATGTTTCAGAACCTCTCGTTTTTTGCTCTTTCATTTACAGACCATAGCGGCATTTTTAATTGGTTATTGAGCGCTTCTTCAGAAGCTCGTTTGTATTTTTAGAACGCAGGATGCGTTTTCATTCGCTGGAACAAGAGTCGGCGTATAGAAAATGGGAAATGGCATGAGCGAATGACTGGCAAATCTTTCACGCGCCGCGGCGTTCTAAGGTCCGGCATAGCTGCCGGTTCGGGCCTGGCCTTGCCAATGGTATTCACGGCCTCGTCCGCGGCTGCATACACCAACAAACCTACTGGCTCTTCGGTTACGCTGGGGTTCAACAATGCGCTCACAGGGCCTTATACCGAGGAAGGGAATGACGAACTGCTGGCGCAACAGCTTGCGGTTGAACACCTGAATGGCGAAGGCGACGGTGGTTGCCTGAACACGTTCTCGTCCAAAGAGCTTAGCGGGAACGGTATCCTGGGCAAGAAAGTCGCGTTTATTACCGGCGACACAAAGACCAAATCGGATGCTGGACGTGCGTCGGCCAAATCGATGATCGAGAATGGCGGCGCGATTATGATAAACGGCGGCTCGACCTCTGGCGTGGCAATTGCTGTTCAGGATCTGTGTCAGGAAGCGGGTGTGATTTTCATGGCCGGTCTGAGCCACGCAAATGATACGACAGGTAAGAATAAAAAAGCTAACGGGTTCCGTCATTTCTTTAACGCCTACATGTCAGGCGCCGCGCTGGCACCCGTGCTGGCCACCGAATTGGGCCAAGAGCGCCGTGCCTATCATCTGACGGCTGATTTCAACTGGGGCCGCAGTCAGGAGGAGGCGTTAGTTGCCTCGACCGAAGCTATGGGGTGGGAAACCGTCGACAGGGTTAAAACACCGCTCGGGTCGACCGACTTTGCGAACTATGTTGCTCCGGTCCTGGACGCGGGTGCGGACGTGCTGGTTTTGAATCATTATGGCGGAAACCTCGTGAACTCTCTGACCAATGCAATCCAGTCTGGTCTTTTGGATAAGGTTGCAAACGGTAAAGACTTTAGGATCGTCGTGCCTTTGCACACCGAAATAATCGCGAACGCGGCAGGCGAGAACATAAAGGGTGTTCTTGGTTCAATGAATTGGAACTGGCAGTTGCAGGATGAAGGTACCAAGGCCTTTGTGAAATCCTTTAGTGACAGGTACGGCAAACCGCCATCGAGTGCGGCGCAGACGTGCTACGCTCAGACATTGTTGTATGCCGACGCATGTGAACGTGCGGGTACGTTCAACCCATGTGGTGTTGTCGAAGCCCTTGAGGGATTTGAATTTGACGGTCTTGGAAACGGTCCGACACTGTACCGGGCAGACGATCACCAGTGCTTCAAAGACGTTTTGGTGGTGAGAGGGCGACAGAACCCGACCAACGACTTTGATAAGCTGGAAATAGTCGATGTGACACCAGTGGAGCAGGTAACCTATCCATCGGATCACCCGATGTTCGCGGGCGGTCAGCTTGGTTCGTGCAATCCGGGCACCTGAAAGCTGCCAACTTAAACCAGTCGTGACACGACTTCGGTTACGAAAGATGGCAGCTTATTGTTGTGGTCAAAACTCAAGGTATGCGGAATGTCGGCGACCGGGGTTTTCCGATACCCTTCCGTGAACAGCAAAAAGGGTATCTGAGCGCGCTGGGCGGTCTCGGCATCGACCTCGCTGTCCCCGACAAAAAGGCGAGGGCCCGCGTTTTGCACCGCATCAAAACTCGCATGCAGATGCGCTGGGTCAGGCTTGCGGGTCTCCAGTGTGTCGCCGCCAAAGACTGTGCTGAAATGATGCGCAAGGTTGAGGGCCTGCAGGATATGGCGCGCTGGAGCTTCGGGTTTGTTGGTGCAGATACCCAGAACACAGCCCATATTGCGTAACTCGGTCAGCGCTTCGGACACGCCGGGATAGGGTACGGTCAAGTCGCTGGAGGCAGCAGTATAGTAGTCCAGCGTGATTTTTGTCAGCTCTTCGTGGCGTTCAAGGGGAAGGCCGCAGTGCAGGATGACCCTCTCAACTAGCTTGGGCAGGCCGTTGCCGACGAACTGCTTGATAGTGGTTTGCGGTAACGGGTCCAGATCCTGACTTTGCAGCATCTTGTTCGCGGCTGCCGCGATATCGGGGATGGAATCAATCAGGGTTCCGTCCAGATCGAACATGATTGTCGCGGTCATTGATGCGTCGTCCTTGCTAGCTGCCGCGCCAGACCTATCCCGCGCGTTGACAGAGTGCAAATCACCCCGGCGCATGAGTGGTATAAATCGCACTTGACATACCTGACTAAAATAATCAGATTAATGTTAAGATCGACAGCCACCCCGGATTCGGGTCAGCCAGATATTTGAAATGCGAACAGAAAAAGGCCTTTCGCCGAAAGCGTCTGGAGTTGTCATTATGAATGTGCAGAACCCGAACCCCAGCCAATCCTACGCAGTATCCATGCTGCCAGCCCATAAAGCCGAAGACCTGACCAAAGGCGGCAATCTTGCGCATATTGAACTGGGCGATCAGCTTTACACGCTGCGTATCACCCGCGCTGGCAAATTGATCCTGACGAAATGAGGGGGTCCACTACGCGAGGCGGTGCGGCGGTCGGGCGTTTGGCGGACCTTAGCCCGCTAGAGGCGGGGGCCGTGATGTACTTGCGCCTATGGAGCGATGGTGCGCAGGCGCGGGCGGATGCTGCCAGTGATTTCGAGATAGCTTTGGGCACAGATCAAGGGCGTTTGGCCATGCTGACCTTGGACCGGTTGTGTTCCTTATGTGCACATCACGGGCGGCGTCCTTTGATCCGGCACGGATTGGGGTGTTCCTGCCTCGGCGCGGACGAGAACTGTTTTGCTCAGATGATCGCGGCTGCGTCCGAAGGCGCACGCGAAGATGCGATGATGATGGCTTCGCTGATTGTGCGCCCCGACTTTGCGCCTGCACTTGCCTCTTTGTCCGAAGAGTTAGGGTTGGCACTGCGCAGAATGACGGTATCGCTGCCGGTTCCCAGTACCGGACATAGATCCCCCTCGGCAGTGCTTCATTAACGGTCGAGCAGGTTCAAAGCCCGGGCATTCAGTCCGGGCTTTGTTCCTTTAGCAACATCCGCATCCGGCGTGGTGATGCGTGTGGTCGCAATCAGGGGCAGGGGCGTAATCGCCAACTTCTGTCAGAACATTGCGCAATGCCCACAGGATCATGTCCACATCATCGGCCTCAATGGTCAAAGGAGGGCGGATCTTCAGGATATTGTCTTTTGGACCTTCGCTGCCAATCAGAATTCGATAATCACGCATTCTGTTTTTGACGTACTTGCAAATCTTGGTGCCTTCGGACCCATCCGGGTTGATTAGTTCAACCCCAAGAAACAGCCCCATCCCACGCACATCGCCGACGCACCCGAATTCCGTTTCGATCTGGCGCAAGCCATCCTTCAAGCGGTTGCCCATCGTGCGAGCGTTGTCCTGCAACCCTTCATCATCGACGATATCCAGAACTTCCTTGCCTATCCGGCAGGACAGGGCCGAACCCCCAAAGGTCGAAAAGAACTCGATCCCATTGTCAAAGCTTTGGGCAATTTCCTTGGTTGTGACCACGACCCCCAATGGATGCCCGTTGCCAATCGGCTTACCCAGCACAACGATATCCGGTACCGCGCCTTGGTGCTCAAAACCAAAGTAATAGTCGCCCAGACGTCCCAGTCCGGTCTGAACCTCGTCGGCAATGCAAACCCCGCCCGCAGCGCGGATTTTCTCGTAGACCGCAGGCAAGTAACCCTTGGGCGGAATAATCTGACCACCAACGGAAGGAAAGGTTTCGGCGATGAATCCGGCCAGGCCCTGACTCTTGTCCAGCAAAGCCGTGATGGCAGGATCGACAAGGTCTGCGTATTTTCGCGCGCGTTCGGGGTCATCACGCTTGAAAGAGCCGCGATAGTCATCAGCCACTTCTACCAGTTCGACCCAGTCAGCCTGTCCAACGCCACCGGGTTTGTTGAACTTGTACGCCGAAATCGCGACGGCTGTATTGGTGTTGCCGTGATACCCGTGATCAGGGGTGACAATGCCCTTGGCCCCAGTATGGGCGCGGGCCAAGCGCAGCGCCAATTCGTTTGCTTCGGTGCCCGAATTGACGAAAAAGCAAACCTCGAATGGGTCTGGAAACTTAGACAATACTTTCTCGGCAAAGGCCGTCTGCGCTGGGTGTAAATACCGGGTGTTCGAATTCATCCTCTTCAGCTGATCCGCTGCAACGGCCTGAATACGTGGATGCGCATGGCCCACATGCGGAACATTGTTGTAGGCGTCCAGGTAAGGGCGGCCCCACTCATCAAACAAGTGGTGCTTCCACCCACGCACCAACATCACCGGGTCGTCATAGGTCAGGCTAAGATTGCCGCCAAAATGGGCTTTGCGACCTTGCGCGATCGCTTGTTTGTCGGTGGGTTGGTAGCACACCTTGTCATCCGGCAGGTTCAGTAACGCAGCGGGGTTCGGGCAAATCGCGTTCCACAACTCCATCTCGTCGGGGTCACCTACGCCGGGCCAATCGGCCTGCATTCCATCTGTGGTCATAGCCAGTTGGAAATGAACATGCGGTGCCCAGCCGCCGTTTTGCGTGGCATCCCCCAGACGCGCAAAAGCCGCACCCTGTGCTACCGGATCGCCGGGTTTTAACCGGTCGCAGACTTCAGGATCCAGATGACCATAGAGCGTGTAAAACGCGTCCCCTTCGGGCGTTTCATGGTGCAAAATAATGACGCCGCCGTAATCAAGATGTGCGTCCCGGTTTTCGACGGCTTCGACCCGCCCGCTCATGGGGGCGTGCAATACTGTACCGGCGGAGGCGAAAACATCGACCGCCAGATGCACGGTACGCCGATCGGAGGCCTTCCACGGACCCTTGCGAAACCCGGGTTCGGCATAAATCAGGCGTGGTTCGTTGTAGTATCCCAGCCAAAGCCCCTCACCATATTCTTCGCCCACACGCGCTGCCTCAGCCAGAGGCATGTGGAACGGATTTTGAGGCCAAACACAGTTTTCCACAGACAACGACCCCATCGGGGCATCGCTGAGATCCCTGTCGAACATTGGCGCAAACCCGCCCCGGTGTTCTGACAGATAGGTTTGCACACGCGCCGCCCCGTCTGTGACGGGCAGCCCGCATGCAACGCGCAAGCGGGCAGGTATTAGCCCGCCATTGATGTTTACATTTTCAAGAAAGCGCCATGCGGGTGCCTGGCTGATAGTGATGTAAGGATCATCAGGGTTTTGGGCGGCCATTAAGGTCGAATTGACTACCGAAACTGCCAAGCGCATGCGCAGCAATGGCCAGATCAAATCGACCTCTTCTGCCTTTAACCGATTGGCGGCATGGTATCCACGGACCAGTTCTGCCAGCGCTTTCTCTGGGTTTGGATGGTCCAGAACCACATAGGCCCCCGCTATCGCCAATTCGCAGACGCGCGGCGCGGCGCACATATCCCCCAGATCAATCAAGCCCGAAATGCTCTGACGTTGATCCAACGCACCTTCGACCAGAATGTTATAGTCGTTTGCATCATTGTGGATCGCCTGTTTCGGCAGATCGGCCAGTGCCTTCGAGTGCGCCTGAAATTGCGCGCAGATATCCACCAGCAAAGCGCGGCGCGCAGGGTCAGTAATCGCATCCAATCGATCGGCGATCCAATGCGCTTGCATCAAATCCCACTTGAAATCCGCGCGGTGCAAACAATCGTGGCCAAAGGACTCCAAAACCCGATCTGTCGCGCCCAGAACGCGACCCAGTTTCAGGATCAATTCAGCCGACTTCGGTGCAACTGCGGCATAGCATTGCCCCGGCAACCGCTCCAGCATCCAAGCCAGCCGAGGCTGCCCATGCGGGTCCGCAATCTCCGGCAGTTCGAGCCCGCTCAAGTCCGCAATAACTTTCGGAAACGGCAATCCAGGCGCTTCGGACGCGATGTGGTTCAATGCCTTGATCTGCATGTCCACTAACTCAACCGAACAGCCCGGACGCATAACTTTCAGAACGTAATCCTGTCCGTTGGTAGCCTGAACCAGAAAGTTCAGATCATATTCGCCATCCAGGCGGGTTAGTGATGCACCCAACCCCCAGCGCTGCCGCACCAAATCCGCCCAGAACGCCATTACGTCATCCATTCAAAATCCTGTCCCGTCAGACGCGGGATCCTCTTCATCTGGCCAAAAATATCCTCGGGGGTGAATTGGCCCAACGGGCCAAGAGGGGGCAGACAGCCCCCTTACCCTCAATCCAGCGCGCGCAAGCGTTTGATCAGCGAGGATGTGTCCCACCGACCGCCGCCCAGTTTTTGCACATCTTTGTAGAACTGATCGACCAACGCAGTCACCGGCAGTGACGCACCCGTTTTGTTCGCCGTATTCAGGCAAATACCCAGATCCTTGCGCATCCAATCGACAGCAAAACCGTGATCGAAATGATCGTCCAGCATAGTTTCATACCGATTGGCCATCTGCCAGCTGCCAGCCGCACCCTGACTGATAACCTCGACGACGGCACGTCCGTCCAATCCTGCTTTTTCGGCAAAATGCAGCGCTTCGCTCAAGCCCTGAACAAGCCCGGCAATGGCAATCTGGTTGCACATTTTGGTCATTTGTCCCGCACCGCTTTCCCCGATCCGGCGACAGATCTTGGAATAAACCTGCATGACGGGCTCTGCGGCGTCATAGGACGCCTGATCCCCGCCACACATGATCGACAGAACGCCGTTTTCGGCACCCGCCTGACCGCCCGAGATCGGAGCGTCGACGAAAGCGATTCCAGCGGCTTTGCCGGTCTCGTACAGCTCGCTCGTGACTTTTGCAGAAACGGTCGTGTGGTCGACAAAGATCGCGCCGTCTGACATGCCCGGAAACGCTCCGTCGTCTCCTGTGCAAACCATGCGCAGATCGTCGTCATTTCCAACACAGGCCATCACAAACTCTGCGCCTTCGGCCGCTGCGCGCGGCGTTGCTGCCATTGCGCCGCCATGCTGCGCAACCCAGGCTTCGGCCTTTGCCGCGGTTCTGTTGTAGACGGTGACTTGGTGACCTGCGGCCTGCAGGTGTCCGGCCATCGGATAGCCCATGACCCCCAGGCCCAGGAATGCGACTTTTGCCATAGTTAAGATCCTCTCTGCTGTCCGGACCTTATCTAGTGCAGCAGGCCGGGATGTTCAGCACTGACAAACCAAAGCTGCGCCCAAAGGGCAACCCCATGTCACGGCTTGCCGCCCAAATCCCGCAGGATGGGACAGTCAGGGCGATCATCGCCCGCGCAGGCGTCAATCAAATGCCCCAAGGTGTCTCGCATGGCGTTCAGATCCGCGATCTTTGCCTCGATCTGCGCCATATGAGCCCGGGCAACCTTTTTAACGTCAGCGCTGGCGCGGGTTTCATCCTCATAAAGCGCCATCAGGGTTCGGCAATCCTCGATCGTAAAACCCAGCGCCCGGGCCCGGCCCAGAAAATTCAGTTTGTGCAGATCCTGACTGCGAAACCGGCGATAGCCATTGTCATCTCGCAAAGGTTTGATCAGGCCAATGTCTTCATAATAGCGGATGGTTTTCGCGGGCAGTCCGGTCTGTGTTGATACGTCTCCGATATTCATGCCGGCACCGCCTGTGGCGCAGGGGCTTTTTCAGTCAGGTGAAAGCGCGTGCGAACGCGGCGCAGACGCAATGCGTTGGATACGACAAACACACTGGACAGTGCCATCGCACCAGCAGCAAGCGCCGGGGACAAAAGCGGCCCTCCAAACGGATAGAGAGCCCCGGCGGCCACCGGGATCAGCAACGCATTGTATCCAAAGGCCCAGCCCAGGTTCTGATGAATATTGCGCATCGTCCGGCGGCTGATTTCAACCGCATTGATTACCCCTCGCAAATCGCCCGACATCAACACAACGTCCGCCGTTTCAATCGCAACATCCGTCCCGGTGCCGATGGCAATACCTGTATCAGCGGCTGCCAGTGCGGGGGCATCGTTGATGCCGTCGCCCACAAAGGCCAGCGCCCCGTGCTGATCGCGTAGGGTGTTAATCGCTGTCAGTTTACCGTCGGGAAGGACTTCGGCAGTGACGTGGTCGATGCCCAGTATTTGCGCCAAAGCCTGTGCCGTGCGGGCATTGTCGCCTGTGATCATCGCCAGCGTCAGCCCCATACTGTGCAACTCGGCCAAAGCCTCAGCAGTTCCGGGTTTGACCGGGTCTGATACCGCCAACAGGGCTGCGGCCTGCCCGTCGATCGCGACAAACAGCGGCGTTGCACCTTCGGTTGCTCTTAGCTCGGCCTCGGCGCTCAAGTCGGATAGGTCAATCTGGTTTTTTTCCATCAGACGGGAAGACCCGATTAATACCGCATGCCCTTCTGTCACGGCCTTCACACCGAGCCCGGTCAGAGACTGAAAATCTGCAAGTTCAGGCAACGCCGATGGACCGGCGCGGGTAATAGCCGAAGCAATAGGATGTTCAGAGCGGGACTCGACCGCTGCTGCGAGGCGGAGTACGGTGTCACGGTCAAATCCGTTTGTTGTCGTGACGCTTTCTAGCTCGGGGCGCCCCATGGTCAGCGTGCCGGTTTTGTCCAAGGCAATGATTCTGGCCTGCTGCAGCTGTTGCAACGCATCGCCTTTGCGGAACAACACGCCCAACTCGGCGGCGCGCCCGGTTCCGACCATGATCGACGTTGGGGTTGCCAGCCCCATGGCGCATGGGCAGGCGATAATCAGGACAGAGACCCCTGTCACCATCGCCATCGGCAGTGCGGGCGCTGGGCCGAACAAAAGCCAGACTGCTATTGTCAGCAAGGCTACTCCGATCACTGCGGGGACGAACCACGCCGTAATCCGGTCGACCATCGCCTGAATAGGCAGTTTAGCCCCCTGCGCCTGTTCTACCATTCGGATCACCTGAGCCAGAACGGTATCGGCCCCGACGCGTGTGGCACGAATGCGCAGCGCGCCCGTTCCGTTCACCGTGCCGCCGACGACCTGAGCCTTGGGGGCCTTACCCACAGGCACAGGCTCACCGCTGATCATACTTTCATCGACATATGAGGTGCCGTCCAGAACCTCACCGTCGACGGGCAAACGTTCTCCTGGACGGACCTGAATGATGTCACCAACTCTGATCTCGGCGATCGGCTGGTCGACTGTCGTGTCGCCCCGTTCAACCCGAGCGGTCTTGGGTTGCAGCCCGACAAGCTTGCGAATTGCAGCGCCGGTGCGCCCTTTGGCCCGCGCCTCCATCACGCGCCCCAAAAGGATCAGCACCACGATGACCGAAGCGGCTTCGAAATACACGTTTGCGCTGCCTTCAGGCAAAAGCTTGGGCGCGAAGGTGGATGTCACAGAAAACAAATAGGCTGCACCCGTACCGATCGCGACCAACGCATTCATATCCGGCGCACCTTTCAGCAGGGCGGGGATCCCCTTGCGGTAAAAGACCCGCCCCGGTCCAATCAGCAATGCAGTGGTCAGCGCAAACTGGATCAGATAATTGGTCTGCATACCGATGGTCGTGTGTATCCAGTGATGAAAGGCCGGGACCATATGCCCGCCCATTTCCAAAACGAATACCGGCAGGGCCAGAACGGCCGCGACGAGCGTCGTGCGGGCCAGCGATCTCGCCTCTTGGGTTTTTTCTGAGTTTGGCTCATCTGCCTGCACCGCATGCGCCGGATAACCTGTGTCTTTGCAAAGCGTGGCGAGTTCCAGCGGATCGGTTGCCGCGTCGATAAAGCGGAGCGTTGCGGTTTCCGTGGCAAGGTTCACCTGGGCACTGACCACGGCCGGTGCTGCCATCAGCGCGCGTTCCAGCCGCGCCACGCACGAGGCGCAGCTCAGCCCGTCAATCTTTAAGGTCGTCTCGGTGGTCGCAGCCGGATAACCCGCGACATCCAGCGCGTCCGTCAAAGCGCCGAGCGGACCGTCATATTTCACAAGGGCGGTTTCGGTGGCAAAATTCACGGATGCTTCTGCAACGCCCGGTACACCGCGCAAAGCAGTTTCAACGCGGCCAACACACGACGCGCAGCCCATTCCCGTAATCTTCAACTGGGTCGATTGAGGGTTTTCCATCCGACTCATCCCGATATGCGACTGTTCTGTTTATGGGGGTTCCAGTCACAGGAAGGTCAAGGGGAAAGGGTGCGTTTTCACGCATACCAGCGTTGCAAATTCGGTTATTGGTCCCGCAACATTTCCAGCAAAAGTGAGTTGTAAACGCCAGGCGGTGTGCTGCGAACAGCTTCGGGGGAAGCGAAAAACGCGAATACCAAAGCCACGACAAACAGCACCAGACCGATTACGAAAAGACCTGCAATGTTAATCGTCGAACGTCGCATTTTGTTTTCCGTTTACAGATAATTGGTCAGGCACCGTGCCATTCAGGATTTTTCAGCCAGCTTTCGCTTCAATTGTTCATTTTCCGCCTGCAGCTGCGCCAATTGCTGGCCCAGCGTGTTCAGGTGCGGGCGCAATTCGGCCTCGGAATAACGGGGGGTGATGTGGCGGGGGCAGTTCCAATCCAGCCCCTCGACACGAATGATTACGGCGCGTTCCGCCGCCGCCTCGGCCCCATCAGGATAGAGGCTGGCCGCTGCAGCCTCACCTTCAGTGAACGTGACCCTGCCCAGAATTTTCAGGCGGCGCTGGTTGGCATAATCCATAAGGATCATCGCAACCCGGTCATTGGTATCCAGATTGCCGCGCGAAATGTATTGTTTGTTCCCAGAGAAATCCGCATATCCGAGTGTCTGAGGACCCAGGACTTTCAAAAAACCGATGGGTCCACCGCGAAATTGCACATACGGCCAACCGGTTTCCGACACACTGGATTGGTAGAAACCATCACGCGCTTCGATAAATGCTTTCTCTTCCGGGCCAATTTCGTGACCTTGAAGGGGGCCGCCTTCGATAAACTTGGCATAGGTCTTGGCCGACCCCATTCGCTCTTGATGGGCAAGCACGGTCGGCGTGAAAGACAGTTTTGAAAAAGCGCGCGGCATGGTGAGTTTCTAGAGACCCAGATCAGAAAGACCGGGATGGTCATCCGGGCGTGGGCCGTGCGGCCAATGGAACAGGCGGTCTTCTTCGGCAATCGGCAAATCATTCAAAGACGCGTGACGTTTTGCCATGCGGCCGTCTTCCGCGAATTCCCAGTTCTCATTGCCGTAAGACCGGAACCACTGTCCGCTGTCGTCGTGCCACTCATAGGCGTAGCGCACGGCGATCCTGTTTCCGGAAAAGGCCCAAAGCTCTTTGATCAACCGATAATCCAGTTCTTTGTTCCATTTGCGCGTCAGGAAGGCGTGGATGTCTGCGTGACCCGAAATGAATTCTGCCCGATTTCGCCACGTGCTATCTTCGGTATAGGCAGGCGTCACAACATCAGGATCGCGGCTGTTCCAGCCGTTTTCGGCCATACGCACTTTTTGGATGGCTGTTTCTTCAGTGAAGGGGGGCAGAGGGGGACGGCTCATACGGTGCCTTTCAGATCAAAGTGGCGGCAAAAATTGCCAAAGATAATAAAATGGGGACGTACTGAGGTGGTATTGGGCTGCTGTGGCGTCGCATTGACAAGCTCCATTATTTACAGATCGGTACACCTTGAATTCATCATGTACCGATCGGTAAACTTTTGCAAGTCTCGGGTTGAGAAAAAAGACGCTGTGTCCCAGAACACTCATTTTTGATGCATCTTTTTGCAGATTGCGGCGCTGAAACTTGTGAGTTGAGCGTTAGGATATTATGTACTGATCAGTACATTCAGGAGCCGAACATGCGCCCAAACAAACGTGATGAGCTTGTCCGGAACGCATTGCAGGTCTTTTACCGCGATGGGTTTCATTCGACCGGTATGGATAAGCTGGTCACGGAAACAGGCGTGTCGAAAACGTCGATGTACAAGCACTTTCGCACCAAGGAAGACCTGATCCTTGCCGCTTTGCGCCTGCGAGACGATACGTTCAGCGCGTGGTTCTTCGAGAGGGTTGATGCGCTTGCCGACACACCTGCCCAGCAGTTGATTGCGGGCTTTGACGCATTGGCAGAATGGTTTGAGGAAGACGGATATCGCGGGTGCATGTTCATCAAGGCGGGGGCTGAGTATCAGGACAAGGACCATCCGATCCACGCCCAGGCCGCCGAACATAAGCGCGTCTTTTTGGAATACCTCGTCAAGACGGCCCGAAAGGCTGGCGCAAAGGATCCTGACCAGTTGGGCTGTCAGCTTCTTCTTCTGATGGAAGGGGCCATCGTGACGGCGGTTCTGATCGATAATTGCGGCCCCGCGCGCGACGCGAAGGCCGCGGCACAGGTTCTTTTGGACAATGCGCTGTCGGACTGACGCGGGTTGATCGAAAAAGACGTTGCGTTGCAACCGCGTCCGCGCATTGGAATGGATCAACACCACAGCTACCCTTACCGAAACTTGAATCGGGAGGACGCGAGATGTCTCTGTTTACCACAACCGCCAACTGGGTGACGGAAGAGCACCAGATGTTTGCCGAGATGGCGCACCGCTTCATGGATGATGAACTGACGCCAAATATCGAGCGTTGGAACGAAGCTGGCGTTGTGGATCGTGCGTTTTGGCACAAGGCTGGTGAAATGGGGCTGATGGCCGGTGCCATCCCAGAAGAGTATGGCGGTGTCGGCGGCGACATCGGGTTTGATGCCGTCACGATGTACGCGCAGGCGTCGAGGGGGGACTCTGGCTGGGGATATGCCATCCAGTCGATCGTCACGCATTACATCACCGCATACGGAAGCGAGGACCAAAAGCAAAAGTGGTTACCCAAACTGGCCACGGGTGAGATAGTTGGTGCGCTTGCCATGACCGAGCCGGGGACTGGTTCCGATGTTCAGTCGATCCGGACGACGGCGGAAAAGGATGGAAATTCTTATCGGCTGAATGGTTCGAAAATCTTCATCACCAACGGCCAATCCGCTGACTTGATCCTTGTGGCCGCAAAGACGGATAAGACCTTAGGGTCTAAGGGAGTGTCTTTGGTTGCCGTCGAAACGAACGGGGCGGAAGGATTTCGCAAGGGTCGCAACCTGAAAAAACTGGGCATGAAGGCAAACGACACGGCCGAGCTGTTTTTTGAGGACGTCAAGGTTCCAATGACAAACCTGATCGGTCCGGAAGAGGGGCAGGGCTTTTATCAGATGATGAAGCAACTGCCTTGGGAACGTTTGACAATCGCGATAGGGGCGCTGGGTGCAATTGATTTCGCCATCGCTGAAACGGTCAAGTATACGCAAGAGCGCAAGGCCTTTGGGCAACGTGTCATGGACTTTCAGAACACCCGGTTCAAGCTGGCTGAATGCAAGACAAAAGCAGAGGTGCTGCGTAGCTTTGTCAACGACTGCATCGCACGGCTCGAGGACGGAACGTTGGATGCGGCAACCGCGTCAATGGCCAAATACTGGGGCTCTGTGGCGCAAAACGAAGTCATGCATGAGTGTCTTCAGCTATTTGGTGGATACGGGTTCATGATGGAATACCCGATCGCGCGTCTGTACGCAGATGCCCGGGTACAAATGATCTATGGCGGAACGAATGAGATCATGAAGGAACTCATCGCCCGGTCTTTGGACACATAATATTCCCAAAGCGCTCCCGCCCGTCGTCGATGTTTCTGGCGAAACATCTCCTTCCGTTGGGCCGGGCAGTTTTCCCACTAAAATCTGGCTCTAAGTCTTATGGCTGCGCCACTTGCTCTTTCAGCCAGTGTTTGAAGGATTTCAGGGGTTCAGATTCGGCGCGGGATTGAGGCCAAACCAGAAAGAACTCTCCCAAACTGATGGCAGGCCCTTGCCAAGCAGCTACCAAGCGTCCGGTTCGCAGATCATCTGCAACGAGATAGCTTGGCAAAAGCGCAACGCCCAAGCCATGGATCGTAGCCTGCCCCATTGTCGAAAACTGATCAAACAGCATGCCACGGATGCCAGACACATCCCGTCCCTGGGCGGCGAACCAGCGCTCCCAGGCGTCGGGTCGGGTTTCAAGGTGCAATAGAGGGGCTTTCAACAACCAATCCATGTCCTCTGCGTTCTCTGGCAAAAGCCCAGGGGCGCAAACCGGCAATACGTCTTCGCGCATGATCGGCAGATAGTTTACACCGGCCCAATCCTTTCGGCCGAAATGAATGGCCGCATCAAAACGCTCAGCCTCAAAGTCAAAGGGCTTAAGGCGCGTGTTCAGGTTCACTGTCACCTCAGGGTGGCGGCGGGCGAAATCTCGCAGCCGCGGCGCGAGCCAGTGCATCCCGAAGGCCGGAAGAATTGACAGGTTCAGAGACCCTCCGGTCGGGTTGGCCTTGAGCTTTAGTGACGCTTGTGCGAGTTGCTGTAAAGCGGTGCGCGCGACTTGCACGTATTCTCTGGCAGCGGGCGTCAGGTGTAGTCGCATCTGGGTGCGTTGAAGCAACTCGACCCCCAACTGCTCTTCCATTGCCTTGAGTTGGCGGCTTATGGCGCTTTGGGTCAGGGATAATTCCTCGGCAGCGGCCGAAGCGCTGCCTAAGCGGTCTACAGCTTCCAACGCCAGCAGCGATGGGACAGAGGGCAGGAAGCGGCGCGGGGCGATCATATAACAAATCCTCATACCTTTCGGACGGAATATCACTGGTAATTGCGATCCGCCAGACCGATACAAAGGACCAGTTTCGCGTTTGGGGATGGGCACCAATGACATTAGTTGAAAGCCGCAGTGATTTTCGCAGGGCCAGCCGACTTGGCGGGATTGAGCTTTCGGAAATCGTTCAAATCTCGGAACACGCAGCCCGTCTCAGGGCGCAGGGTGCGGATGTGATCGCGCTGAGCACGGGCGAGCCTGATTTCCCAACGCCGGAACATGTAGTTGAAGCGGCACATAAGGCCGCGCTGGGCGGTCAGACAAAGTACCCGGCGACTGCGGGAACACCGCAATTGCGCAATGCCATTGCGCAAGACGCGGGCGTGCAGGCCGAAAACGTGATTGTATCGACCGGGGCGAAGCAGGTTCTGTCCGGCGCGATGATGGCGACGCTTGATCCCGGTGATGAGGTCATCACCGCCGCGCCGTTCTGGACAAGCTACGCGGACATGATCCGACTGGCCGGAGGTATCCCGATCGTCGTAAGTTGCCCGGCATCGCAAGGGTTCAAGATGACCCCCGCGCAGCTGGAGGCCGCGATTACGCCGCGGACGCGATGGCTTTTGCTGAATTCTCCATCCAATCCGACTGGCGCAGTTTATTCGGCATCCGAGTTGCAGGCGCTGGGACAGGTACTACAGAACCACCCGCAGGTCTGGGTGATTTCTGACGAGATTTACCAGCACCTGTCCTATGTGCCTTTCGCATCGTTTGGCGCGGCTGTGCCTGAACTGGCCGATCGGGTTTTGACGGTCAGTGGTGTGTCCAAGGCCTATTCAATGACAGGATGGCGCATTGGTTGGGGCGTGGGGCCAGCGCCATTGATCAAGGCGATGGCCGCTGTTCAAGGGCAGGTCACCTCAGGCGCCTGTTCCATTGCGCAGGCCGCGGCCTTGGCGGCCATTACCGGCCCGCAAGATATTCTGGACGTGCGCCGCGATGCCATGCGCGCGCGGCGTGATCTTGTGGTGGCGGGTCTGAACGCTGCAGGGCTGGATTGCAGTGTCCCGGACGGAGCGTTCTATGTCTTCCCCAAAACACCCGAAAAAATGCCGACAGATCATGAGTTTTGCCGCTTTTTGTTAGAAAAGACGGGGGTTGCACTGGTTCCGGGCCGCGCGTTTGGCATGTCGGGGCATTTGCGGCTTTCTTTTGCCTACGCGACGGAAAGCCTGCAAGAAGGTATGCGCCGCATCGCCGATGTGACCGCCAGTTTGAAGTAAGAGAGGCCGCCAATGGATCGCGCTCAGATCGTTCACGAGAATTTCCTGACCCGCGTTGCGCAGGGCGATCTGCCGCCGGGTGCCCGCCCACGCGATGGGTTGTCCAATGCCGAAGCTGTGTCCCTGTTTCGGTCACAGGTCCTGAGCCGGGCATTGGATCGGACCAGTCGCGCAATGCAAAAGGCGGGGCAGGGGTTCTACACGATCGGCTCTTCAGGGCACGAAGGCATGGCCGCTGTGGCACATGCGTTGCGCCCGACCGACATCGCCTTTTTGCACTATCGCGACGCCGCATTTCAGATCGCGCGGGCTGAGCAGGTTCCCGGACAACAGATTGCCTGGGATATGCTGCTGAGCTTTGCTTGCTCACGCGAAGACCCGACCTCGGGCGGGCGGCACAAGGTGTTGGGGTCCAAAGCGCTGATGATACCGCCGCAGACTTCGACGATTGCAAGCCATTTGCCCAAGGCCGTAGGTGCGGCCTATTCGCTGGGGGCTGCGCGACGTCATGATCCTGAACACCGCGAGTTGCCGGAAGACGGGATTGCGATGTGCTCGTTCGGGGATGCGTCGGCCAACCATTCGACGGCACAGGGGGCCATCAACACAGCTGGTTGGACAAGTGTGCAATCCACGCCTCTGCCGTTGCTGTTCGTGTGTGAAGACAACGGGATCGGGATTTCCGTCAAAACACCCAAAGGGTGGATTCAGGCCTCGATGGAGCATCGTCCGGGGATCAAATATTTCCAGGCCAACGGTCTGGATATATTCGAAACCTATGTTGTCGCCAAAGAGGCCGCTGATTATGTGAGGACCCGCCGGAAACCGGCGTTTTTGCACCTCAAAACTGTTCGGTTGTACGGGCATGCGGGTGCAGATGTTCCCACAACCTATTTGCCCAAATCCGAAGTAGAAGCGGACGAGGCAAATGATCCATTGCTGCATTCCGTCCGACTTTTGGATCAAGCCGGGGCATTGACGCCGGATCAGGCGCTGACGATCTACACACATACATGCGCCCGCACGGACCGTATCGCGGCCGAGGCCACCTCTCGCCCGCACCTGGCAGACGCAAAAGATGTGATGGCCAGTCTGATACCGCCTAAGCGCAACTGCAAACCCACAAACGGCCCCAGTGCCGAGGCGCGGGCGGCGGCGTTTGGGGGCGATCTGCGGGCGATGAAAGATCCGCAGCCGATGAGCCGCCTGATCAACTGGGCATTGACCGATCTGATGCTGGATCATGGCGAGATCGTCTGCATGGGCGAAGACGTCGGCCGCAAGGGCGGTGTTTATGGAGTGACGCAAAAGTTGCTGCAGCGGTTTGGACCGGACCGGGTGATCGACACGCTTTTGGATGAACAGTCCATTCTGGGTCTGGCAATCGGTATGGGGCATAACGGATTTGTACCGATCCCGGAAATTCAGTTCCTTGCCTATCTTCACAATGCCGAGGATCAAATCCGTGGTGAGGCCGCTACGCTGCCGTTTTTCTCGAACGGGCAGTTTACGAACCCGATGGTCCTTCGGATTGCGGGTCTGGGCTATCAGAAAGGGTTCGGTGGGCATTTTCACAATGACAACTCTTTGGCTGTTCTACGGGATATCCCCGGCGTGATTATTGCTTGCCCCTCAACCGGTGCAGATGCAGCGCGGATGTTGCGGGAATGCGTGCGTCTTGCGCGCGAAGAACAGCGCGTCGTGGTCTTTCTTGAACCCATCGCGCTTTATCCAATGCGCGATCTGCACGCACCTCAGGACGCGGCTTGGATGACAACCTATCCTGACCGGGACCAACGCATTGCACTGGGCGAGGTCGGCGTGCACGGCGACGGTGCAGATCTGGCAATTGTTACCTATGGCAATGGACATTACCTGTCCAAACAAGCTCTGCCCGAACTTGAGGCGGCTGGTCTGAAGGTGCGGATTGTCGACATGCGGTGGCTCGCGCCGCTGCCGGTTGACGCACTGCGCGCCGCGACCAAGGGGTGCGCGCATATTCTGGTCGTCGACGAATGCCGCCGCACCGGCAGCCAGTCCGAAGCACTAATGACGTTCTTCACCGAGGATAACCCAGCAACTCCGGTCGCCCGTGTTGTGGCCGAGGACAGTTTTATCGCCACAGGTCCTGCCTATGCCGCGCCTTTGCCATCCAAGGACGGCATCGTGTCAGCCGCACTATCCCTGACAGGAGGTCGATCATGACCCGCACTGCCGTCGTTATCTGCCCTGGCCGCGGCACGTATAACAAACCGGAACTGGGGTATCTACGCCGCCATCATTCCAACCGCGCCGAACTGCTGCGCAGCTTTGATGCGCTTCGTCTTGAAAATGGTCAGGACACCGTGAGTGAACTGGACGGGGCCGAGCGGTTTTCCGTCAGCACGTATTCTCGCGGCGATGTGGCCTCACCCCTGATCTACGCAGCATCGCTGGCAGATGCCCAAGCGCTGGCCGAAGACATCGAAGTTGTCGCCGTTACGGGCAATTCTATGGGGTGGTACATCGCATTGGCCGCCGGAGGCGCGGTATCACCCGAGAACGGTTTTCGCGTGGTGAATACGATGGGCACCCTGATGCAAACGCATCTGATCGGTGGCCAGCTTGTCTATCCCTTTACAGAAGACGACTGGGCAGACAACGCTGCGCGTAAGGCCGAATTGCTGGAAGATGTGGCGCGGATCAACGCGACAGAGGCGTGTGATCTGGCTTTGTCCATTGATCTGGGTGGAATTCTGGTTCTGGCCGGAAATGAAAACGGGTTGAAAGCGTTCGAGGCCTCTCAGCCCGTGGTGCAGGATCGCTTTCCGATGCGATTGCCGAACCATGCAGCCTTTCACACGTCGCTTCAGGTGCCAGTTGCCGCCAAGGGTCGGGCCGCTTTGGGGCCCGAGTTGTTCACTCAACCAGACCGTCCTTTGATCGATGGTCGTGGGAAAATCTGGTGGCCGGGTGCATCCGACATTCAGGCCCTATGGGACTATACTTTGGGTCATCAGGTGACCGAAACTTATGATTTCACACGTGCGATACAAACCGCCGCGCGCGAGTTTGCGCCAGACTTGTTTATTGTAACCGGACCGGGTGCCACCTTGGGCGGTGCTGTGGCGCAGTCTCTGGTTCTGGCAGACTGGCGCGGGATGCGCGATAAAGAGATGTTTCAGGCCCAGCAGGCAGCCCAACCCTTCCTTATCGCGATGGGGCGAGAGGATCAGCGAAAGATTGCGACCGGTTGATGCCACAATGGCGGTAAGGTTTTAAGGAGCCCTAAGTGACCGACTATGACCAATCCCTTTGGCGCGAAACTTGTCGCGAGCATGTCGATTGCGCCCCGTTGGCCGGCGACCTGGCGGTCGATCTGGCGGTAATTGGGGGCGGCTATACAGGGTGCTCCGCCGCGTTGGCGGCGGCAGAAGCAGGCGCAACCGTTGCCTTGCTTGAAGCGCAGGAGATTGGGTACGGCGGTTCTGGCCGCAATGTCGGTCTGGCCAATGCAGGGCTTTGGTTACCACCCGATGAGATAAGGTCACATTTGGGTGCAGATGCAGGTAACCGTCTGATCGACCTTCTCGGGCAGGCCCCGTCGGACGTGTTTGAATTGATCGACCGGCACAACATCGATTGCGAGCCGACCCGGGCTGGAACGCTGCATTGCGCCCACTCGCCCGCAGGGCTCTCAGACCTGAAAAGCCGGTTTTCACAGCTCAGCGCCGCGGGTGCGCCGGTGGAATTGTTGTCGGCGGAACAGACGTCTCAGCGGACCGGCAGCGGCGTTTTTCACGGCTCCCTGTTCGACCCTCGCGCCGGTGCGATCCAGCCCCTTGGATATGTGCGTGGTTTGGCGCGTGCGGCGATCGAAGCGGGTGCGCAGGTCTTTACTCAAAGCCCTGTTTTGACAATGCGGCAGGAGGCAGGCGTTTGGGTCATCCAGGCGGCCGGAGGAGCAGTACGTGCGAAATCTGTGATACAGGCAACGAACGCATACCATCAGGGATTGAAGGATCACGCGCCAGCCTACGTGCCTGTGTATTACTTCCAGTTCGCGACTGCCCCACTCAGCGATAATCTCCGCGCCAGCGTTATTGCAGGTGGCGAAGGGTGCTGGGATACCGGGTTGATTATGACATCTTTCCGGTTGGATCAGGAGGGCCGGTTCATCATCGGTGCCATGGGTGATCTGGGCCATGCTGGCAGTAACGCGCATAGCGCTTGGGCCCGGCGAAAGATGGCCGAGCTTTATCCGCAACTGCGGGATCAAACGTTGATGCCGGGATGGCATGGACGGATCGCAATGACCTCGGACCATATCCCGAAAATCACACAGATTGGCCCGAACGGGTTGTCGGTACACGGGTTTTCCGGACGTGGTATCGGGCCGGGTACTGTTTTCGGGCGTTTGACTGCGCTTAGCCTAGTGAATGACGATCCAGACCTTTTGCCAATCCCGGCAGTGTCTACGCATACCGAAAGTTGGACAGGCTTGCGTCGCGCTTATTTCGAGACAGGGGCCGCGCTGACCCATTTGGTCAAGGCAAGGTTCTGATCTTCACGCGACTGTCTGCCCTGATGGAGCGTGTCTGATATTTAAAGTGTGGCCGCGATCACTTCGATCCGCTCGCGCAGCCAACGATGGGCCGGGTCATTCGCTGAACGCTGGTGCCACACCATATAGATCGAAACCGGTTCACACGCGAAGGGTAGCGGCGCGCAGTCTAGTGCGGCCAAGGGTCCATGTTTCATCAGGGCGGTGTCGGTTGAAATCAGGTTGCTGCCAGACACAAAAGACGGGATCGCGTTGAAATGGGGCAAGGTGACGGTCGGTGGTCGGATTTGCGTTTGATCCACGCCGCGCATCACCGCGCGTGAGCTGCGCCCGTCTGCAAACCGAACCTCAACATGGTCTGCGGCACAGTAGGTTGCCCAGTCTGACGGGGGCTCGCGTTGTGCGGCGTCGTAAAAGACCATCAGTGGACTTTGTAGCAATCGTTTCTGAAAGATATCTGGCCCGTCGGGCGGCAGCGGTGTCAGCATAAGCTGGCAACGGTCACTGCGTAGCAAGTCAGGGTCTGGTACGCCGGACGGTATGAAACCCATTTGCAAACGGATGCCTTCTGCCCGTGTGGTTCGCAACAGCTTGGGAAAGATCAACTCTCGCGGCATATCATTGGTGGCTATCTGGATATGCATTTCTTCGGACATCGGATCAAAAGGCCGGTCTTCGGTCAAAGCCCGCATCCCGTCCAGCACGCGCTGCACCGGATCTTTCAACGACAGAGCGCGTTCGGTGGGTGTCAGTCCCTGACCTGAGCGCACGAACAAAGGGTCGCCCAGAACGTTTCGCAATTTGGCCAACGTATGGCTGATGGCCGATTGCGTAACTCCAAGCCGGTCCGCAGCTTTCGAGACCGAGGTTTCCTCGAGTATCGCGAGGAATACCCGCAGAACCTTGCCGTCCAGTTCAGTAAAATCAGTTTTGTTCATATTATCTATGATTATTCATGAATGGTTTCGGTGTCCACGCCGGGTTATGGGAAGGGCGCAAACAGGGGGCTTGGAATGAGTATTCGCTTTTTCTCGGACAAGAACAGACCGGTTCATATGGGGCCTTACCCGCTGGAACGGCTGGCGCGCCAGGCGGCAATGCCCGACTTGTCTGCAGTAAAGCCCGATCCTGCGCTCAGCTTTCGCCGCCCGGACCAGCCGGAAAGTATTGTTAACGCCATGGGCGAGTTCCAGGCGATGATGGACACGATCCGCGACGGGTTTGTGAATCCGGTCAAATCCGAGATCCCCCCGGACGCGGCAGAGCGCGCCAACCATTTGAAAGCTTTCGGGTATTTCAACGATGCATCGATGGTCGGTTGCGGTCCATTATCGCCTGAGGCGCTTTTGCCTGATCCGCGCCGAAATCCTGACATAGATCGTTTGGCGCATGCGCTGAAAACGCGTCAGACCAAGACGTTGGCGTCGGGGATCGACGTGATTATGGCCGATCTGAAAGAAAGCATGGAGGCCGCGCCAAGGCCAATGCAGGCGCATAAGCATGCCATCGTTTTTCTGTTTGAACACAACCGCGACCCGGATGCATCGGAACCCGGGGCGGATTGGATTATTGATGCGCAGGATCACCGCGCTTGCTTGTTAGCCACAGAGAATGCCGTGGTGATCGCCAACTATATCCGTCTGCTGGGCTATGATGCGCGGGCACATACGGCGACCTCGTCAGAAGTGGACTTGGGCAAGCTGGCTGTCGCTGCCGGTCTGGCGTCGGTCGAGGGTGGAGATGTCGTTTCCCCCTGGCTTGGGACCCGTTTCGGATTGGCCGCCGTGACGACCGAGATGCCCATCTCCCATGATCAACCCTTGCAGCCAATGGCACAGCAACCCTGGTTTCGCACGCAAGGCCCGGCGTGGTGGTTGGGGACGGGGTTTGCCAAGAATGCGCTGAACCGGGATCCATATGCCAAACGCCGCTACGTCGACGGTGCCCACTCGTATGAAAAGCTCAAGCGGGTCGAGACGCCGACCACATATATCGACGAAGAAAACGTTGCCCGTGTCCCCAAGCGTGCGGACATGTTCGCGCGGGCTCAGTTCGGGGATATGGGCAAAAATCTGCAAGACGCGGCAAAGGGCGGATATTACGCTCGCAAGGCCGCGCCCAGCTTTGCCCAGCGCCGCGCGTTGGGGGCGTTCGTATTGCTGCAAGACGGGGATAGCGCCGATACGGTGCCGCCAAGCGATGCGGCCCGCAACGCGGCGAACATTAAGGCGGCGACGTATTTCCTTGGGGTTGACGCCGTCGGTCTCAGCCGGTGTCCGGATTGGGCGTGGTATTCGCATGATGCCACGGGTGAAGAGATCGTTCCGCCCCATGATCAGGCCATCAGTATGATCATCGATCAGGGTTATGAAACGATGGAGGGTGCCAGCGGCGATGACTGGATCAGCGTTGCCCAGTCAATGCGCGCTTATTTGCGTTTCTCTCTGTTGGGTGGGGTGATCGCGCAGCAAATCCGCAATCTTGGCTACACGGCCAAGGCCCATACGGTGATGGACGGAGAGGTCCTGCAACCTCCGCTGCTGTTGTTGTCGGGGCTGGGAGAGGTCAGCCGGATCGGTGAAGTCATCCTGAACCCGTATCTCGGGCCACGTCTTAAGTCTGGCGCGGTGACCACCGATATGCCGATGGATCATGACAAACCGATTGATTTCGGGCTGCAGACCTTTTGCGAAAGCTGCAACAAATGTGCCCGCGAATGTCCGTCGGGTGCGATAACCGCCGGGCCTAAGCTGATGTTCAACGGCTATGAGATCTGGAAATCCGACAGCCAGAAATGTGCAACCTACCGCGTGACCACTCCGGGAGGAGCGATGTGCGGCCGGTGCATGAAAACCTGCCCCTGGAACCTCGAAGGACTGTTCAAAGAGCGCCCCTTTCGCTGGGCTGCGATGAACATCCCGCAATCCGCGCCCGCATTGGCAAAGCTGGACGACATGGTGGGCAACGGCGGCCTGAACGACGTCAAGAAATGGTGGTGGGACCTTGAGTTGCAGGCGGACGGCGCCTATCGCCCCTCAAAGCATCCTTTGAACCGACGTGATCTGCAAACTGATCTCGACCTGAAATACGAGGATCAGACGCTGGCGGTCTACCCAGCCTACTTGGCCCCCCATCCCTGGCCTTATCCCTTCGCCATGGACCGAGAGGCCGGGATCGCTGCCTATCAGGCCATGGTCACAGCAGATGAATACAAGGCGCGCAAAGCCGCAGGCGATCTGTCGGTGATCCATCGCTATGAAATTGCAGGTGATGCCCCGGTGATGCGCGTGGAGCTGACCAAGGTCGACAAGATGACCGCTGATGCGACCAAGTACGAATTCTCGACACTCGACGGCACTGCCTTACCCGAATGGACGGCGGGCGCGCATCTGGACGTGCTGGTCGCGCCGGAATTCCTGCGTCAATATTCGATGTCGGGTGATCCTGCCGATCCTATGACCTATCAGATCGGCGTACTGCGCGAGGACGAAGGGCGTGGCGGTTCAGCCTTGTTGCACCGGATTTTCAATGAGGGGCGCAAGGTTTTCATCTCGAAACCGATCAACCATTTTGAGCTGGACGAGACCGCGACCAAGACCTTCCTGATGGGCGGCGGTATCGGTATTACACCCATGATCGCCTTTGCGCATCGGCTGCACGCATTGGGTAAGCCGTTCCAACTGCACTATTCCGCCAGCACGCGTACCGCGGCCGGGTATCTGGACGACCTGGCAAAGATGCCGTGGTCCAATCACGTGCACTATCATTTTTCCGACGAGGGAACGCACGCCGATCTGAACGCCATTCTGTCCGGCTATCAAGACGGTTGGCACGTCTACACCTGCGGCCCCGAGCGGTACATGGACGGCGTGATCCAGGCAGCCGAGGCGCAGGGATTTCCCGAAGAGGCGCGGCATTTGGAGTATTTTTCGGTTCCAGAACAACCCGACTATGAGAATCACCCTTTCACCATTCGATTGGTTCGGTCAGGCCGGGAATTGCACGTGCCAGCCGACAAAGACGCCGCCCAAGTGTTGAACGAGGCGGGTGTTCACGTTGACGTGAAATGCGCGGACGGCATCTGCGGTGTGTGCAAATGCGGTTTGGTATCCGGCGCGGTGGAACACAGGGATTTTGTTCTTTCCAATCAACAGCGCGAAGCGGCCATAATCCTGTGCCAAAGCCGCGCGGCGGAAGTGGATGGAATAATTGAGCTGGACCTTTGAACGGTCACCCAAAAACGACATGCAAGAATTGCATTTTCGTCGCTCAGAGGCATGGACGCGACGGGGTTGCTGCATTAGTTTTCGCGCGAACCCAGTGAATCCTGATCAACAGGCGCGAGGACTCTTTCATGAACTACCACAGCCCCGCCAGTTTTGCCGAAGCCTCGGCACTGGCTGCAAACGCAACGGGCGTAACGCGGTTTCTGGCCGGCGGCACCGATGTCCTGGTCCAGCTGCGCTCAGAGCTGGTTACACCAGACACGCTGATTGACATTAAAAAAATTGATGGTGTGCGTGATATAGCGCGCAATGCCGATGGCAGCTGGACGCTGGGTGTCGCCGCCACCGGCGCTGAAATGAGCGAGCATCCCGGGCTTGGCAGTGACTGGCCCGGTGTCGTCGAGGCTATGGATCTGATCGGGTCGACCCAGGTTCAGGGCCGCGCCACGTTGACCGGCAACCTGTGCAACGGCTCTCCGGCAGCGGACTCGGTCCCGGCAATGGTGGCCGCGGGCGTGACCGTGACGGTTACCGGTCCGGAAGGCACCCGTGAGATCGCGGTCGAGGATGTCCCGACCGGCCCGGGAAAAACGTCGCTTTCCAAGGGCGAGGTGATTTCCGCCGTGAATATCCCCGCACGCGGCGCGAATGGTGGCGACGCGTACCTGCGTTTTATTCCGCGCACCGAGATGGACATTGCCGTTGTCGGCGTCGGTGTGAACCTGCGGTTGGATGGTGACACGGTCACCGAGGCACGTGTGTCTTTGGGTGCGGTCGCACCAACCGTTTTGCTGGTCGAAGATTGCGCCAAGGCCATTGTCGGCACAACGCTGGACGATGCTGCGCTGGATGCTTTGGCCACGGCTGCGTCGGCTGCATGCAACCCGATCGACGACAAGCGTGGCACGATCGAGTTCCGCACCGAAGTCGCTGGTGTTCTGGCCAAGCGCGCTGCCAAGATCGCATATGCCCGCGCAAAGGGAGAAGAAGTATGAGCAAGCTCCACGTATCTACGACTGTGAACGGGGACAGTGTCGAATATCTGTGCGACCCCCGCGAAACGCTGCTGGATTGTCTGCGTGACAAGCTGAACCTGACAGGCGCGAAAGAGGGCTGCGGTACCGGCGATTGCGGTGCCTGTTCGGTTACCGTTGACGGTCGTCTGGTCTGTTCGTGCCTGATGCTGGGCGTCGAGGCCGACGGAAAGCAGATCGAAACCGTTGAAGGGATTGCAGATGGTGACGTTCTGCATCCTTTGCAGAAGAAGATGATCGAATATGCCGCTCTGCAATGCGGCATCTGTACTCCGGGTATTTTGGTGGCGGCAAAGTCGTTGCTGGAAAAGAACCCGAACCCGACCGAAGAAGAAACCCGGTACTGGCTGGCAGGCAACCTGTGCCGCTGCACCGGCTATGACAAGATCATTCGCGCCGTGATGGATACGGCGGCTGAGATGCGGGAGGCGTCATAATGGCTTTGGACGATCGCAAAACTGAATTCAATTTTGTAGGCACGCGCCCCGACCGTCCCGACGGTTTGGACAAGGTCACGGGCCGCGCCAAGTTCGGCGCTGATATCTCGGCACCGGGTATGCTGCATGGCGCTATTCTGCGTTCGCCTCATGCGCACGCGCGGATCGTCAAAATCGACACCTCGAAAGCCGAGGCGCACAAAGACGTCAAGGCTGTCGTTACACGTGCCGATTTTGCAGACGTGCCGTTCTTTCCGGGTCTCGAGGGCGAGTTCTGGAACGTGCTGGAAAACGTCATGGCAGGCGAAAAAGCCCTGTATGATGGCCATGCCGTAGCGGCCGTGGCGGCAACGTCAGCGCTGGCGGCGCGTGATGCGCTAAAACTGATCGAGGTCGAGTACGAGGTTCTGCCGCACGTCACCGACGTGGACAAGGCGATGGCTTCGGACGCGCCAGTTATCCGCGAAGGCGCGGCGGACTACTCGGTTCCTGAGGGTTTGCACCCGAACGTCGTGCGCTATCACGAAAGTGGGCATGGTGATGTGGACGCGGGCTTTGCCGAGGCCGATTTGGTCATCGAAGACAGCTTTACCACCGAGGCCACGCACCAGGGTTACATTGAGCCGCATGCCTGTCTTGGGTCTTTGGGCGCCGACGGCAAGGGTGAGCTGTGGTGCACCACCCAAGGTCACTGGATCGCGCAGAAAACCTGTGCGGCACTTCTGGGTATCGAGACCTCGCAACTGCGTGTGACAGCGTCCGAGATTGGTGGTGGTTTTGGTGGCAAGACCACCGTGTTCATCGAACCGGTTGCTCTGGCGCTGAGCCGTAAGGCAAACCGCCCCGTCAAGATCGTGATGACCCGATCCGAGGTGTTCCGCTCGACCGGACCGACTGCTTCGGCGTCTATGGACGTCAAGATCGGGATGAAGAAGGACGGCACAATTACTGCGGCACGTGGCGAATTTCGCCTGCAGGGCGGTGCCTTCCCCGGCGCGCCATGTGACATGACCGCGATGTGCGCGTTTGCGGCCTACAACCTGACGAACGTCAAACAGATCGGCTATGACGTCATGGCCAACCGTCCGAAACAAGCCGCTTATCGTGCGCCGGGTGCCCCGATGGGGGCATTCGCGGTCGAGTCCGTTATTGACGAATTGTGCAATAAGCTGGGTTTGGATCCGGTCGACGTGCGCTTGAAGAACGCGGCGCATGAGGGTACCAAGGCCAGCTATGGCCCCCGGTATGAACGCATTGGACTGGTGGAAACCCTCGAAGCGGCCAAAGCACATCCGCATTACTCAGCGCCGCTGAAACCGGGGCAGGGGCGTGGGATATCCTGCGGCTTCTGGTTCAACCACGGGGGCGAGACATCCGTAACTCTGGCTCTGTCCGAGGACGGCTCGGCGCAGGTCATGGTCGGAACGCCGGATATTGGCGGCTCGCGTGCGTCGATGGCACTGATGGCTGCCGAAGTACTGGGCATTCCCTACGAAAACATCCGTGTGACCGTCGCTGATACCGCGACCTTGGGCTACAACGATGTCAGCCACGGCTCGCGCGTGACCTACGCGTCGGGTTTGGCCACGATCAAGGCCGCCCGGCATGCGGTTGAAAAGCTGTGCGAACGCGCAGCGGCCAAATGGGATATTCCGGTCGAAGCGGTGAAATGGGAAAACGGCTGCGCGGTGCCTTCTGGCCCGAACGCAGGTGATTTCGATCCGATGCCGTTGGCTGATATCACAGCGAAAATGGGACGCACCGGCGGTCCGATCTCGGGCCATTTTGAGGCGACACCCGAAGGCGCTGGCGTGTCATTCGGCACGCATATTGTCGACGCTGAGGTTGACCCCGAAACCGGCAAAACGTCGATCACTCGCTACACTGTCATTCAGGACGCAGGTAAAGCCATCCACCCAACCTATGTGGAAGGCCAGTACCAAGGGGGTGCAGCGCAGGGCATTGGCTGGGCGCTGAACGAGGAATACATCTATGGCGACGATGGTCGCCTGCAAAACTCGATCTTCCTCGACTATCGCATCCCGGTGGCAAGTGACCTGCCAATGATCGACACGGTTATCGTCGAAGTGCCCAACCCCGGTCACCCATTCGGTGTACGCGGAGTAGGTGAGACGGGCATCGTGCCGCCTTTGGCCGCAATCGCCAATGCTGTGTCGAACGCTGCAGGTGTTCGGATGAAGCAACTGCCAATGTCCCCGCCGCGTATTCTGGCGGCACTCAAGGACAATGGTTGAGGTCCATCTTTGGTCTGGTCTCCGGTCATTGACCGGGGGCCAGCAAGTGGTCGAGGTTGAGGCCAAGACCACAGGTGACCTTTTAAGAGAGCTGGTGCGGGTACACCCGCAGCTTCAGGCCCCAATAGATGCTGGCGTTTCTATTGCTGTTGACGGTCGGGTCATTGCCACAGGCCTCACCGAACCCATACCGGAAGGCGCCGAAGTTTACCTGATGCAGCGCCTCAGAGGCGGTTAAGCAGGCGACCAGGGTTCGCGATCGACCATGCGGTCGGCTTCTGCCGTTATGTCATTCATGTGTTGTTCAAGGCTTTGACGAAGTGCCTCGATCTGCTCTTCGGTCGCTTTGCGGGGCACGGTTTCAGTCCACTCGCGGCAAATAAACACACCTTTGTTGCGCCAGGGGCGGGGCATGAGCAACCGATCCCATGTGCCAGCTTCACGGCCGTGTTGTGCGGAGAAGGTGATTCCGAACACCCGCTTTCCAGTCGTGCGTGCCCAGACCAGCGGCACCGTGGACAGCACCCGTTCCGGCCCGCGGGGGCCGTCAGCAGCGATGCCGATTGAAATACCCTGCTTGATTTTCCCAATGACTTCACGCGATACGGCGACGTTGCTTTTGTGTTTGCTGGTCATGGCAATGGTATCCATGCCGAACAGCTTTTGAACGCGGCCCACCATGCTGCCGGCCCGTGCAGAGGATGTGATCGAACAGATGCGGCCCTTGTCCAACGGGTAGAAATACGGGGATTGCGCCAGCCGCTGGTGCCAAAGCACAACGATAACCGGCTCGCCTTGGGCCGCCAGTTGATCCAGCTCTTCATACCCGATGCGCTGCCATTCCGTATTGCGATTGACCAGCCGGATATACCAGGCAATGCGCCGCGCAACCCAGTTCAAGACGGCTTCACTGTCGGCAATCTTCTTGCGAATACTCACAGGCGGGGTCCTTCTGTTGGGCAAAACGTGTCTTATAGAACTCGACGCGGCGCGCAACTTGTTTGTCATCTGCTGTTTGAGTGGCGGAATCTTAAAAAGCCTCTTGAGTCCGCCGCGCGGCTGTCATATCTGAGGCGCACCTTAGGGGTATAGCTCAGTTGGTAGAGCGACGGTCTCCAAAACCGTAGGTCGCGGGTTCGAACCCTGCTGCCCCTGCCATTTCCTCAAACACTTGAACGATCACGCGGCAATTTCGACAAATCGCCAGCATTGCGGTTTCCTCGTCCTGTTGATTGGCATATTGTCCGGCTGAACACCCAATGGTCGAATGAGGATACATGTCGCGTTTCGATGGATATTTCCTGCGGCAATTGCTGATTCTATTCGGCTTTTTCACCTTGGTTCTGGTGGGTGTCTTTTGGATCACTCGATCCGTCAGCCTGTTTGATCGGGTAATCAGCGGCGGCCAGTCGGCTGTTGTGTTCCTTGAGTTCACTGCGCTTACGTTGCCCACTCTGATCCGTACCGTCATGCCGATGGCTGTCTTTGCCGCCGCCGTCTACGCGACAAACCGCTTGAGTCGCGAAAGCGAACTTACGGTGATGTTGGCGACAGGATCGAGCCCCTGGCGGCTGGCGCGCTCCGTGTTCCTGTTTGGGCTAGTTGCCGGAGCGATGATGGCCTCCATCAGTATTTTCCTGCGCCCCGCTTCGGTTGAACAGTTGGAGCGCCGCCAGGCCGAAGTTGCCGGTGACGTCACAGCACAGCTATTGAATGAGGGTGAGTTTCTGCATCCCGCCTATGGCGTCACCGTGTATATCGGGCAAATTGATCTGGACGGTACCTTGCACGAAGTATTTGTGTCTGACCGACGCGACGAAACAAGCCCTGTCAGTTATTCCAGCAAGACCGCCTATCTGGTTAACAACGGCTTGGGGATTCACCTTGTCATGGTGGATGGCGTGGCGCTGCGTCTGGATCAGCAGGGCCGCACGCTGTCATCGACGTTGTTCGAGGATGCGTCTTACGACATCTCGGGCTTGACCAATACCAACAGAATGACCGAGCGCAGCCTTGAGGCCATCCCAACCGGAGAGCTTTTGCAAAACAGGTCCGCGATTGCCGAGGCGGAGGGGTTTACCGAAGGTGAACTGATCGAAGAGCTCCACCAACGGTTTTCATGGATCGCCATCTGTGTTGCCGTCGCTATGGCGGGATATGCGACCCTGATGCTGGGCAGCTTTTCGCGTTTCGGATTGTGGCCACAGATTTTCGGCGCGTTCACGATTCTGGTTTTGCTCGAAGGCGTTCGTGGATTTGTTTCTCCAATCGTGATTGATGATCCGGGTTTATGGATCGTGCTGTATCTGCCCGCAGTCATGGGTATTTTGATCTCGTGCGCCTTCCTTCTGATCGCGGGGCGTCCGCTTATTCGGGCCCGTGCCAAGGCTTCTTCCCAAACGTTGGCAAAGGTTTAGCCGGGTTTACGAAGTTCAGCCAAACAAGTCCGAATATCATCAAAACTGGCGCTGTCAGGTCGCGTCACTAAATACAGCGGCAGCATGAGGTCACGTGCCCCGCTTACAGGTTTCAACGCGCCGGACTGTAGATGTTCAGCGATGACGTATTCGGGGAAATACCCGATGCCGCCCCGCCGCAGGACATAACGCAAGGCCATGGTGCAATTCCCAAGAAATACCGTTTGGTTCGAGGCCTGTCGTGCGGTTTCTCGAATATGGTCTTGGTAAACCTGCCCCAACTCCAAATTCGCGAATACGGGTTCACCAACGCTCTCCGGTGTTTCCACCAGCAGCAGCCGTTCGGCGTCAAGCTCTTGAAAAATAACGCGAGTATCCGAAGGTTTTTCATGGGTCAGCGCGGCGTCTAGTACATGTGTGGCAACAGCGTCGATCATGTTTAGGTCGTGATCATAGTTGAGCGTCAGCAATAGCCGCCCCAGCTTTTGCTCAAACCTTACTGCTAGGTCGACCAGCAAAGGGTCCCAGATACTAAGCTGGGACCCAAGCCTCAGCACGACCCGATTCTGGGTCTGCGCAGGCAGATCCCGAGAAGCAAAAGACCACAGCGATAGCATTTGTTCTGCATAGGGTCGAAACTGGCGGCCGAATTCTGTCAGATTGGTGCCACCCGCGCCGCGGGTGAAAAGGGGTTTGCCGGTTTCCTCTTCCAGCGATTTGATGCGGGCGCTGATGGCCGTTTGCGTCACGTTCAGCTTACGGGCCGCTGCGTGAAAGCCGCCCGTTTCCGAAACGCATAGAAAAGTCTCAAAAGCTTTGATTTGCATATTGAAAGTATTTTTTCATCAAATTGATAAAATCAATTCATTTTTTTGCTAATGCGTGTGCAGTTATGATGCGACAGACCATCAGCTAGGGAGTCGCGTCATGCTGGACAAAAGCCACAAACCCTCATGGACAAGCTTTGAAGAGGCGACCAAAGCAGATTGGGACGCCGTTATGGAGTATGAAGAGGCCTATAATGCTGCGCTGCCCGATCGTATTCTGGACGCAATCCGATCGCTGGATGAAGAGTGGACGCCTTACCCGGTGAACCGCTACCAGCATAGCCTTCAGGCCGCGACACGCGCCTATGAGGATGGCGCGGATGAGGAATTGGTAGTCGCTGCCCTGATCCATGACACTGGCGATATCCTGTCGCCTTACAATCATGGCGAACTGTCAGCGGCGATGATGAAACCCTATGTCAGCGAAAAGGTTTATTGGATTTTGAAACATCACTGTGTGTTTCAGGGCTATTACTACAACCATCACCTGGGCGGAGATCGCAATGCGCGCGACAAATACCGCGACAGCCCTTATTGGGAAGACTGCCGCTATTTCTGCCATGAATACGATCAAAAGGCGTTTGATCCTGACTATCCGACCAAGCCGCTGGAATTCTTCGAGCCCATGCTGCGCCGCGTGTTAAATAAGGGCGAAGGGCATATGGAACTGAATGAGACAGCCGAAGATTAACAGGACGCCATTAGCCGATAAACGATCTGCGCGGCGGTGAAATCCCACGCCGCGTTGCCATCGGGGGCCAGTTCTACAACGTCGAAGCCCACGCATTTGCGGCCTTTTAGGGCGTGTTCGACCAACCGCAGCGCTTGGTAATACCCCAGCCCGCCCGGAACCGGTGTGCCGGTGGCGGGCATCTGTGACGGGTCCAGACCGTCAACATCAAAACTGACGTAGACCAGTTCGGGGAAGTCTTCGGGCAGGTCGACAGCGTGGATATTGCCAGTGACCAGCTCTTCGGCGTCCACATGGAAGACGTGGTTTTTCAGACGGCTGTGCGCTTCTTCGGTGGAAAAGGCGCGGACGCCGAACTGGGCCAGTCTGATGCCTTCTTCGGCCAGCAGATGCATGACAGAGGCGTGCGAGTGTTTCTCACCCTGATAAGCATTGCGCAGGTCTGCATGTGCGTCGATTTGGACGATACCGACGGGCTGGTTCAGCGCGCGCGCCACGCCCATCACCGCGCCGTAGCTGAGCGAATGCTCTCCGCCCAGAGTCACCGGCACTTTGCCTGCGCGCACGGCGGCCTCGGTGCGTTGGGCGAGGCGCTCCATAACTTCAGGGAGGGGGCCTTCGCAATCCAGCGGGTTTTCGGTGAAAATGCCCTCGACGCAGGGCTCGCTATGGCCCGTGATACGCTCTAGTTCGTTGCTGGCTTCGATGATGGCTTCAGGGCCTTTGGCGGTGCCCGAACCGTAGGACACGGTGCGTTCCAGCGGCACCGGGATCACGCGAAAGCGCGCGTCTTCCGAGCGCTCAGCGACGGTCAGTTCACTGTCGAGGAAAATGCTCATGAGAGGCGGTCCTTGAAGTCGTCATAGCCGAATTGTTTGATGATTTTCAGCTCATCCGTTTCGCTGTTCCACAGGGCGATAGTGGGCAGAGGCACTCCGTTGAACGTGTTGGTCTTGACCATCGAGTAATGCGCCTGATCGAGGAAGGCAAAGCGCTGGCCGATCTCCAGCGGTTTGTCCCATGTGTAATCGCCGATCACGTCGCCTGCGAGGCATGACGGTCCGCCAAGGCGGTAGGTGTGACCCGCCTCGGCCTCGTCCATCAGTGCGGGGCGATAGGGGGCCTCGATCACGTCGGGCATGTGACAGGTGGCGGAAATGTCGGTGATCGCGAGGTTCATGCCATTGGTGGGCAGGTCGAGGATTTCGCCGACCAGAATGCCCGCGTCCAGCGCGACGGCCTCGCCGGGTTCGAGATAGACGTCGATCGCGTAGGTTTCCCGGATGGTCTTGATGAAGGCCACCAGCCCGTCGCGGTCATAATCATCGCGTGTGATGTGGTGGCCACCGCCAAAATTCAGCCATTTCAGCTGGCCAAGGAACGGTTTGAGCTTAGGTTCGACCGCGTCCCAAGTGCGTTGCAACGGTTCGAACCCCTGTTCGCAAAGCGTGTGCATGTGCAGCCCGTCGACGCCGCTCAGGGTCTCGGCGGTCAATTGGCTGACAGGTGTTCCGAGGCGTGAGCAGGGCGCGCAGGGATCGTATTTTGGAATCTCGCCCTCGGAATGTTCGGGGTTGATACGCAGGCCGACCTGAACGTTCGCGGCTTGGGCTTTGGTCAGGAAACGGTCTTTTTGCGCGGGCGAGTTGAAGATGACGTGGTCAGACAGCGACAGGATTTCGTCGATATCGGCGTCCTTGTAACCGGCACAAAAGGTTGCAACCTCGCCGTCATATTCCTCGCGTCCAAGGCGCGCCTCGTAGATGCCACTGGCGCAGGTGCCGCCAAGGTGCTGGCGCACCAGCGGGGCCAGTGAAAACATCGAAAACGCCTTGAGCGCGCTGAGGACATGGGCGCCGGAGCGGGTGCCGATATCGGAGAGGATGGTCAGGTTCCGCTCGACCGCTTTTTCGTCGATCACAAAGCAAGGTGTGGGGACGCGACTGAGGTCGAAATTGCGAAAGGCGCCGGCGTCACCGGCTTGGGTCGTCATCATGTCGGACATGTCGGGCGTCTCCGATTGTGGAGAGGCCGGGCGGCCAGCCCCCCGGACCCCCCGGCATATTTTTGGCGAGATGAAGTTCTGGATCTAG
>NZ_JBQFOK010000012.1:0-101898 GCF_056533365.1 Ruegeria sp. G5 | reverse complement strand
GGGGCCAGCCCCCCGGACCCCCCCGGATATTTTTGGCCAGATGAAGTTCTGGATCTAGAATTCTACGGGGCCGTCGAGTTCGTGGACATGCCACGGCAGGCCGTGATTGTTCAGCATGTCCATGAAATCATCCGGGTCGAGCTGTTCCATGTTCCAGACGCCGGGCTGGGACCAGTTGCCTTTCAGCACCTGTGCTGCGCCAATCATCGCAGGGACGCCGGTGGTGTAGCTGACGGCTTGTGAGCCGACCTCGGCGTAGCATTCCTCGTGGTCGCAGATGTTGTAGATGTAGAAGGTCTTTTCGCCTGAGCCGTCCTTGGCCTGACCCGTTGCGATGTCGCCGATGCAGGCCTTGCCTTTGGTTTCCGCGCCCAGATCGCCGGGGTCGGGCAGCAGGGTTTTTAGGAATTGGATCGGGATGATCTCCTTGCCGTCATGCATCACCGGGTCGATGCGGGTCATACCGACGTTTTCCAGCACCTTGGCGTGGGTGATATAGGCGTCGCCGAAGGTCATCCAGAAGCGCGCGCGCTCGATCTCGGGGAAGTGGGTGCTGAGGCTCTCCAGTTCCTCGTGATACATCAGGTACATGTTCTTGGGGCCGATGGCGGGAAAGTCGAACTCGACCTTGTGAGTCATGGCGGGGGAGTGTTGCCACGCGCCGTCTTCCCAGTGGCGGACTTCGGCCAGCACTTCGCGCAGGTTGATTTCGGGGTTGAAGTTGGTGGCGAATTCCTGATCGTTGCTGCCGCCATTGGCGTCCAACACGTCGATCTGGCGGATCGTGTCCAGTTTGTGTTTTTTCAACCATTTGGCGAAGACGCTGGTCACACCCGGATCAAAGCCCGAGCCGAGGATGGCGGTCAGGCCTGCCGCTTTGAAGCGTTCCTGATAGGCCCATTGCCAGTGATATTCGAACTTTGCTTCATCCTCGGGCTCATAATTCGCGGTGTCGAGATAGTGGATGCCGGCCTCAAGGCAGGCATCCATCAGCACTAGGTCCTGATAGGGCAGGGCAAGGTTCACCAGAATCTCGGCGCCGGTTTCCTTGATCAGTTTGACCGTGTCTTCGACCTTGTAGGCGTCCAGCTCGGCGGTTTTGATGTCCACACCAACGCGGTCCTTAACAGCCGCCGCGATGGCGTCGCATTTCGATTTCGTACGGCTGGCCAGAGTGATCTCGGTAAAGATATCCGAGTTCATCGCCATCTTGTGCACGGCTGCGTGGGATACGCCGCCCGCGCCGACAACCAGTGTTTTGCCCATGGTCTGTCTCCTTCTTATTCGTAATAGGTGTAGCCGTTGATTGAGTCGCGATAGGCGCTCATCAGGGTTTTGCGGTCCTTGGCTTGCAGAGTACCGGTCGAGATCGCCTCGTCCACCATTTTGCGGAAGGCGGCGACACAGTCTTGTGGGTCGAATTCAACGTAGGACAGGACCTGACTGATCGTGTCGCCCTCTTGTTCGTGCAGCAGGTCGAAGCCGCCATCGGCGCGCAGGTCGATGGTGACGACGTTGGTATCGCCGAAGAGGTTGTGCAGATCGCCCAGCGTTTCCTGATAGGCCCCGACAAAGAAGACGCCCATGAAGTACTCGCCCTGATCTGGTAGCGAATGCACCGGCAGGCTAGGTGAGACACCGTCGGCCAGAATGAACTGGTCGATCTTGCCGTCGCTATCACAGGTGATGTCAGACAGCACTGCGCGCCGGTCGGGGGTTGTGTTCAGCCCTTGCAAGGGCACGATCGGGTGCAGCTGGTCGATGGCCCAGACATCGGGCAGGGATTGGAACAGCGAGAAGTTGCAGTGATAGATATCGGCCACTTTCTCAAGCTGATCGTCCACATCCGTGTCCAGTTCGTCACTGGCCGCCAGCGCCTTGAGGCGGGCCATCAGCGACAGATAGATACGCTCGGCCCGGGCCATCTGGCGCAGATCGACATAGCCGCGGCGGAACAGGGCGCGCAGCTCGTTGCGGTAGAAATTGGCGTCGTTCCAGCATTCCTGTAACCGCTCCGTGCTGAGATAGCCGTTGATCGCGGCCAGGTCCGAGACCAGATGGTTGTCGTCGGGTTCTACATCCGGCGCGGTGGGCGCATCGTAGAGCGTGCTTTCCAGTACGTTGAACACCAGCATCGAAGAGGTCGCGACCACCGCACGGCCGCTTTCGGTGACCAGCGTGGGGTGGGCGATTTCCGCCTCGTCCATCGCGTAGGCAACGGTTTCGACGACGTTGGCGCAGTATTCCTCGACCGTGTAGTTGATTGAATTCTCAGCGGCTTTCTTTTCGCCGGTATAGTCCACGCCCATGCCGCCGCCGAGGTCCAGATGGGTCAGCGGCACGCCTTCACGCGTGAGTTCGGTATAGTAGCGGCACGCCTCGCCCACGGCGCGGCGCACATCGTTGACGTCCTGCACCTGGCTGCCCAGATGCGAGTGCTGCAGCTTGAGACAGTGTAGCAGGCCCGCGTCCCGCAGCTTGTCCACCGTGGCGACAAGCTGATCGGTGTTCATGCCAAAAGCGGACCGGTCGCCCGAGCTTTCTTCCCATTTACCGCTGATCTGGTTGGTCAGCTTCACCCGCACGCCGATCAGGGGTTCAATGCCGAGTTCCTTATAGACCTCGATCACCGTATCCGCCTCTTTCGGGCTTTCCAGAACGATGACCGTGTTGAAGCCGATCTTGCGGGACAGGATGGCCAGTTGGATGAACTCGGCATCCTTGACGCCGTTGCAGACGATCAGCGCCTCAGGGGCCAGACGATGGGCCAGCGCCACGACCAATTCGGGCTTTGAACCCGCTTCCAGACCGTAGTTGTATTTCTTGCCGAACTCGACGATCCGGTCGACTACCTGTGCTTGCTGGTTCACCTTGATCGGGAAAACACCGCGATAGCTGCCCTTGTAATTCACGCGCGCGATGGCGCTGCGGAAGCTTTCGTTCAGATGCGCGATTTCATGTTCCAGATAAGATGTGACGCGCAACAGCATCGGGGCCTTGATGCCCCGGTCGTCCAAATCGGAAAGAATACCCGGCAGGCTGATCGCATCGGCCTCGGGCCTCATTGGATTGCGCAGACCGATCTCGCCCTGCTCCGTCACCTCGATGAGGCCCTTGCCCCATTTCTCAACCCCGTAGATGGAATGCGGTGCGTCGGGCGTCTGTTTCAATCAAGTCAGTCCTTACTCAAAGGGTGCCGGTTTTGCGCCCGCCAATACGGCAGCTATTTGATTCTTCCAAGTGTAATCTATGTGACGGGAATTGCCGAATTTATGTTACGTGGCTGATTGGGATCAAATGGTTGTCCCACTGGCAGTCAGGGCGGGCAGATACTTGCGGGGTCGCCGACACAGCGCCGACCAGCCCCGTTCCGGTGGTAAAGAAAAAACCGTTCTTGCCGGTGCCAAGGCCACAGACATCTTCCAACGTAAATGCGTCTTGTAGCTGACCAGTTGCAACGTCAAAACGATGCAGAGAATTCCCCCGCGGGCAGGTGATTGCAACTGTTTTGCCATCCCCGGAAAACGCGATACTGCCAGCGTATCCTTGCAAAGTGCTTTGTTCAGCTTCCGGGGCTTTCAGTAACCGTGGAGCTTCACCCCGTCTGTGAAGGCCAAGCAGTGCGGGTGACTTTGCGGTGTCGCCTTGCCATTGCATGGCAAAACCGACCAATCCATCGGGCCGCACGGCCAGATGGCGGATCGAGTTTTTATGGAGCGTCCGGGGAAGCTCTACCTGCTCTAACACCGCGCCGGATTGATTAAGATAGGTCAGGTTGGGTTGCATCACCGGCAGGTTCAACTTGGTTCGGCCCGTGTCGGGATGAGTTTCGATCCCTCCATTGGCAACCACCAGCGATTGGCCGTCGGGCATGAGGCGCACGTCATGCGGACCCGTTCCGCCCGACGAAAATTCGCCTAGTCTTGTATAGTTGTCCGTATACCAGACCCCGATGATGCCTTCTCCGGCCTCAAAGTCATTTTCGGTGGTGAAAAGCGTTGTGCCATCCGACGAAAACGTGCCGTGCCCGTAGAAATGGCGCCCATCGGGTGCCTTTAGGCGCTGGATTTCCCGACCAGTTACACAGTCGATAACTACCGCAAATCTGCCTGGGCGGCGTGCGAATGCCACCGCTTGTGCCAGATAGGGATGCGCGGCGGCGGCATGGCCTCGCGCGGGCAGGGGGAGTGTGAAAAGGATGTCACCGGATTCCGTCAAACCCGCCAGCCGGTACGTCCCATCGGGAAAGAGTGCTGCGGCGAGAAAGTCTGGTGCCCCGGCCATCGACCAACCACGTATCGGAGACAGGCTGGCGGCGGCAAGACCGGCAAGAAAACGTCGACGGCTGGCCATGCTTCAATCTCCGTCCAGCGAATTGAACCCGGCGCTGATGCCGAGTGTCGGGCCAAGTTCAACGGACGCGATTGCGCGGATGTCGTTGATCGACTGTTGCAAAGCCTCGATCCGCAATCGGCCCTGAGGCGTGGCAACTCCGGACAGGTCCGGGTACTCCAGCTTACTTGCGCGGCTAATTGCCTTGTCGAACGCGCGATCAAGGTCGGCGGCAATCTGAGGATGATCCGAGGATAACCGGTTCGAAAGGTCCCGCAACGCCATCAATGACAGCTCGATATGTCTAAGCGAACGCGCGGATCGGCGGGCCTCGGCCCGTTTTGGACGGGGGCGATCAAATGTGCCCAATGGTCGGCCCAGACGTGTTTCAGCCGTGAATTCCAAGCCTGTGACAAGGGATTTGAACAGCTCCTGCATGGCTTCGTCACCAGAACGGTACGGGCTGCCGTCTTCGCCCGGCTTCATCAAGGCCGGCGCGTAGCTATTCCATCCTACTTGAATGGCGTTTGCGTTGCGGTGAATGTCCGTTGCGATTGCGCGGATCAGCGCGCACCTGTAATCGGCTTCACCCTGATCAGAAAAGGCTGGATCATACAGCATCAATTCCAGGGCAAAGAACCCACGACCCGCGACGGATGTTTCGGCGTATTCATCAGGGTTTTCAACCGCTGTATCCTGCACGGCGATCAGGCTGGATAGTGCCTTGGGTGTGAAGCCTTTGGTATCTGGCCAAAAAGCCAATGCAAAGGCGCGATCATCGGTTTCGGACGGGCCAAACCTTAGGTGACTGACCGAGATCCAGCTGTCGAAAGCCGTATGATATGCCCCGCGCAAATCGCTGGATGCCGGGTCGCAATCCCGCAACGCCGTTGTCTCAAGGGCCTGCGTCGTGCTTGTGAGCGCGGCATAACCGGGGCGGATATGGTTTTGTACGGCATCCGTCAGGATCGGCGCGCGATCCTGTGCCATTGCTGTAATCGGCAGGGCAAGCGCAAAGACGAGGAGTAGGGGGCGCATCAAAGGCTCTCCAAAAAGCGGATAAGGGCATCTCGGTCGGATTTAGGCATCGACACAACCGCGTCCCGGGCGGTTTGGGCTTCACCACCATGCCAGAGAACCGCCTCGAGCAATGAACGCGCGCGGCCATCATGCAGGAATTGGGTGTGGCCCGAGACCTGTTCCGTCAAGCCGATACCCCACAAGGGCGGTGTTCGCCATTCGCGACCCGTCGCCCGAGCCTCGGGGCGGTTGTCAGCAAGGGCCTCACCCATGTCATGCAAAAGCAAATCAGTGTATGGCCAGATCAGTTGAAAACTATGCTCAGGCCGATCCGACATGCGATGGGTCACATAGGACGGCGTGTGACAGGCGACGCAACCTGTTTCGTTGAACACCTTCTTGCCCTGCAATACCACTGGGTCATCCACATTCCGCCGTGCCGGGACACCAAGATTGCGGCTGTAGAAGACAATCAAGTCCATACCCTGTTGGTCGACTTCGAAAACACGATCATCGCCATCACCATGCGGGGCGTTCACGCATTTTTCCTGCAGTTCCGTGCAGTCGCCGTGCGCAGCCGGATATAGCGGGCTGGAGATCCCGATATCGCCAGCAAAGGCGGCTGCCGATTGCTCGGGAATTGTCGGCATCCCGGCTTTGTGACCAAACCGACCCAACATCGGCTTGTTATGCTCCACCGACCAGACGATGTTGGGGCGTCCGGAAATCCCGTCGCCATCCATGTCATCAGGGTCTGCATTGGCCAGCAAATCCTCTGCTGGAATCGCTTCGAGCAGTCCAAGGCCGATCATCTGCGGAGCGACACGAGGGCTGATCATTGCCTCGGGATGCAACGGGCCGTAACCCAGATCACCAGCTTCGTATGTCGGTTGGCGCAGAGTGACCGTTTCGCCGCCCGAGAGTTCTACGATTACGTCCTCATACGTTATGTCCAGCCGGTACTCGGCCGCGTGGCCGGGTAGGGCGAGGTCTTGCATCTGACCGCCGTAGTTGGGTTCGGGTTGGGTTGCGATGTAGTCTTCTATCTGGCCGTAACTGACGCCACCGGGGATCGAGACGCGCAAAAACATGGAAATCGCGTTGTCCTTGGGGCCTGACGGCGTATGGCCGCGCCCGTCTTTGATGTGACAGCGTTGGCAGGATCGGGCGTTGTACAAAGGGCCAAGTCCGTCGGACGCCAAGGTTGAAGAGGGTGACGAGACCCAGATCTTTTTGAACAACCCGTTGCCAACCTTAAAGTCCAGCTCTTGTTCGAATTCCAGATTGCCGGAAGGTTGGGAAAAGGCATCCGCGTCGCTGCGTACCCGAACCGTTGCGGCCCCGGCGGACAGGTCTTCGAATCGTTGGGGCGCGCTGTAGTCTGTTGGCGGCGCGGTGACCGCGTCGATGCGCGCACGCTCGTCTTCAGTTCTGGGTTGATAGTTTAGGTGAAGGTCTTGCAGTTCCGTAGACTGCGAAGGGGTGGCCGCAAGAGCGGCCACCGACAGAACGGCAAGGCTAGTCGCCTTCGTCCATTTTTGCTGCGTTGAGATGCGCATAATTGGCTTCGCCAATCCTTTCGTACAGATCAAGCTGCGTTTCGAGGAAGTCGATATGTCCTTCTTCGTCGCTGATCAATTCCTCGAACAGCGACATGCTGACATAGTCCCCTGCTTCGCGGCAGTATTCGCGGGCCTCTATATACAAAGCGCGCGCGTCGTGTTCGGCGGCCAGATCACATTCCAGTGTTTCTTTCGGGTTCTGTCCGATCCGCAAGGGATCCAACTTCTGAAGATTCGGGTGGCCTTCCAGAAAGATGATCCGCTCGATCAGCTTGTCCGCATGGCCCATCTCTTCGATGCTTTCCTCGCGGCTTTTCTTGGCCATGTGGACCAAGCCCCAATCTTCCTGCAGGCGATAATGTAGCCAATACTGGCTGACCGCTGTCAGCTCATGCCGCAGGGATTTGTTGAGGTATTCGATTACTTTGGGGTCGCCCTTCATCTGCATTCTCCTGTGATACTTCGCTGCGTAACGCACGAAGTTGCATGGGGACTTCCAGCTTATCGCTTGAGCGCATGGTGTCTAGGAAAAGTGGCATGCACCCGCCACAATCCGCTGATTTTCCAAGGGCATGATAGATTTTTCCAGGCGTGATCACTGCATGAGGATCCGATAGGCGCATCCAGCCTATTGCGGCAAGAATATCCGCGTCCGAGATGTTTGTGCAGTGGCATATGATCATGGCGATACACTCTGGATCTGTATTCTGACTATATTAGTCAGTTAATTGCCGTAAGTCATCTATCAAGCTGTTTGCGGGTCTTCAAATGGCTGCGAGGCGGCGGTTTCCCGCCACCTCGCAATCAGATCGGTTCAGTGGAAAACCGCGTCGGGGTTGTCCAGGCTGTCCGAGCCTTCAAATTCGATCTGATCCAGATCCAGCGTGGTCACGATACGTTCGATCGTTTTGGTCTGATCAACCAGGCCGTTCACGCCGCCCATAATCAATGCCTCACCACCTGCGTTTCCGCGCTCGAGCATTTGGTCATATGCGAATCCGGCTTCGGCAGTGGACTTAATCCGGCCCAAAGCCTGCATGGTGTTCGCCAGTTTCACTTTCATCTCAGCGTCCAGCGCAGGATCAGAGGCAATCACCAGATCCGACAACGAAGCCCCGGTGACCGGCGTGCCGTCGATGCGGGTGTAGCTGCCCAGATAAACATTCTGGATGCCAAGGCCGTCATAGTAGTGGCTGTTGTGCGTGTTGTCCGAGAAGCAATCGTGCTCTTCCTCTGGATCGTTCAGCATCAGGCCTAGGCGCATCCGCTCACCCGCCTGTTCCCCGTAGGACAGCGACCCCATACCGGTCAGAATGGCGGAAACGCCTGCGGCCTCATTGGCTGTCAGGGCGGCGCGCGCCTCTCCACCTTGCTTCCATTGATCCGCCATCCAGGCAAGATCGCTAACCAACAGCTCGGTCGCAGCGCTCAGATACTGGCCCCGGCGATCACAGTTGCCGTGTGTGCAATCGTCACCCTGGACGTAGTCGGTATAAGGACGGTTGCCTGCACCCGCATCGTGGCCGTTCAAATCCTGCCCCCACAGCAGGAATTCGATGGCATGGTAGCCGGTCGCCACATTTGCCTCGATGCCATCCGCTTCGTGCAGTGTTTCGGCCAGCAATTCAGGCGTGATATCGGCCGCGTCGATTGTCTCACCTGACAAAGTGAAGCTGGGGTTCGCGATGACATTCAATGCGGCGAACTCGTTTTCATCGGACGGCTCACCATACGAGGCGTCCACGTAGTCGATAAGGCCTTCGTCCAGTGGCCAGGCGTTTACCTTACCTTCCCAGTCATCCACAACCGCGTTGCCAAAGCGATAAACCTCGGTCTGCTGATAGGGGACGCGCGCTGCGATCCAAGCGGCGCGTGCGGCGTTCAAAGTCGCGTCTGATGGTTCGGCGATCAGGGCGTTTACGGCGGTTTGCAGAGTTTTTGCGGCGATCAGGCTGTCTTCGTATTTGGCTTCGGCAATATTGGCATAGGTCGCCAGTACATCGGCCTTTGCCGGGCCGTCAGCAGCGATAGCTGATGATGCGGCACAAAGGGTCAGTGCGCTTGTAGCGGCAAGAAATCTTGTCATTGGGATCGGGTCTTTCATTTCAAAAATCAGGTCAGGCACACAGTCACGGCGCCTTGTGCATGATAACTGAGTGAATTAGTCGACTATGTCAACCCGAGTTTTATAGTCAGGTATATCTGGTGCCATGCGTGCAAGGCAAATCTACCGTGGTCCCAAGTTGTAAGAAGGGGCTACTAGTTGGTTAGAAAACGAAGTTTGGCCAAGGCGCACACATTCTATGCAGCCTTGGCCATATCCGTTTTTGGAACCGTCCCAGAGTTTGGTCATGCTTATCATGACCTCAAACTGCAGAATCGTGGAAGCCGATTAGGCAGCGTCCTCTTCCGGAGGTTCCTTCGCACCTGTCATAAAGGCGACGGCGTCAGACATCGTGTAATCCTTGGGGTCAATGGTGCATAACCGTCGCCCCAAGCGATGAACGTGAATGCGATCGGCAACTTCGAACACATGGGGCATGTTATGACTGATCAGGATGATCGGGATTCCACGCGCACGAACGTCCTGAATAAGCTCTAACACCTTGCGACTTTCCTTGACGCCCAAAGCTGCAGTTGGCTCGTCCATGATAATGAATTTTGAGGCAAATGCGGCAGCCCGGGCAACTGCCACGCCCTGACGCTGCCCGCCCGAGAGGGTCTCAACCGCCTGATTGATGGACTGGACCGTCATCAGACCCAACTCTGTCAACTTATCCCGGGCGAATTTCTCCATAGCTGGGCGATCCAATTGCCGCAGATACTTTCCCATGAAACCGGATTTTCGAATTTCCCGGCCCATGAACATGTTGTCTGCAATCGACAAGGCCGGTGACATGGCTAGTTGCTGGTAGACAATCTCAATCCCCATGTTCCGCGCGTCGATGGGCGACGTGAAATTTACCTTTTTGCCTTCAATGAGGATCTCTCCTTCATCCGGGATCGTCGCGCCGCAGATCGCCTTGACGATCGAGGATTTACCGGCTCCGTTGTCTCCGATGACTGCCAGTATTTCGCCCTGGCGCAGTTCGAAGTCAGAATGGTCGATAGCAGTGACATGGCCATATCGTTTTACGATTCCGCGACCTTGTACGACAGGAGTTTGATCTGACATTAGCCCGATACCTTTCTGATCCACTGGTCCACTGCGACGGCGGTAATGATGAGAAGTCCGATCAGCAGGAACGTCCATTGGGCGTCTGCACCAAGCAATCTGAGCCCAAGCGTGAATACGCCGACAATAAGCGCGCCGAATAGCGAGCCTAAGATTGATCCTCGCCCGCCAAACAATGAAATTCCTCCAATCACAACGGCGGTGATACTTTCGATATTGGCAAGCTGTCCTGACGTCGGGGAGACTGAACCGATACGCCCAATCAACGCCCAGCCCGCAAAAGCACAAATCAGACCGGACAGCATGTAGACCGACATGAGCGTTTTGTGGACATCCACACCAGACAGTTCCGCTGCTTCGGGGTCGTCCCCTACCGCGTAAACATGTCGTCCCCATGCCGTGTGCTTAAGCGCATAGGCAAGCACCGCAACCAAAACCAACATAAAGATGACACCAATGGTGAAGGTCGCACCCCCAACGCTGAACTTCGTGCCAAAGAACTGAAGGAAAGGCGCATTCGCTTCAATGTCCTGACTACGGATTGTTTCGTTGGCAGAGTATAAGAAGTTAGTGGCAAGGATAATCTGCCACATCCCAAGCGTGACAATAAAAGGGGGTAGTTTTACGCGGCTGACGAGCCATCCATTGATCGCGCCTATGGCCGTTCCGATTGCAAGCCCGCAAAAGACGGCGACCGGTACCGGTATCCCGTAGCGAAAGGTGAACTGGCCCATGATCACGGAAGAAAAAACCATGATCGCGCCGACGCTCAGGTCGATTCCTGCCGTAAGAATGACTAAACTTTGGGCAGCGGCAACGATACCCACGATCTGAACCTGCTGTAGGATCAAAGTCATCGCAAAAGGTGAGAAGAACTTTGATCCTAGAAGTAATCCGAAAATCAAAATTGCGCCGACCAAGACTATCAGCGGTACAAAAGACGGGTTCGCGTGAAGAATGTGTTGTATCCGACCGATTATTCCGGTTCGCGGGTCTTCGAATTCGGCGACTTTCTCGGCGCGCGCAGCAGCGGTTTCATACTCTTGTGCGCCTTGGTTTGCGTCAGACATGTCTCCCCCTTTTGGTGGCGGAACCGATAGCCGGCATGTGTCGATGAAAAATCTATGATGGCTGGTGCAGTGAAAACGACGAGGCGCAGTTTTGCGCCCCGCCTGTGCGAGTGGGGTTTATCCCCAGCAGAGGTTCAATCCCTCGGCCACCGAAATGGATTCGACACCATCCACTGGCTGGTCGGTAATCAGTGCGACCCCGGTGTCATAGAAGTCTTTTCCAGGTGTGTTTTCAGGCTTTACGCCTTCATCGGCCCATTTTTTCACAGCTTCAACGCCCAGCGACGCCATTAGCAGCGGGTATTGCTGGCTAGTGGCACCAATCACACCGGCTTCTACGTTTTGAACGCCGGGGCAACCGCCATCAACCGATACGATCAAAACATCGTTTTCTCGACCGATGGATTTTAGGGCTTCATAAGCCCCTGCTGCTGCAGGTTCGTTGATCGTGTGAACGACGTTGATTGACGGGTCCTTGGCCAACAGGTTTTCCATGGCCCGACGCCCCCCTTCTTCGTTGCCGTCTGTGACGTCACTGCCAACCAAACGTGGGTCGTCTTCGTCACCAATGACGTTGGGGTCAGCCAATTCGACGCCAAAACCATCAAGGAAACCCTGGTTGCGAAGAACATCCACCGTTGGCTGACTGACGTTCAGGTCCAGTGTTGCGATCTTGGCATCTGAGGCGGCGTCACCCATCTTGGCCTTTGCCCATTGCCCGATCAAAAGCCCGGCTTTGTAGTTGTCGGTTGCAAATGTTGCATCCGCCGAGTCGATCGGGCTTAGGGGTGTGTCCAACGCGATGACGAGTACGCCTGCATCTCGAGCTTGCTGTACGGCTGGAACAATCGAACTGGTGTCGGATGCGGTCAGCAGTATGCCTTTCGCGCCATCCAGAATGCAGGTTTCAATGGCTTGAACTTGCGTTTCATGGTCACCGTCGATCTTGCCGGCGAATGCCTTCAGGGTCATGCCCAGTTCTTCGGCTTTCGCGGTCGCACCCTCTTTCATTTTCACGAAGAACGGGTTCGTATCTGTTTTAGTGATCAGACAAACAGTCTCGCCTGCGGCCTGCGCAGATGTCGCCCCGATGGTAAGGGCTGCGGCGGATGCGGCAAAATAAAGAAGCTTCTTCATAGTTTCCTCCCGGGTAATATCTTTGATTGCACCGAATTTCCGGTGATGACCCACATCTAACCTCCATTGCGGGTCTCCGCATAGGAAAGGTGATTCTCGTTTTTCTGTCAATAAATAAATAAACTTGATTTATTAATTTAGATTCCCATCTTTCCAAAGGGATACGGTGCGTTTATGGTCGGGCACATGGAGAAAGAGGCGCTGATAAAATTGACCGGTGGGGTCAACCAAAGTGGGGTGCGCAACCACAATGAACGCCTGATTCTCACGATTCTACAAAGGCATGGACCTACACCAGGTGCCGATGTGGCGCGGCTTACGGGGCTGTCACCGCAGACCGTTTCGATCATTCTCAGGAAGTTGGAAAAAGACGAAATTATTCGTCGCGGCACGCCGAAACGCGGCAAAGTTGGCAAGCCCTCAATCCCCATGGAGCTTAACCCCGAAGGCATATTGTCTGTGGGAATGAAGGTTGGACGCCGGAGTGCGGATTTGCTTTTGATCGACTTCTTGGGAAGGCCGCGCCGCCAGCTTTCAATATCCTACGACTACCCGTTTCCTGAAACTGTGTTTGGTTTTCTCGAAGATGGTTTGACCGAGCTTCTGGCGCCAGAGCCCGACAAGCTGCGTAGCAGGGTATGTGGGATCGGAATAGGTACTCCGTTCGAGCTTTGGAAATGGCACGATCTTAGCGGCATTGCCGCCGAAAGGTTTCGTACCTGGAAGGATGTGAACTTTTTTTCCGAGGTCGCCAAGTTCAGCGATCTGCCCGTTTTTGTCGTAAATGATGCGACCGCTGCTTGCCACGCGGAACACCTGTATGGTCGCGGCGGCGAATACAGGGACTATTTCTATTTCTTCATAGGCTCGATGATCGGGGGAGGTGTCGCGCTCAATGGAACAGTCTTCGAGGGCAATCAGGGTAACGCGGGTGCGCTGGGCGCCATGCGGACGACGGGGCCATTGGGTGAAAGTCAGCAATTAATAGATGTGGCTTCTCTGCATCTGCTAGAGGACCGTCTGATTGAGGCCAATGTTGATCCGGGAATCCTGTGGTCCAAACCGCAGGACTGGAGCAGTATCGCGCGTTATGTCGAACCGTGGATCGGGAGTACAGCGCAGGAATTGGCAAAGGCTGCCCTGTCGATCTGCGCAGTCATTGATTTCGAGGCTATTTTTATCGACGGAGCCTTTCCCGCAGGTGTCCGAGAGGAGCTTGTCCTTCGTGTGAGGCGATATTTGACTAATCAGGACAAACGCGGCCTTATTCCGCCGAGAGTTGAGGCTGGTTCGATTGGAGAAAACGCCAGAGGTATTGGCGCTGCGAGCAGTCCGATCTTTCGGCAGTTTCTTCTGGATACCAACGCTGGTTTGTCAGCGTTCTGAAACGCTCTCAATCTGGGATAGGTTCCCGCGTTTAATCCATAGATCGCGCCATAAACAATCGAGACGAATGCGGGTAATTGGTCGTCCCTCCTTGACAACGTGTAAGCCGCTATTTCGCGTTGACGTAAACTTGAAAAGTAGGGTTCAACGGCCCGAATTTCGTTGGGTTCTTGCACATAAGCCATTGCAATAAGAGCTAAGAGAGACTTCGCACCAGCACGTAAAAATTGCGATGTGTGTCAATGCGATACACTTTTGTTGCCGACATGCGCCAAGAGAAAAATTTTTTCGATTTTAACCGAATCGTAACTTTGTCATCTCTGTCGAGCCGGTCTTACTGATGCGCGAAAATCCGCGCACGGTCGGATGCGTACAGATGAGTAACGAATTAGTTGAGCAAGGTATATGTCGGACAAAAAATATATGAACCGCAAAGCGCGTCGTCGGAATGATGCTCTGGCTCGGAGTAAACGAGCAATTTCTCTCAAATCCAAAAACGCTTCTTCTCGAAGTTTTCTGACAGCAGGTGCCATAAGTCTGGGTGCCGCGATTGGCGTGCCGCAAGCGTCGGTTGCGCAAACGGTTGTGCCGCCTGCGAATGGGCCTTGCGACGTTGCTGGAACCACCGCAATCTGTACAGGCGATCTTTCGGCGGGTGTTGAGGCCAACGGACCAACGATTGATACTTTGAACATCAATTCCGTCACAGCGCCGGGCATCGCGCCTGCAGCGGGTGTTCCCGGGGTAATATTCCTTACGCCCTCGGGTGACGTGAATATCAATGCAGATACCAGCGGTACGTCCGGCATTGCGACCACTGGCGACGCCGCGCAGGGGATTGCAGCGAATACCCAAGGCTCTGGTGACGTCAGCGTTACTTCGGTTGGCGACATCAGCACGGACGGCAATGCCTCAGAAGGTATTTTCGCAGTCCAAGCCGGAACGGATGGTGATGTTACGGTTGATGCCGCGGGCCAGTTTACGACGCTGGGCGATAATTCGATTGCTGTTCGCGCCCAACAAAACAACGGCAATGGAAATATCCAGGTTGGCTTCACTGGCAGTATTTCGACTACTGGTGATCAAAGCACGGGCATTCAGGCGCAACATAATGGGCTGATCGGAAATGTTGCCGTAACGTCAAACGGATCGATCACGACGCAAGGTGAAAGCGCAAACGGCATACTTGCGCAGCACAATGGTGAGTCGGGCGATATCACAGTCCAATCAACTGGCAATATTGCGACGACCGACGCAGATTCCAGGGCGATCGTCGCACAGCACAACGGCGCGGACGGGTCCATCACAGTCAATTCAAACGGCAATCTGAGTACGCAGGGTGCCAACGCTGATGGCATCTTTGCAATTCAGAACAATGACGCCGGTGACATCACCGTCAACTCTGTTGGTAACATTACGACCCAGGCCAGCGACGCCGAGGGCATCAATGCTGCCAAAAATAGTGGAGACGGCAACATTACGGTTAGTTCGACTGGGAATATCTCGGCTGGTGGTGTCGCGGTTTTTACACGAATTGCGGATGATGGAGACATCAACCTGACCTTCAATGGCAATACATCCTCTGAAAATGAGAACGCGATTCAGGCGATTGTTGACGGAAGCGGCAATATCACTGCGAGCAACACCGGAAACGTGACCGCTGACGACGGTGACGGGATTATCTTGGATGTAGACGGAACCGGCGACGTCGTTTTGAATTCCATTGGGAACATCATCGCGGATGGCGACGGCATTGACCTTTCGTCGGGTACGGGATCCGTCACGATCTTTTCGCAGGGTGATATTTCGGTAACGAACGGCGAGGCTATTGAGGTTGACGTCGATGACGGAGATATCACCGTTACGTCCGTTGGCAATCTGACGACTGCAGATGGCGATGGATCCGAAGCCATCGAGTTAGACATTGATGGGGACGGAAATATTTTTGTCAGATCGACTGGAGATATCACGGCTGATCAAGACGGGATCGAGTTGGATATTGATGGCGATGGCAACATCACGATCATCTCGGTTGGCAACGTCACGGCAAACAGCAACGACGGTTTGGAAGGCGACACTACAAACGGTAACGTTTCGATCTCGTCTATCGGGAACGTGTCAGCAGAGGACAATGGATTTGAAGCTGACGTCGAAGGCGATGGTAACATTGTTTTGCAGAGCATGGGCGACGTAACGTCGACTGATGGGTCAGGTTTTGACGCCAGCATCGACGGTAGTGGCGACATCTCTATTACGAGCGACGGTAGTGTTGACGCCATTGAAGATGGGATTTTTGCCCTCATTGAGGGTGACGGGAATGTGACGGTCTCTGCGGCCGGCGCAATATTGTCGGAAGAGGATGCGGTTCAGGTTAACCTAGATGGGGACGGCAATATCGTCGTTAACAATTCGGCAGAAGTCGAGGCTGCAGACACTGGCCTCTCTGCTTTTGTTGGCGGCAGCGGTAACGTTTCCCTGACCAATTCCGGCAGCGTTACGTCGGGATTTGATGGCCTCTTTGGTGAAGTCGCTGGTGAAGGCGGAACGGGTAATATCACGATCGTAAACACTGGTACGGTAGATGCGCAGGGAACTGGATTAACTGTTCAACATAGTGGCAATGGCCAAGTCGCGATCACGAATACTGGCGAAATAACCGCGGTGGAGGAAGCAATCCGAGCGGGCTCCAACACTACTGGCACGTCGCCCGTAACAATTACCAACTCAGGTGTTTTGACGGGGGGTAATGGCTTTTCCATCAACCTTGAAGGGGACAGTAACGACACGGTGACGTTGATGTCGGGTTCGCTACTGAACGGAGCCATCGATTTTGGTAACGGCAACGACGGCTTGGGTGGAACCAACCCAAATGACGTTGATACACTGAACTTTTCCAGCGGCCTGAATGCCGTAGTTGATTTTGCCGATGCGTCCGGTGGCGACAATGACCTTGCTTCGGCACCTGAAATTATCAACTTCGGTGGCGCAGGCGCGGTTGTGAATGGCGGGTTGACTGCCATTGCCGTTGATACGACCGGGTTCACTGCACAGGCCACTGTCATCAGCGATATTACCGACGCAATTTTCAATTCGTTGGAAGCAGCCAATCGTGTGCCCTCGGATACGCCAGCGTCCGAAGTTAGCCGCGGTTTCGGCGATATTGCTTCGACCCAAGGCCCGCATGTCTGGATTTCTCTTTTGGGCGGTGATCGAGATGTAGAGGCCGAAGGCTCGAACGTAGGTTTCGAGCACAGCTACGGCGGTTTGATCGGAGGCGCGGAATCTACCGAGATTGTTCAGAATGGCAGTCTTGGGTTCCTGGCAGGTCTTACAAATAGTTCGGTTAATCTGGATGATAACGCCGGTGAGACCGACGTGACGTCTTATTTTGGTGGTGTCTACTGGGAGCGGGGCTTTGATGGCTTCCGTTTGAATGCGGCTCTGGTTGCTGGTTTCACCGACAATGAGACTTCGCGGACCGTCGGCACCGGAGAAGCAGAAGGCGATTTCGACGGTACGTTCGTGTCACCGTCACTGGCCTTTGATGCACCTATCACCCAATGGGAGACACCGCTGACCTTCAGTGCACGCGCTAACTACGTTTATCTGCGATTGGACGATTACACCGAAACCGGAACGGGCACCCCGTTAACCGTCGAGGATCGCGATGTGTCTCTGTTCAACACGCGTGCGCAGGTCAATCTGCCAAAGACATTCGCAGGCGCTGAAGGCGGGAAAACGGACCTGAATCTCTCAGTTGGTGTGGACGCCACATTTGATGCGGGCTCGGACGATGTTGAAGCGATTGCTGCATCCACGCCTTTTGCCTTTGTCGCAGATTTTGACGATGCGGCCGCTGGCTTCCTTGGGCTGGATGTTGCGTATTCCTCAGAGGATGGGCTGCGCAGTGTCGGCTTCAACACCGAGGTTCAATCCACATTCGATGGTGGCTATGGTGTAACCGCAGAATTCCGAGCGACCTTCAGGTTCTGATCGAACTGACCTTTAACTCAGGTCGATCGCAATGGATGAGTGAAAAACGGCGCCCAGATAAGGGCGTCGTTTTTTTGCTGCCGAATAACTTTGACTAGCGGAAACTCAGGGCGAAGGTACTGTACCGGCAAACAATTGGCATCGAAGGAAAGTCGGATGAACTGGGATGAGTTTTCACACTGGGGTCAACACATTGCCAGGTGGGCGTCTGAGTACCACAAGACTCTGCCCGACCGTCCCGTAAGGGCGCAAACCGCGCCCGGTGAGATATTTCAACAGATCGATGCGATTCCGCCGGAAAGCGGTCAGGCGATGGAAACTATCCTGACCGATTTCGATCAGATCGTTATGCCTGGTATGACCCATTGGCAGCACCCGCGGTTTTTCGCGTATTTCCCGGCCAATGCAGCCCCCCCATCCATTCTGGCGGAAATGTTGGTAAGCACGATCGCGGCGCAATGCATGCTTTGGCAGACTTCGCCCGCCGCAACCGAGCTTGAAGGCGCGATGGTTGACTGGTTGCGACAGGCGCTTGGCCTGCCCGCAGATATGACGGGTGTGATTCAGGACAGTGCGTCTTCAGCGACGTTGTCGGCTGTTCTGACGATGCGCGAAAGGGCCACGGGATATACCGGTAATCGAGACGGCCTAAACGCAAAAGGTGCGCTGCGTGTCTATTGCTCGGAACAGGCGCATTCGTCTATTGACCGGGCTTGCTGGGTGGCCGGGATCGGTCAGGAAAACCTGATCAAGTTACCAGGGCGCGGCACGACGTTTTCAGTCGATGCCAGTGCTTTGAAGACGGCAATACAATCGGATCTTGCGGCTGGCCACAAACCGGCGGGAATAGTTGCGATTACAGGAGGAACGGGGATCGGGGCATGTGATGATCTCAACGCTGTTGCTGACGTCGCGCAGGAATACGACCTCTATTCTCATTTGGATGCAGCTTGGGCGGGGTCGGCGATGATCTGTCCGGAATTCCGACAATCGTTCTGGTCGGGCTCTGATCGTTATGACAGTATCGTTTTCAACCCGCATAAATGGCTTGGGGCACAGTTCGATTGCGCAGTTCAGTTCCTGAAAGACCCGTTGCCCCAGCTCAACACCCTGAAAATTGAGCCGGAATATCTGAAAACCACAGGTGCCGAGGTTACGAACTATTCCGAGTGGACGATCCCACTGGGTCGTCGCTTCCGCGCTTTGAAAATTTGGTTCTTGATCCGGTCTTATGGCCTTGAGGGGTTGCGGATGCGCATCCGCAATCACGTCAACTGGGCGCATGAACTGGCCGAGATTATTGGCGCGATGGATGGGTTCGAAATCACGACAGATCCGATCCTCAGCCTGTTTTCATTTCGATGTCCCGGAGACGATGACATGCAGCAAAAACTGGTTGATGCATTAAACGACGATGGCCGGATTTACCTGACACAAGCAATTTTTGAAGGCCGCAAGATTATCCGCTTTCAAGTTGGTCAGTTTGAAACAACCCGAGATGATGTGTTGATGGCTGCAGATGTCATCCGTGAGGTTTGGGCCGAAATTTCGTGAAACTAAGTCTCGCCGAAAACTCGCAAAGCCGGGTTTCCTCTGAAGCACGCGATATCTTGAAGTTCGTTTCAGCGATCATTGTGTTACGGTAACGACTATGATCGAACTGGTGGCTCTTCTAAGTATCTACTACAAGTGTGCGGCTCTTGCTGTTGATGACAAACTGTCTCAGGACCAACGCTTTGCGTGCAATAACTCTTATCAAGCAGCCAAGCGGATTTTCATTGAGGACAGCTTGGACGGCACGGAAAGCCGATTGACAGCACAGCAAAACATCTTGGCCTATCAGCGCTTCAAGACTTGGGAGGCTGAAAACGCCGAACTCGTGCGTGAGTTGAGGGCATCGGAATAGCGTGCGGCATCTCCCGCTATTTGATTAAGAGTTGAGGAAACACGACGACCGGCGCGCTGTCAGGCTTCTATACGACGCGCTACATGGATGACGCAGGCTAACGTCCCGCGCTGGACTGGACGATGCTGCGGTTAACAACCGGAACAAGCAAGCAGAAGCCAAAAAACCCGCTATTGCTGCCAAAGCTCTGTGTTGGGATGGAATTGGGACCAGGCAAACCAAAACGCTTGGTGGCTTCCAAGGTCTGATCCGTCTACTCCCACAGCCTTTATCCCCCCGGCCTCAAGTTCCAGCCGCACGTTTTCGACAACGATCTCATCTCCGCGTGACAAGGCCACAAGCGCGGTACTTCTTTGGAAAGCAACGGGTGTACCGGATGCCGTGACAACACCAATGACGTCTTCATGGACCGGCAGGCGCGGGTCGACATCGCCGATTGGGAAAATAGGTCCGTTCGCGTCTCGTCCGTTGCGGAAATCGGGGTCGCGACCCAGTGCATAACGCTCAAGTAAAACCGTGGTGTCCGGATACAGTGCCTTCCAAGTTCCCCAGTCCGTCGTGACGACTGTTGCCTGTTCCAGCTGCAAACCTTTATCGGCCAGAGGGCCGGTAACAGCATGGCCCAAGAACGTATCAAATACTGAGAACGTGTTGTGGTCATACATGACTTTGTTGGACCTGCTCAGCAGTCCCGAAGTCCGCAAAATCGGACGATCGACCCCTTCCGGCATACGGTCGGTAAAATATGCCTGCGCCGCGCCACACAGCGTGCAATAGGGGATGCCAAGGTCGCGGCCGCCCAATGTGTCGTTGACCATCTCGCGCACTTCCATAATGCGTCGCGGGTAGGCGCGGTGTTCACCGTTTATCGAAATACCAAAAACGACGTCGTCGTCTTTTAGCCAAGTTGCGTCCTCGGCGCTGCTGACTTGCGGGTTGTCGGCAGCAGGGATGCAATTGCACCCATTGTCGGTCGTGTCATAGGGGCGATCATCGATCAGAACGCCGCCCCAGGAGACCAAACGCCAGTCTATGTCGCCTTCGACAAAAATGCGCTCCCACCCGGGCACGACATTGGTGAAAATCGACCGTTTGACATCAAGATAGTCAGGCGGCGCGGGAATATCCCACGCAATAAGGTGGTCTGTGACGAGGCCCCAGCCATTTTCCAACCCAATCTCTGTTTCCAAAAGCGCGGCGGCAGCGTTTGTTAATTCTGTGCTCAACTGTTGCGAAGGCACAAATCGCATCAAGTCGCTTATGATCCATGCCAAACGGGGGTCATCAGATGCCGCGATATCCGCCAAGGCGAGCCGTTGATTTTCACCCCAGGTCGAGCTGACCACACTGTCGACAAACGCAACTTTCAGAGCAGCCTGAATTTCAGGGCTGAGCGGACCATTTGGTACATCCGGTGGGTGCCCGAACTCTTCAATCACGTAGTCCGGCAGTGGGTTCGCCGTTTGCGCTTGTAGTGGCCCAGAATGGGCCAGGGTCAGCATGAAAATTGACGCTGATAAAACAAAGTATCGGCAGGCATTACTCACACGCATCATCAACGAAGCTTTCATATCAGTCGCCTCCATTTTCATACCTTTAGTTGGAACACGGCTGCGCCCAAATTGCGTTGTTTCAGGCAATACCGACCGTCGTGAGATTCCGGGAAAGGTTGGAGTATCCGGGCATGCATGCAAAATCACGTTTTCGCCAAGCTTCGTGATCAAGGGCAGGTGGCATTACTGGTGCCGCTCGGACTGCTAGTCTACCCGATCCACCAGATCTAATATTCGAAAGACCTGTACCGGGCTACCGATGCCCTTGAGCTCCATTTGACCCAAGTCTTCCGTCTTGGCTTCGTCTTCAATGTCCAGAAGAGCGCGTTTGTTTATGAGAATTTGCCCGTCATTTGCAAAGTCACACAGCCTGGAAGCAGTATTAACAACGCCGCCGATTGCGGTGTAATCGGCGCGGCCATGAAAGCCGATAAGGCCCAGGGTGGCATATCCGCTGCTGATACCGATACCCAAGCCCATCTCGTGACCCAGCTTTTGCCAACGCGCGCGAATACCGTCGAAAGCCTCGCTGATTGCCTGCCCCAGCCGGACAGCTTCTGATACGGGGTGGTCGCATGGAACCGGGTCGTTGAAAAACACCATCAAACCATCACCTGCACGGTAGCCAATGGTCCCTTTGTGTTGAGCGACAAGGCGACCGACCTCGTCGTGAAACTGTTGCAGCAGAGTAATGACGTCTTCGGGCTCGATCGCTTCGGAAATCGCGGTGAAGTTGCGAATGTCGCAAAATAGACAGGCAATGTAGCGACGATGCGTTTTAAGAAGCTCTTCATTGTCTTTTTCGACGACAAGTTCTGCAACCTGAGGGGCCAGGAATTGCTTAAGCCGACCAAGCCGGTCAATCTCACCTTCCTGGTGCTTTACTTTCTGGGTAAGCTTATCGTTCAGTGCTTCGATTTCATGCGTTTGGTTGCGCACCGTGTGGTTTAACGCATCCAGAATGAAATTCTGATTGAGCAGTGCCGCAATCACCAAAAGCACATAGGCAAGTGCCTCGACCCGTTCGTCGTCGCCGAAATACAGCGTAACAATCAGGATGAGCGCGGCCATTGCGCCAAGAGCAAGCGGCAACTCGTTTGCGTGCCGCTTCCTATCTCTCCACAAAAAACTGACCGCCAACACGGCAAATACCCACATGAGCACAGCCTGAGCATGGGGGTTTATGGAAAGCGCGGTGTAGCCAAACAGATAAGACGACAGAATCCCCGAATAGCACGTGGCCAGCGAAGCCAAAGCAGCCAAGACAGCGCCGATTCCGATTGGCATGGAAATTCTGAACTCTTCCGTTGCCACGCCAAGCCCATTTGTTGCGGCGTTAGGCGCAGATTTTTGTACGGTGCTCTTTGGGTCCTGCGGATCAGACATCGTTCCCGAAAGTCAGTTTTTTGGCTGCCGCCAGAGTACGATTGAAATGTGATTGCGTCAAAACTGATGGTGATTAACGCATTGTTAGAGGCTTATCTGCGCGCAACAAAAGGTTTTGATTGAAAACGCCGCTGTAAGTTCGACCTCCCGTCCTAACTGGGTTTCGTTGTCGAAAGCCAAGTCGAAACCTGAAAGGGGGCAGAGACCTTAAACGAAAATCAGGTTTGCGAAACTTTGTGCAGAAAGCACGGCTTTGAAAATGGCCTATTTTTTGCCTTAGCGTTCCGAGCCGTACTGCATCGTCGCGAAATTCGTCTTTGTTTGGTTGGCACGGCTCCGGCGCTTCATCAGAAAAGATTGAGGTGTGAACTGCCCTGTTGCCCCTTGAATTTGACCCAGAACTTAAGCGAAGGATGTGGTCTTTCAGCGGTTCAATCACCGCAACCGCCGCCATCTTCGTTGGCGAAAGGATCGTGACACGTTTCGGGGCATGTTTGTCGCCCAAGTATCGCTGTCTATCCCTGTCTGGCCAGTTGCCAAATCTGGTTGTTCAAATGAGCAAGCGTCAGCGGCAGTGCTTCGCGCCGGATACGTCCCCCCAGACAGACACGCACATACTGTTCCTGCGTGCCAACCGTCCGAAAGGCACTTTCGGGTGAGATGCCAATCTCGTGGTTGGACATATGGGACATCAATGTTGCGCAAGTCACACCGTCGGGTAGCCGTAACCAGATGTTGAATGCGTGCGGATGAGACAGAAATTCGGTCTCGGTTATGGTCTGCGCGGCGATGTCCTGACGGACTGCGCTTTCCTTGCGGATAAATCGCCGGATTTGGTCTGCGGTGCCATCCAGAACCCACCTTGTGGCAAGCGCCATCGAAACCGGTGACGACATTACGGATACAGCCCGAATGCCATTTTCCATCGCAAACCCTGCACGCGCATTGGGGGCGACCGAATAAGCCAGCCGTAGGCCCGCGCCGATGCATTTGGCCAGCCCACCGATATACCATGTCAATTCCGGCGCGCTGGCAGCCATAGGAGGAGGAGCGTCGGGCAGGACAAACCCATATGCGTCGTCTTCGATAAGGGGTAAGTTGTGTCGTTTGATGACACTGGCGATCTCGAGCCGGCGATCCTGCGGAACGGTAATCGTCGTGGGATTGTGCAGTGTGGGGTTCAGATAAAGCGCCTTTGGGGCGTGTCGAACAATTGCATCCTCTAACGCTTCAGGCAGGATGCCGTCCTGATCCATGGGCAAACCCACAAGTTTCAGACCAAGCTGCGCGGCTATTTTTTTGAACCCCGCATAGGTGATGTCTTCGCACAGCACACAGTCTCCGGCGCGGGCCAGAACGGTCAGAATGGCCAACATGGTCGCATGCGCACCCGGTGTGACTGCAATCCGATCGAGATTGGGTACCAGACCGCGCATCGACAACCAGATCGACGCTGCCTCTTTGTCGATCTCACCGCCGATCGGGTTCTGATAGCGTAACAGATGGACAAGATCGTCGGACACAGCCGACAGACCGGCCCGCATGCGCTCCAGAAGTTCCGGGTCGGTAGGTTCAGGCGGCGCGTTCATGGTCAGGTCATTGGCCAGCGCCCGCCTTTCGTCGCTGGTATTGCTCACGCTAAGCTGCGGCAGAACGAACGTGCCTCGACCGACATGAGACTCGACAAGGCCCCGACTGATCGCTTCGGTATACCCGCGGGACACGGTCGTGAAGTCGACGCCGATTAAGTCGGCCAACCGCCGTTGTGGCGGAAGTCGATCACCGGGCAAAAGCACCCGGTCTTTCATGTCTTGTGCGATGCAATCTGCAATCGCCAGATAGCGAGGTTTGCCGGATTGTTCGATTCTTTGCGACCAGTTTTCCATCATCCGCCTGCAGAATTGCTGTAGTTTCGTAATATTGTATGCATAAATTGCAGACAATATTTGCCGTGCTTCCTGGCCCGATTCCAAGTGAATTAGCCCAAGACAGCCCATAAATTCATGCAAAACCCATGATTTTGCCTATCTGGTAAGCATATTCATACAATCAATACAATTACATTGATTGCAATATTGTATGCATTTGTGGCGACCCTGCCGAGCACCTGTCTAGCTAAGGGCAACACCCAAGCGAGCGACAGGAGAACGCAATGCCCGAAGTAACAACAGCAGCCCACAAGGACGGTGATTTTTTCGTAAACTACGAAGAAAAGGTCTTTGAAGACGTACAGGCAGAAGAAGGTCAGAAAGCCCTTGTGACCTTCCATACGGTAGCCTTCGAAGGCTCGATCGGGCTGGTCAACATTCTTCAGGCGATCCGCCTTCAGCGCAAAGGTTTCGAAACCTCGGTTTTGTTATACGGGCCCGGAGTTTCGCTGGGTGTCCAGCGTGGTTTCCCTACTTTGGGTGACGAAGCGTTTCCCGGTGCGCAGAACTACGCGGCAAACCTGGTGAAATTCATGAATGAGGGCGGCAAAGTTTATGCCTGCCGGTTCGCACTGCAAATGCTGATGGGCCATGGCGAGCCTTCTCTGCTGCCAGGTATCACACCGATCGCACCGCAGGATGTGCTGGACCTCAAGCTGCTGCACGTACGGGACAACGCGGTGATCGTGGACACCTGGACCCTCTGATCCAAAGCTCCACCGAGGCGGTGATCGCGCGGCCTCGGTGGTTTCGATCCAATTCGATCCGGGCGGCGACACCGCTGCTCAATTCCCGAAAAAGGATGGGCCAATGTCAGACCACATAGTCCGCGCTGCCGCGGTCCAGATCGCACCGGATTTGACCGGTCGTTCCGGAACTATCGAACGTGTCCTGAACGCGATTGCCGAAGCTGCCGAGAAGGGGGCTGAGCTGATCGTCTTTCCGGAAACATTTGTGCCCTACTACCCCTATTTTTCATTCGTGCTACCGCCAATTCAGCAGGGGCCCGAACATCTGCGCCTGTATAACGAGGCCGTTGTTGTCCCCTCACCGGAAACGCAGGCTGTGGCAGATGCTGCGCGCAAACGAGGCGTCGTAGTCGTGCTGGGCGTGAATGAGCGCGACAATGGCTCGCTTTTTAATACGCAACTGGTTTTCGATGCGGATGGATCACTGGCACTGAAACGCCGCAAGATCACCCCGACCTATCATGAGCGCATGATCTGGGGTCAGGGCGATGGTGCCGGCCTCAAAGTGGTTGACACAAAGGTGGGACGCGTTGGTGCGCTGGCCTGTTGGGAACATTACAATCCGCTCGCCCGCTATGCGCTGATGTCTCAGCACGAAGAAATTCATGTGGGCCATTTCCCCGGCAGTCTTGTGGGCCCCATTTTCGGGGAACAGATCGAAGTGACGATGCGCCATCATGCGTTGGAATCGGGGTGTTTTGTCGTCAATTCCACTGGCTGGCTGACCGAAGAGCAGATCGCCAGCATCTCGGATGACCCCAAGTTGCAAAAGGGTCTGCGCGATGGGTGTATGACCTGCATCGTCTCACCCGAGGGTCGTCATGTGGTTCCCCCTTTGACCGAAGGCGAGGGCATCCTGATCGCCGATCTGGATATGAAGCTGATCACCAAACGCAAACGGATGATGGACAGTGTTGGCCACTATGCCCGGCCCGAACTGCTGCATCTGGTGCACGATGCGCGATCGTCGCAGCCAGTACGACGGATCGAAGAAGTCCAGGACCTGAATGCAACACCAGACATGGAGGCCGAAGATGTCTGACGCCGAACTGATCAATGAATTGCAAACGCGTGGTATGCGTCTGGTCGATCCGACCGCAGGACTTGAAAGCCGCCGCGGAGGCGCAGGGCCAACCGACCATAAGGCTGTGACCGTGGGCGATACCACGGTGATGGTGCCCGTTCACACGGCCCCTGCCTTTGACAGCCCATATGTCGTTCAGGCACCTGGTGCCGACGGGCTGGCCGAGGTGACCAAGTCCGGAACGCCGATGGGTAAAATCCGGTTTCCGGGCAGACCGAAATTCTACGACCTGAAAACTGCGGATGGCATCGAATACAGCAAAATCGCTACCTTGCATTCGCGCGACGTTTTGGCGACCACGGTTCTGCAGACTTGTATCCGGTACGAGAGCCGTAAGAAAACCTGCAAGTTCTGTTCGATCGGTCAGTCGCTGGCGGCAGGACGGACGATTGCACACAAGACGCCTCAGCAATTGGCCGAAGTTGCAAAAGCTGCAGTTGAACTTGACGGCGTGCGGCACATGGTAATGACCACGGGCACGCCCGCAGGGAAAGATCGCGGGGCCGCCGTGATGGCAGAAAGCGCAGCAGCCGTCAAAGCCGCCGTCGATCTACCGATCCAGGGCCAATGCGAACCGCCTGAAGACGATATCTGGCACGAACGCATGCATGCGGCCGGGGTGGATGCTTTGGGTATGCACCTTGAGGCCGTCACACCCGAGGTGCGTGAACGTATCATGCCCGGCAAGGCGCAGGTCAGCGTTGAGAAGTACTTTGACAGCTTCCGAGCCGCCGTGCAGGTCTTTGGCCGGGGACAGGTTTCAACCTATATCCTGGCGGGGCTCGGCGATACGCGTGAAGCGATCCTTGAAACCTCAGCCGAGCTGTGCCGGATCGGAGTTTACCCCTTTGTGGTGCCGTTCGTTCCCGTGTCGGGAACGCCATTGGAAAGCCATCCCGCACCGGGCTCAGACTTCATGGCTGGCCTTCTTCGGCCCCTCTCACAAATGATACTGAACGCGGGAATGAGCGCGGAAACCGTCAAAGCAGGCTGCGCCAAATGCGGGGCATGTTCTGCCCTGTCCACATACGAAAAGCTGAGGGCGTCATGAGTTTTCAGAACGCCCACACTTTCCTGTCGCCTGACTATATCATACGCGCCGCAGCGCTTTCGTGGGAGCTGGACGGTGCGCGTGATCTGCGTCAGCAGGTCTTTGTCGATGAGCAGGGCATTTTCACAGGGCACGACCGGGATGAGGTAGATGACATTGCAATGCCTCTGGTTGCCATAAGCACTTTTGCAGCTGAAGCGCATCAAGTGGTGGGTACTGTGCGAATTCACGAAGACAGTTCGCGCGTCTGGCGCGGATCCCGTCTTGCCGTTTCGCCCAGCCATCGCCGCCTGAGCCGCCTCGGATCAGAGTTGATTCAGTTGGCGGTCTGCACGGCGCATGGGCGCGGATGCGATCGCTTTCTGGCGCATATTCAAATGCAAAACGTGGCGCTGTTCGAAAGGTTGCATTGGTGTTCACTGCGCGAGGTCGAAATCCATGGCGTGCCGCATATGGAGATGCAGGCGGATCTGAACGCTTACCCACCAATCCCGGACCCTTTTGCCGGGTGGAAAACACTCGCGCCCCGTCAGGCGCGCCTGTGAAGGGGGTATCAGCAATGACGCCACATCTACCCTTACGCCAAATCGTGCGCGAGCTGCGCGAACACCCTTCGGTTCGGGGCAAGTTGGACATTGCCCAAAGCACCGCAACACTTGGTCTGAGCCCGTCCAGCAAAGGCCAACCCGGAGATGACTGTGCCGTGCTGCCCAATGGCGAGGGCTACGATCTGTTTGCTTGTGAAGGTTTCATCAATGCCTTCGTTCAGGCGGATCCATGGTTTGCAGGCTGGTGCGGTGTCATGGTCAACATCTCGGATATCCTGTCGATGGGTGGGCGCCCACGTTGTGTTACCAACGCGATCTGGGCTCCGAGCGCCGAGCAGGCACAACCGGTTCTCGCTGGTATGAAGGCCGCTGCCCAAGCATATGATGTTCCGATTGTGGGTGGCCATACGAACCTGCGGACGAGTGAGCTGCAACTGTCTGTGTCGATCCTGGGCCACGCAAAACGCGTTATTTCCAGCTTTGCGGCCAAGCCCGGCGATGTTCTGATCTGTGCTGTCGATCTGCGTGGCAGTTACCGCGAGCCTTTCGACAACTGGAATGCGGCCCTGACAACACCACCTGCAATGCTGCGCGAGAACATGGAAATTCTGCCCGCTTTGGCCGAAGCCGGGCATGTTACGGCAGGTAAGGACATCAGCCAGGGGGGTATCGTGGGCACCGCGCTGATGCTTGCTGAGGCTTCCGGTGTTGGCATCGATATTCAGGTCGAAGCATTGCCGCGCCCGGATCATGTCGATCTGCACCGCTGGCTGCGCAGCTTTCCCAGCTTCGGCTTCTTGCTGAGCGCCCGTGGTGATCATGCCGAAGCAGTCTGCGAGGCATTTCAGAACCGGGGTGTCGCCGCCACGATCTGCGGTGATGTCAACGAGGGCAGTACAGTTCACCTGACCGGTCGTGAGGGATCCGCCCTGTTCTGGGACTATGCCCGCGCGCCTTATCTGAACCTGTACGCGAAAGAGGCCCCGAATGCCTGAGACACGTTTCACCATTCGCTGGCCCGACGAGCAGACCGAGGAATGCTATTCACCGTCGACTGTCGTACGTGATTTCCTATCCGCTGGTTCGGCTTATCCGTTGGATGACTTTCTGGCGCGCTGCCGCGAGTCCCTAGAACTGGCAAGCACCAGGGTCGAGGCGAAACACGGCTATCGCTGCTCTAGCGCCGATGCCCAATTGGCCCGAATTGAACGCAAGGCAAGCACTTTCGAAGCACCGGCAGATGTCGTCTGCCTTTCGATTTCCTAAGGAGTATAACGTGGCACATCGTGAGCAAAAATCTGTTGTCATCGTCGGAGGTGGTCAGGCCGGTCTGTCTGTCAGCTATTACCTGTGCCAAAGGGACGTGGATCATGTTGTGCTCGAGCGGCACAACAAGTTCCATTCGTGGCGCGTCAACCGTTGGGACAGCTTTTGTCTGGTCACGCCGAATTGGCAATGCAGGCTGCCGGATTTCCCGTATCAGGGCAACGATCCAGACGGGTTCATGGTCAAAGATGAGATCACCGATTACCTTGACGCATTCGCGGACACCTTCAATCCACCCATAGTCGAGAATTGTTCTGTCACCCGGATCACAAAACGCCCCGGCGGCGGGTATCTGGTGGACACCAGCAAAGGCAACTACACGACCGATCAAGTGGTGATTGCAACAGGTGGATACGACAATCCGATTGTCCCGCCTTACGCCGCAAATCTTGATCCCTCAATTGTTCAGATGCATTCGGTCGACTATCGCAACCCTGAACAGATGCCCGAAGGTTCAACCCTTGTTGTCGGAACCGGCCAGTCCGGTGTTCAGTTAATGGAAGACATGCATCTTCAAGGGCGCAAGGTGCACCTGGCCGTTGGCCCGGCGCCACGCTCACCCCGCAAATACCGGGGACGGGACGCGACCGACTGGTTGCATGATATGGGTCATTACCAAATCACAATCGACCGGCATCCCGATCCGGAACACGCCTTAACCAAAACCAACCATTATATGACCGGCCGCGATGGTGGTCATGAAATCGACCTGCGTAAGTTCGCGCTTGAGGGTGTCTCTCTCTACGGATCAGTCGCTGGTATGGAGGGGAAGACAATCCAATTTCTGCCGGATCTCGGGGAAAATCTTGACGACGCGGATGACAGCTATTGCGGTATTCGACAGGCGATTGATGCTCATATTGAGAAAAACGGCATCGACGCGCCCTCAGAGGCTGCGTTCGAGAAAGTCTGGCACCCTGCGCAGGAGATCACCGAGATTGACTGCGAGGCAGAAGGGATCACCTCCATCTTGTGGGCTATCGGTTTCCGGCCGGACTACGACTGGATTGATGTCGACGTTTTTGATCCCCGCGGACGACCGGTCTATGAGCGCGGGATTTGTCGCGCAGACGGGTTTTATTTCATCGGGCTTGGCTGGCTCAACACATGGGGGTCTGGGCGCTTTTTGGGAATCGACGAAGATGCGCGCTACTTGGCCGAAGCGATTTCGGCAAAGGCCACGTCCGGACTATTGGTCGCGTCTTAATCTGGCGTCTGGCGAATAGTCCGAAACAGCGAAATTTTTTACGCGTCGCGCTTTATCAACGTTTCTGTCGGCAATTCGCCAAAAAACAGGCGATAGTCTCGGGCGAATTGGCCCATGTGCCAGAATCCATGTTTGTTGGCAATGTCGGCGATTGATGTCGTGCGCGCCCCGTTCAGCAGGTCTTCGCGAACGCCATCCAATCGCAGCCGGATATAGTATGCCTTTGGGCCATAGCCGAAGCGTTCGTTGAAAGCGCGATTCAGCGTGCGCAGCGACGCGCCGGTTGCGGCACACAGGTCTTCGATGGAAACGGGCTCCAGCGCATTTTCGTTCATCATCTCCAAGGCCCGGTTAAGGGCGCGACGTCTGGTTTGGGCTGAACTCTTGTCCTGATGAATTGTGCTGCTGGTCAGGATGGTTAGCACTCTGAGCATCAACGCTTCTTCAACGTCTTCGCTCCAAGGCTCTTCCGAGTGCTTCAACAGGTTTGCGATTTCTTGTTCCAGCCAGTCCATTCTGCGCGCATTGCCATCAGAAATCTTTAGTCGCACCGCTGGGCTTTCGCTTGCGATTGAGTACCCACAAGACTGGGCAAGCTTCTCAAAGCGTCGGGTGTCGAAAGAAACAACATTGCCAAAGAAACGCCCCGTCGACACGCCGTCGAAGCCATCTTTGTTCCCAAAAGTCAGAAAGGCGTCGCTGACTATATCGCACCCCTGCCACGAGGCGATTGTGCCGGTTCGCGAAATGCCGAATGTGCTCCACCCGTCGGGCGAGACGCCGCGTTGGTGAACCGCGCCGCTGAGCGAGATGTTCAAAACAGAACATGTCGGGCTAGAGCGCACTGCGATCTGCGTAGACAAAGGGCCGGGGTCCAACTGCCGAAAATCCATTTCCCAAGGCGTCATTGCTGCAAGATCATTGGGATGCATCAGGTCAAGCACCATCGCAGGCGAGGCCGTTTCAGCAGGGCTGGCCTCGTATTTCTGCGGATTTGGCCGATTTTTGATGTGGTCCATTTCAGCATCCTGACAGTTTACCGGTAAAGAAAACAAACTGGAGGGGGGCTAAGTCAAGTGTCGCGCCAAGCTTCCAAGTCGCGCATGGGCCGACCGCGCCTGCCAAATGCCGACGCCCGTTCCGAGAGGGTTGTGACCTTTGTCACCCCGCCCGAGTACCGACGCCTTACAGAACTGGCACATAAGTCCGAACAATCCTTGTCGGCCCAATGCCACGACCTTCTTGTTGAGGCGTTGCAAGTCGTAACCAGCAACAGGAGAACCCGCAGTGACGATTAGTTTGAGATATGTAGCGGCAGCTACAACCATGTTTACTTTCCTGACCGGGGCGCAGGTTCTAGCGCAAAGCGATCCAATTGTTCATGACGGCGAGTTCAGCTTTTTACGTGCTCAGTTTGGCGAGCAATGGGACGCGCAGGATGCCGAGATCGACGCCAAACTGGCTGAGATTCGCGAGGCCAATGGGGGTAAGCCCCCGAATTTTTTGTATATTCTGATTGATGACATCAGCTTCGGCCAGATGGGCGAGCGTAAGATGAACTATGTGATGGGGATTGAGACGCCCAATATCAACGACTTTGCCCGCGAAGGTATGTCGCTGATGCGAATGTATACCGAACCGTCATGCACGCCCACGCGTACAGCCATGTTGACCGGTCGGCATCCCATTCGGGCCGGGGTTGAAGAAGTCAAAGTCGCTCTGGTTGGTGAGGGTCTGCCCGCTAGCGAGGTGACGCTTCCTGAGATTTTGAAAGAGGCGGGCTATAACACATCGCACGTTGGCAAATGGCATCAGGGCGATATCGAAGAGGCCTATCCTCACAATCAGGGCTTTGACTACGCCGCCTTTCCGCTGCATCAGCAGGTGCAGCTGAGCCTGATGACCCGCGAAGCAATGCAGGCCAACAATATGTTGGGATATCACCCATCGGGTCAGAACAACCAGTTTCTGCTGGATGAACGATTCAAGCCCTACGGCTTGGTGACCGGGGTTGAGGCCGAAGCAGGCGGACCCGCGCGTGAGGTTGAAATGGCCCCGGGCGAAGAATGGACGCAAGCCAAATACGAAGAGATGAATGAACGCTATCAGGCGCAGACGCTGGAACAGTTAGAGCGCGTTGCCGCGTTGGAAGAGCCGTTCTTTCTGCAATACTGGCCTCTCTATCCGTTGAACTTTGTATATCCTGATCAGGCCCTTTCGCGTAACGGAGGTTTCCACGCGGACAAGCTCCAGCTTTTGGATGAATGGATCGGAGAGGTACTGGCCAAACTGGATGAGACTGGCGAGGCCGACAATACCATTGTCATGATCATGGCCGACAATGGCCTGATGTATCATTACGAAGGAACCTCTGGCCTGAACCAGTTGATCTATCGGGGCGGCAAAACTCAGCATCTGGAAGGCGGGGTGCGCACGGACGCATTCATTCGCTGGCCCGGTGTGATCGAAGCCGACAGTGCCGCCGGGGACATCTTCCACGTCTCGGATATATACACCACGATCGCGCGCATTGCCGGGGCGACAGATTTCATCCCGCGTGACCGGGTGATTGATGGCGTCGACCAAACAGCATTGCTGATAGAGGGCGAGGGCAACGGGCGTCGCGACTATGTGTATGTCTATGAGGGTCCTGTTCTGCGGTCTATCGTCAAGCAGGAGTTCAAGATGCATCTGCCTGCGCCGGGCGCGCCGGGTGCTGCCGCGCCAACCTACAATATCTACCGCGACCCACGTGAAGAACACCCGTTGGTTGGGTATTCCCTTTGGGCCGGTGCCTCGTTCCAGGACATGGTTAAGCGACATCAAAAGATGATGGCCAAGTTTCCAAACACGGAAATCGGCAAGGACATCCCTTATGGCGGCATCGAAAACCTGCGTCCCGAAAGTGAAGAGGCGCGTGAGGTTTTCATGAGCTGGCAATAAGCCCTTCAGCCGGGCGCAGAGTTTGTACCTCTGTGCCCGCATTCAAATTCGAAGTGTCACAAAGGCCCCGGAAATGAACAATACCTTTTTCGCCGGAAAAAAATGGCGGTTTACCGCAATCGCATGCGCGCTTTGGGGTGGGTTTGCACCATCCGTCAGGGCCGAAAACTCGACCTGGGACTTTACCGCCTACCTCTATCTCTGGGCACCCGCCCTCGGTGGCGAAACAACAAACGGCTCCAGCGTGGATGTCAGTTTCAGCGAGATTTTGGATAATCTGGATTTCGGGCTGATGGGTGCTGTTGAAGCACGGCGCAGCAAATTCTCGGTCTTTGTCGACGCGCTGTACCTTAACCTGAGCAATGACCAGGATAGTGCTGTCGGTCCGGGTATTCCTGTATCCTCGGATGTTGATGTTGAGGGAACGGTATTTACGGCGTTGGTTGGGTACGATCTTATCGACACGTCAGTCGCGCGCCTCGCGATCCTAGGTGGCGCACGGAACCTTAATCTGGACAACACTGTTGATCTTGCCATCGCCGGGGGCTCGCAACGCGTGTCCGGCAATATCAACAACTGGGACGCCGTGGTCGGCCTGCGTGGAACACGCCAGTTCAGTGATCGTTGGGGTATGTCCTATTACGCAGATATTGGCGGCGGTGAAAGCGACCTGACTACACAGCTTAGCCTTGCTGCAAATTACAGGATCAACAATTGGGATCTTGTGTTGGGGTATCGATATCTCGATTGGAATATCGGAAATTCACAAGCCATTTCTGATTTGACCTTTGACGGCCCATTCGTTGGCGCACGGTTTGATTTCTGAGGTCGAAACGCGACCCTGTCTTGAGTTTCGCCAAAGCCTTGTGGGTCGTTCCTATCGTTGCCTGAAGACCATCCGAAAGGAGAACACAAATGATTATCGCACGAGCCGCAATCATAGCTCTCGCCCTATGTTGGTTGGGAGTTGCTGATCAAACACAAGCCTCCGAAGATCGCGCCATCCCGATTGCAGGTGTGGCCAATACCAGGGACTTGGGCGGTTTGCAGACCAAAGACGGGCGCACGGTTCAAACCGGTCAGCTTTTTCGCTCGGGCGAGATTGATGGCATGGGGTCTGACGGCATGGCTCTTGTCGAGGATTTAGGGGTCACGTCCATTGTCGATCTCAGAACCACGCTGGAATCGACTGCGAACCCTGTTCTGTGGCCAGATGGGCAGGGCCCTGAACGCTACAATTTTCCAGTTATGGAAAATGAGGCCCAAATGATCGAAGACATGCGCGCAAGTATCAAGTCAGGAACGGCGACCGAGGCGCAGACGGATACTCTCTTTTTCGAGGCTTTCGGATACATTCCCACCGACTACACAACAGAGCTTCGCGCTTTGTTTGACGTCCTGATCGAGCAACCGGAAGGCGAAGCTGTGCTGTATCACTGCTCAGGCGGAAAAGACAGAACCGGCGTTGCCACCGCATTGGTGCTAAGTGCCTTGGGTGTCACCCAAGAGGACATCAAGGCAGATTTCATGATGAGCAACGTTCTCAAGGATGCGGACAACGCGTCTGTGAAAATAGCTGATCAAGTGAATGCTGAACACGGCACAAGCATGCCTCCCGAAGCGGTGTGGCCTTCGTTGGGTGTTCGAATGGGATACTTGGATAACTTCTATAAAAGTGTGAACGAGACTTACGGCTCGGTCGATAACTACCTGCATGAAGGCCTTGGGCTGACAGATCAGGATCTGGAAAAGCTGCGTAATAGATACTTGAACTAATCCGAAGCCAGCTGTGCTATCCGGGACTAATTGTGCTTTTTGTTAAATAATCATGGAGGATAAGATGTTGCGTTTCATATTTTTCGTTGGATTTGCGATCGTTGGCATAGGGTGTTTTTCCAACGAGCAATCCGCATATGCAGAAAACCTTCTGGACAAGGTGACAAAGGGCGTTTCCGACGCAGCTAAAAAGGCAGGTGATGTCGCCGAGTCTGCGGGCGAGGCTGTTTTGGACACGACCAGCGGTTCGACTGCGTCCGAAATCGACAGCGCAACGAACGCCGCACTGGATAAACTGTACAGCAGTTCACCTGAAGCCAGAGACTTATCCGAAGAAGCGATAGCCGTTCTGGTGTTTCCGAAAGTCACTTCAGGTGGCTTGGTCGTAGGGGGTCAGTTCGGCGAAGGTGCCATGCGAGAAAATGGAGTGACAATCGGATACTACAACATTGCGGGCGCCTCGTACGGATTTCAGGCGGGTGTGCAGCAATTCTCATACGCAATGTTTTTTATGAATGACGCCGCACTCGAATACTTCCGCAACAACCACGGCTGGGAGGCGGGCACAGGCCCGACACTGGTTGGCGGTGACCAAGGCTGGTCTGCTTCCATGGGAACGAATGACCTACAAGGAGATATCGTTCCAGTGGTGTTCGGTCAGGAAGGGTTGATGGCAGGAACAAGTCTTAAGGGGACAAAGATCAGCAAGATTGATAAGTGAAGGAGGAATGAAGCCAGTCCACTACTCGGTAACTGTCGCGTATTGAGCCAACGGTGCATAGAGAGCCAGTCTACTTCCGAAACATGTTTTAACTTTGGGTTTGCAGTGGATTTTTGTTATCCTCTTAGCTTGCTCATCCCAAAGGCTCTTTGACGCAAAAGCGTGTTAGATGCTGGTAGAATAGCTGCCCAAATCATGCTCGCGCAATCGGAACTAAACCGGTGCATGTTTAGGGGAACCATGCCCGACTGGAACCGGGTGAGCTCCCCCATCGCGCGTCAGCCCAACCTTTACACCCGAGTAAAAAACTCACACCGCACCCAAATTGACTCACCGCGAGACCGGATCGACCCATCCGGCGGCCGCCAACTGGCGTAAGACACGTTCCGCGTCGGCTAGATCTTCGAACAGCGTTTGCAGGACCTGCGAGACACGGCTTTCCGGCCACGAAGTTTGAACGCTGTAACCATTTCTCTTGCTTTGTCATGCTGACCGGATGCCTGATAGGCCGCAATAAGATGGGCGGTGTTGATCTCGCTAATGGGACCACCGGTGCGCACGTCTTCGGTCAGGTGTTGGATCGACATCTGGTAGTCGCCGGTGTGGAAATGAGCGCTGCCCAAAGCGTTCCGCCAGGGCAATCCCCGTCCGGGGCGATGTTCATGCAGTTTCGGGTTTGCGCTGGCTATCGCACGTTCGAAATCACCCGAAAACACTGATATTACGGCATCGATTTCAAGTGCGTACAGGTCATTGGGTTCAAGCTGCAAGGCACGGCGACTGGACGCTTGCGCTGCGGAAAAATCGCGGCGCACCATTTGCGCGAAGGCTCTGGCGGAATGGCTCCAGGATTTGGTCGAATCCAGTTCGAGCACGCGTTCCGCAAGATCATCGGCTGATTGCATAAAGGCCTGACGTACCTCTGCGTTGGGGGATAGCCCTGCAAGAATGGTCGAAGCCTGCGAAGCGCCTGCGTAGCTGCCGTAGTAGTTCGGGTCCAGTCGCATCGCCTCTTCAAACATGTCCAGTGCGGCCGATACACGTACCAATTCGGGCGCGGGGAACAGCAAGTCACGCGCTTCTTGGGTTATGTTTCTGGCCAACAGGTTTGTGGGCTTATTTTCGAACAAGGCGGCGCGTGCTTCTGGCGAAAGCGCCTCGGGGGTTGGGTCTGTGCGCAGAAAGTTGAAATAGACTGCCGCCGCAAGCCCTGCCACAAGCGCACCACCCAGAACCCATCTTACCCTGAGTGCGGGTTGAGCTTGAGGGGCGGGATCGGTCGTCACTGACCTGAGTTCGAAACGAGGGGTATAGCCGCCCTTGTCGATGTATATGCGAACCGGATCATCCTGACCTTCGGCGCCATAGTAAAGATCCAGCCGTTGGCGCAACCTTGTTGCATCGACCCTGACAACTGTTTCTGGCGCACCATCGGCACATGGGCCTTTGTGGTAAACCTCCTCCAGGATCCTTTTGCCCAAGATCATGTCTTGCCGACCGGCGATTTCCTGTTCGACAACGTAAGTCAGGAAAGCCCGCAGGCGTTCGGCTCCACCGAATTCGTCGCTTTCGACAACGCGATGCAGAGCGGCTTGTTTTTCCTCTCTGTCAATATCGGTTTCAGCCATAGGCGGGTCGCCTCACAGACAATCTGTAACGGTTACACGCCCCAAGTTACATTGTTCGGTGGCGTTTTGCATCACCCAATTGGCCGCACAACATTCTGATAGTCAGGGCCGTTTCGGACGCTTCGGATCGGCACGCTATCAGGGTTCTTGGACCAGATAACAGGATGATAGCATGGCAGAGTCGCCCAATAGCCGCCCCCTTTTAACTGCGCTGATTGCAGGTATCTCGGTATTCACTGGCACGCAAAGCGGGGCTCAGGGCGCGCCGATCGTTCGGGATGCCGAATATTACATTCTCGAAGCGCAAAACGGCGAAACGTGGGCTCGCGAGGATCAGGAAATCGACACTGCACTGGCCCAGTTCCAAGACGCCAATGGCGGCAAGCCGCCCAATGTTCTTTACATCCTGATTGACGATATCGGCTTCGGCGATCTGGGCAGCGAAACCCTGAACATGATCCGGGGCTACAAGACCCCTTCGATCAATCAATTTGCCTCCGAAGGTATGCGCCTGGCGCGGATGTACACAGAACCCTCCTGCACACCGACCCGTGTGGCGTTCATGACGGGCCGACAGCCGCACCGGAATGGTATGAGCAACACGCAGGTTGAATTGTCGGGCTTTGGTCTGGCCGAAGATGAGGTGACACTGGCCGAGCTTCTGTCAGATGCCGGATACAACACCGCCCATATCGGTAAATGGCACATGGGCGATATTCGTGAGTCCTGGCCGAATTACCAGGGTTTCGATTTCGCGGCCTTTCCGATCCATCAGCAGGGTCAGTTGACGATCTATCACGACGATGCAGCCGACGAGGAAGTGTCGATTGGTATTGGCGACAACAACTACGACGATCTCTACACTATGGACCGCTGGCTGCGCACCGACGCTTCGCGTTTGGCCACCGGTGTGGAAGGCGTCCGCAACGAGGACGTGCGCGAAGTCCACATGGAACCGGGCGAACGTTGGAACGAGGCCAAGTACCATGAAATGAACGTGCGCTATCAAGAGCAGGCAATGGAGCAACTGCGTAACCTAGCCGCGCAGGATGAGCCATTCTTCTTGCAATACTGGCCGCTTTATCCGTTGACCGGACCGCGCACGACAACCAGTGAATACACGACGCCAAATGGCGGCCACTACGTCGAGAAGATGAAGCTGGTCGACAGCTGGATCGGCGATCTTCTGGCCGAGATGGAGACTTTAGGCGTCGCAGACAACACCATCGTCATTATCATGGGCGACAACGGTCATTTCACGAAATATGCGCCTCAGTCAGGTTACACGCCCATGATCTTCCGGGGCGGTAAGGGTGCCACGACCGAAGGTGGCGTTCGCGTCGATGCCTTTGTTCGCTGGCCCGAGATGATCCAGCCCGGATCGGTTGTCGGCGATATGGTCCACGTTACCGATCTGTTTACAACGCTGGCGCGCGTGGCTGGGGCCACCGATGCAATCCCCCGTGACCGCGTCATCGACGGTATTGATCAGACATCGCTGTTGCTGAACGGCGAGGCGCATGGCCGCCGGGACTACGTGTTCCTTTACAACATCGACAAGTTGGAAGCCGTTGTGAAAGAGCAATACAAGCTCGCTATCCCCGGCGGAAACATCGAAAACGCTATCCTCGCGGATTTCTATGATCTGTTCCGCGACCCGCAGGAAAAATACCCTGTCTCGACCGAGATCGGTGCCTGGGGCAGCGCGAAATTCGTCAACATGATCCAGCGCCATTTCCTGCGCAAAAAGAAGTACCCCGATACGCCTCCGGGCACCGGTGTTCCCTATGACGGGATCGTAAACCTGCGACCCGAAACCAAGGCTGTTGTCGAAGAGTTCTTCTTCATGCGCCAGACCCCCGAACAATAGACCCCCCGAAACACAATCTCTTAATTCTTATTCCAAGTAGGAGACCACAATGATCCCGTTTTTCTCAAAGAAAACAGCACTCATTACAGCTGCCATCCTGGCGCTTTCCTTTACCCAGATACCAGCTGCCAGCGCGCAGACAGCCAATGCCTCTTGCGGAGAAGATCTGCCGCTTTCTGGAAAGATCACCTTCAACGGCCAAAGCGTTTCGGTCCTTGTTGGGGTCCGTTGGGGCAAAGGCGTCTTAACCCTGAATGACGGGCAAGAGATCCCTTTCTCGGCCAATGGCGTTAAGGCTCTGGAATCAGGTGCGCGGATTGGTGAGATCGAGGGCGAAGTATACGGTCTGACCGATCCTCTGGACTTTGTTGGGCAGTATTTCGGAGTGGCTGGCGGTGTTGTCCCGGTTCAATCAACTGGCGATATCACGCTGGCCAACGCAGCGTGCGTCGTGATCGTTGCACGCCATAAATCCACCGGGGTCACGCTGTCGGCGCCGCTCGAACAATCCATAAAGATTCAGTTCCAATAAACCTCCGGGGGCCGCCCAATGTTGCGGCCCCACTCGACAGACCTTTAACAGGACTGGATTCAATGCGTTTTTTGATCGTCATGCTGCTAAGTGTTTGCGCGGGATGCGGCGGACCCCAAAACCTTGTGGGCGTCGAAACCGCAATACCGGTTTCCAGCGTTAGGGAACTCACCCGCCATAGGATCTACATCGCGACACCACGTGCTTTGTCTGACGATCCGTCCGAGTTCTTTTCGGGCGACCGCGCCTCTGAACTGAACTTCGCCGCCGTCGATGTCACGATCCCCCCGGATCACCAGAAAGGCGACATTGAACGGCCTTTGTCCTTGCCAGCCGACCCGCGTGAGCATTTCGTGATCACAGAGCCTCAGCTGTTCAACGACGGAGCCCAATTCAAGCAACAGGTCAGCCGCGCGGCGCGCAGTTTGCCCCGCGATGAGCGCGAAGTTCTGTTGTTCGTCCACGGCTATAACACGAACCTGACCAGCGCAGTTTTGCAGATGGCGCAGTTCGTCGAAGATTCCGGATACAAGGGTGTCCCAATCCTGTTCACCTGGGCTTCGAGCGGGCAGACCGTCAAATATGTCTATGATATCAACAGCGCCCTGATCGCGCGCGACCACCTGATCAGCATGTTCTCGGTCATGGAGAGCAGCGACATTGACGGGTACGATCTTGTGGCCCATTCGATGGGTACATTTCTGGTTATGGAGGCCGGGCGGCAAATCTCAATGACCACCGGGCTGAACCCGACCGGGAAAGCCCAGAACGTCGTGTTGGCGGCGCCCGACATCGATATTGACCTGTTCTTGACGCAGATACGCAGGTTCCCGGAACAGTATCGGCGGTTTGTCGTGCTAGTGTCTCAGGATGATAAGGCCCTCAAGGCCAGCCAACGGGTCGCGGGCGGGGTCTCGCGCCTGGGTCAGATTCCGGCCGAGGAGTTGGCCGAGCTGGGTGTAAACGCAATCGACCTGAGCACGGTCGAAAACACAGGCACATTGGCGCATTCGAAATTCAAGGACTCTCCGGAAATCGCGCAGTTGATCGGCACTGCCCTGACTGAAAACTCAAGCTTTGAATCGGATGTCAATTTTCCTGTCGGTCGCAAAATCGGCACCGGTATCGACGGGTTGCTGCAAGTGGTGCGGGTGGACGGATGATCAAGCCTTCCACGAACTGCTCTGTCGTCTGGTTTAACACACTTCTGAAAAGGAAGCTCTGACATGCGCATTACGTCGACCATTCTTTTGTCTTTCGTATGGGGCGCTGCCACGTTTGTTTTACCCATTGGGGCGACGGCACAGGACGCAACGACGGAACAAGCGGCGGAAACAGCGACTGAGGCGCAGTTTACGGCGGAAGAACTTCAGAAACTCGCCGCCCCGGTTGCGCTTTATCCAGATACGCTGCTGATCCAGATACTTGTCGCGGCCACCTATCCGCTAGAAGTGTCCAAAGCAGATCAGTTTGTTCAGGATCACGCGGACCAAGAACCTGAAGCCCGCAAGGCGTTGATCGAAGAGCAGGGATGGGATGACAGCGTCACCGTGTTGGCAACCGCGTTCCCAGAAACCCTTGAGAAAATGGCCACGCATATTGAGTGGACCGAAACGATCGGGGCCGCAATGCTGGTTCAGAGCGACGATTTGCTGGACGCCGTTCAGGTCAAACGCGCCGAGGCCAAGGCCAGTGGCAATCTTGAGAGCGGAGAAGAGCAGAACGTTGTCGTCACGCAGGAAGACAATGGTGATCAGACAATCATCATCGAACCTGCAGACCCTCAGGTCGTCTACGTGCCCCAATACAACACCGAGACGGTTTATGTCACAGAAGAAACCACCGAATCCAGTAGCAGCGCTGGGGATGTTGTCGCCGCAGGATTGCTGTTCTTTGGAACCGCGATCGCGATAGACGCAATATTTGACGATGACGATGACTGGTACGGATACTGGGGGTGTCGGAACTGTTGCGGCTGGAACGGACGCCCAATCCATCACGACCCAAATCGCGTTGTGATCGACAATGACCGTAACGTGGTGGTCAATACCGGCGATGTGAATATCGGTTGGCAACCTGATCCCGGCAGTCAGGCCCAGGCCCGCCAGACCATTCAGGATCGGCGTGCACCGGGCGGCGCGTCCACCCTGCCTGCGCGCAGCCCCAACCGAGGGGATGAACTGCGCCGGGATCTGACCGCTCGTACAGGTGCTGCCGATATCACGCGGCCGGAAAACAGCGGCACGCTTGATCAGATACGCGCCCCCGAGGGGCCAGAGCGCGGCAGCGCGCCCAATCGCGACAATGCCAGCCCGGTTGAGGGACGCAAACCGCAGGTGCAAGCGCGCCCCGACAGGCCGCAAACCCGACCTGCACGCGGCGCTGACGGCCCACGGCGCAAATAGTCCGTCAATCGCAAAAAACCGGCTAAGGTTCAGGAGATATAGAAACATGCATCGAAAACATTTGCCCGGGACAGACCGGAATTGCCCTCAGGGAAAACGGATCAAATTCGCAGGGTTCATGTCCGCTGTTGCCTTAGGTCTTACGTTGGTACCTTATTCCGTACATGCTCAGGAGGCGGCTTCCGACTGGGATTTCGTTTTGACCCCATATCTTTGGGCACCGAGCCTTAACGGCGATGTGTCTCCCGGGCCGCGGGCGCCGACATTGGGGGTCGATGCGTCCTTCAGCGACTTGTTGGATGAGTTGGACATCGGTTTCCTGATCGCAGGATCAGCGACAAAGGACCAGTTCGGGATATTCGGCGATCTTCAGTATTTCGACTTTAATTCGGGGGCCTCAACACCGGGCCCGGCCTTTGGTTCCGCCGTTGTTGACACCGATATTCTGATTGCAACGCTTGGCCCGGAATATGTGGTGCGCGCGACCCCAACATCCGAATTGAGGTTGGCGGCCGGCCTTCGGTATTATGACGTATCGATTGATGGCTCGCTCCGCGCCGGAACTCTGCCGAGCCGTGACGTCAGCGGAGGGGACGATTGGTTTGACGGCATCATTGGTCTTCGTGGTCAATCCTACGTTTCAGAAGACTGGTATGTGACGGGTTGGGCGTTTGTCGGTGGTGGGGGATCAGATTTCGCCTCGGATGTGTTCGGCGGTTTCGGCTACCAGATCAGTGACACCGTGGATGTGGTCGGCGGATACCGGTACTTTTCTGTCGACCGCGAGGATGGAGACGGGTTCGTCTATGATGTTGAACAGCACGGTTTGCTACTTGGCGTGAAATTCAAGCTGTAGACGGCGGCCAGTTTCGTTGGGATCATGGTTGCAAACCAATAGGAGGCTGCCGTGACAATATCCGTTGTATCACTCCGTTCGTTGTTTGTGTCCGTTGGAATGATCCACTTGTCGACGGCGGCTTTAGGCACGCTTGTGTCGTTGCGCATTGCGGACACCGGCGGCAGCCAAGAAGCCGCGTCTTTCATCGCTGCAAGCTATTCGCTTGGGTTCCTGCTTGGGTGTTTTTTCATCTTCCGACCCTTGGCGCGGATCGGTCACATACGGGCCTTTGCAGCGTCGGCTGCGCTTTGCAGCCTGTGCGCCCTTTTGTTGTCCATCACAGAAAACACCTATGTCCTGACGGCCGCGCGATTTGCGACCGGGTTGGCGACGGCAAGCCTGTATTCCATTGGGGATGCGTGGATTAACGATTCTGCGCCCGCAAATGCCAGAGGGCGCATCCTGTCCATCTATTATATCGTTTTGGGGGTGACATCTGTTGCAAGCCAAGCCTTCATCATTCTGTTTTCGGGCGATCTGTCCGAAGCGTTTGTGATGATGTCTGCGCTTTATTCCGTTGCGATCATCGTTCTGGTGCCGACCCGAACCTCGCCACCTAGTGTGCCCGCACACGCTCAGTTGCGCCTAATCGCGTCCTTCCGGGAATCCCCGACGGCGTTCATCGGGGTGTTTGTGAATGGTTTCGTGTTGGCGCTGCTATTGACCGTTCTGCCTTATCAGGCCTCGGTCGCCGGGATGAGCGCAAATTTGATCGCTTTTGTCGTCGCTGCCTTCTACTTGGGTCGCATCCTGTTTCAATTCCCGATCGGCCAAGCGTCGGACCGAATGGACCGCCGCTATATGATCGCGGTTATGTCACTGAGCGCCGCCGTGACCATCATGATCCTGTCCATTGCCTCGCGTAACGAGGGGTTCACAATCGCGGGGGATAGCGGGCCTGTCCTTCAAGCCGTCATGCTCATCGGTTCCGTGGTTTTGGGCGGATTGATCATGCCGCTATATTCGGTCCTTGTTGCACATGCTATGGACCGCACAGTGCCCGTCTATGTTGGGGCAACAGCCGTTACCTTGCTGTTCGTCTACACTGTGGGCAGCGTGGTCGGACCCATTGTCGGCGGGATCGGGTCGCTTCTTGGCAGTGACAGGGCGGTCCAATGGATGTGTTGGGTGCTGATGCTGGTGGCTGGTCTGATTTCCGTTGCCCGCCTCAAAATGCGCGAGAGCGTCCCTCACGCCGAAGCCGCCACAGGGGTCGCCGCATCTCCGACGTCGGTGTCCATCTCTCCAGAAACCAAAAGGCCCAAGTAGTCGCGTTTCTAGGTGGTATTCAGAGATTACTTCATGCAAAACCCAATTCTTGGTGCTTCCTTCGCTGCTCTCCCTAGCCGAGTATCAGACCTTCGGTATCGCTTGGTCTTGATCAGCACAGGTACCCAAGGGGGCAAACTCAAGATTTAACTGGCGAAAAGTCGAAGGTTTTGTTGAACAACAGCCAACGTTTCATTGAATAAGCAGAGTTTGACGAAGGTCGTTTCCCTGCAAGTTTGCTCGAGACTTTCATGCGTTTGAACATTGTGCCGGGAAGTCCACGCTTAAACCACTGCATGGTGTTATCGGCGACCACGGCGAAAGTCTGTTCACCAAACCCAATCATGAATATTAGCGCCACCTGTGTGCGATACTCGCCCGGTCTATCCCAATTCTGATCAAAGAGCGTAGCCTGGGTCTGCTTTTAGGCCGCGATAGTGCAATAGAGGGAAGTTTTGGTAGCGGAGGAGGGACTTGAACCCCCGACACGCGGATTATGATTCCGCTGCTCTTTAATATCCGCTGATACGCTCTCATATCTATGCTTATGGAATTGCGGGGTTAGTGTAACCCGGTATATAGAGAAGTATTCCTGCCTAACGCACAAAATGCACAAAATACGCACAAAAAAATGAAACTCCGACTGAACGAGAGCAAAGCAGATGGCTTGAAGCCCAAGGACAGGGGCTATGAGGTCCGTGACGAGATTGTGCGCGGCTTAGTGCTGCGGATCGGCAAGCGTGGCCAGAAGGTTTGGGAGGTTGTCATACAACGCGGCAAGCGCCGCCAGCGTGAACGCCTCGGCACCTTCCCAACTGTCAACGTCAAACAAGCCCGTAAGCTGGCAGAGGAAGCCAAAGAGCGGGCGCACACCATGCGCTCTGACCCGGGCATCAAAACTGTGTCGGATCTGTTCGACGCCTACAAGACAGCACGTGAAGACGACATGAGGGCATGGCGGGATGTTCAATCTGTCTGGGACAATTGGGCCAAGGATCGGATCGGCCATGTCAGAGCTACAGACTTAACCTTTCATCACGGCCAAGACCTTCGGGCCCATGTTAGCAAGAAATCATCTGCGAACCGGGCAGGAGCAGTTGTTCGGTATCTACGCCCATTTCTCGCATGGTGTGCCGAGGAGCAAATGATTGCTGCGAACCCATGGGAGAAGCTGAAAACCGGCACGAAGATAGCGCGACGCGACCGTGTTTTGTCATTGGATGAATGGCAATCAGTTTATGCTGTGGCCTTCGAAATGCCTTATCCTTTTGGAGATTTCACACGGGCGCTGATGCTGAGCGCACAACGCCTCAGCAATGTCGCCCAGATGCGCTATGACGAGATACATGGCGGCGTATGGGTTATTCCAAAGGAAAAGATAAAGGCGACGAATACTGACAATGCTACGGCCCATGAGGTGCCGTTGTCCGGCGCTCTGGGCGATTTGATAGCCGGTGTTAAACGTCGAGGTGATTATGTGTTCTCCAGCAACGGTAAAGTGCCAATAGCGCCTGGAACCAAGATAAAGAACTTGCTGCAGAAAAACTCAGAAACCTCAGATTGGCGTTTTCACGATATCCGGCGAACCGCCGCAACGCTTATGACCACGGGCAACGAGGCTGGGAAGGCAAACAGGTTCGTCGTGGAAAGGGTGTTGGGACATTCTGATAGCAGCGTTACAGCTATCTATGACCGCGCGACATATCGGGACGAAAAACGCGCGGCACTGGAGGTGTTGGCGGCAACCGTCAGTGGGTCCGGAGCACAGGACGATGGCGGAAAGGTTGTAAGGATATGACCGGGGGCGACAAGTCTAAGAACGTTGTGCGTGTTGGTTCTGGTATCACCTTCTACGACCGGGAAAAAACACTTTATGACGCCCCTTACCGAGCCGCAGCTAGGTCAGATGAGCTTCTGCCATCGAACATTCGCAAAGACCCGGCCCGGCCTTTCATCGAAGTCAGGCGCGAGATTGAAGCGACGTGCAGAAAAGTATTCAAGGAACAATCACTGCCTGACCCGTTCACACTAATCGACCCTGACGGCATTCTTGAGCCTATCGAATGGCCTGTGGCAGTCTTCAAGGGTGATGCTTACATTAAGGCACAACATCAGTTCGGCTACTTTCTTTGCGCGTTATGGCACTGTCCGTCAGAAGACCACTCCGACCTTTGGTATGCTGCGAGAATGGCCGTTATGCTTGCTCAGATCGACCTCAAGTATGCACAAGCTCGAGCACAGGCTTTGGGCATGGAAGAACTTCTGGTTCTATTGACGCACTCGGCAGTGGAGCTTGGCAAACTTGAAACTGAACAGCGAATGAAGGATGAGCACGAAAAAAACGTCATCCTTGGGCGGCAGGTGCGCTCCGGCAGGGAAACCGGGGGTGTAACAACAGCAAGGCACCACGAGCCAAACAGGAAGGCGATCCTTAATGCAATGCGCGAGCAGATAAACTCCGGCATGAGCATATCAAAAGCAGCGCTGTACGCCTACCAGCACGATGGCCTAGGTGCCAGCGCTGACGCCAACCGAAAGATTTGGAATAGGCACGCCGACAAAAGCTAGCCCGGACACCGGTTAGTTGGGACACCGCTGCGTGCTGTCCTAAATACCTGCAAATACCGTCGCGATACTCCAGCTATTGAGAGGTATCGAGATGGATATTGACCCTAACCAACTATTCACACCGCAGGCGGTCGAAGACCGCCGAATTGCGAAAAAGCAAACGCTCGCACAATGGCGTCACGAGGGCAAAGGCCCTGCCTATATCAAGTCTGGCAGTCGTATTCTCTACTCCGGCGCAGACATCATCAAATGGTTGAATGAGCAGCGCGTCGAACCGACCGCCGCTTAAACGAAACCCGCACCCATTACAGGGCGCGGGCGGACAAATTTTCGACTGATGGAACAGTCGCGAATGTAACCGTTTCTCGCCCTTGGTGCAACCAAGGAGGCAGATTATGCCTAAGCAGAACACCAGTACCAAACCCCTCTCACCACCACCCAATACCCTGTCGGCAGAACGCTGGCAGGACTTTCCGAACAGCACTTCCCCAGCGCAGTACCTCGTTGAGGATGGTTCGGGTGCAAGTCATGTCATCACTGTCAGCAAGCTTACCCGTCGCGTTCTGGATGGCCTGATCGATCGCCCGGTTTACTGCGCCAGCCGTTGCCGGATTGGCGAATTTGTCCGGGTCCTGAAGCACGATTTCGGAGTTTGCATCGAAACCGATTTGTACGGCAGCGACAAGGCTACCGGGAGAGTGCGCTATGGTGTCTATCGCCTCGTCAGCAAAGTGACTCCTATTGACGGTAAGGAGCAGCGCTCATGAAGACCCGCAAGCTCCAAACCCACACCCTGCGCCGCAAACACGGCCTCTCGGAAACCGCGGCACGACTGATTGCTACCTTGCTCTACGGGGAGACTAACTGATGAACGCGGAGTCCCTCACTTTCAATCTTGGCGGTGTCTGGCGCGCTGGGCGCGGTTCTGCGCCCTGCCCGGTTTGCCAGCCTGAACGCCGTCGAGACCAAACCGCACTTTCAATCACTGAATCCGGCGGCAAGCTGCTGCTATATTGCTTCAAGGGCCGATGCAGGTTTGCAGACATTGCCAACGCGGCAGATATCCCGGCCAGCCAAACGCAGGTTGACCCTGAAGCACAGAGGCAGGCTGACAAAAAGCGGGCCGAATACGAGGCTAACAAACTCAGGCAGGCGCGCGGCCTGTGGGAAGCGTCCTGCCCGATCGAAGGCACCAAGGCAGAGACTTACCTGAGGGGTCGGGGTATTACCTGCCCCCTGCCGCCGCCCCTGCGCTTTTCGCCGGATCTGTTCCACGGCCCGTCAATGTCCTGGTGCATGGCTATGGTGGCCAACGTCTCAACCGGCGGGGTTCATCGGACGTTTTTCGACAAGAAAGGCAACCGCCTTCAGAAGAACGCCAAAATGATGCTGGGGCCGTGTGCTGGCGGTGCAGTGGCTTTGTCGGAGGCAAAGGGACCGTTTGTAGTGTGCGAGGGCATTGAAACCGGCCTGTCGCTGCTGTCCGGTCTTCTAGACGGCCCTGCGACGGTTTGGGCCACGCTCAGCACATCGGGCCTGAAAACCGTGCGCCTACCAGATCGCCCAACGAGCCTGATTGTTGCGACCGATGGCGATGAAGCCGGACGGGACGCCGGTCACGCGATGGCCAGCCGCGCCAATTCCCTTGGTTGGAGGGTATCGATGACGTCCGTTCCTGACGGGCAGGACTCGAATGATGTCTTGCTACGGAGACCAGCTTGATGGCTGGCGCGTACAAGTCAAACAAGCGTGGCGGTCCTCGCCACGTTCAATTAATGGAGTGGCTTCAGGCTTCGCAGGCCTGGTCCACTTTGAAGCCGGGCCCTCGTGCGCTGTATGTGGAATTGAAACGCCGCTACAACGGCGGCAACAACGGCGATATATTCCTTAGCCATCGCGACGCTGCAAAAGCGCTGAACGTAGACCGGAAAACTGTCTCTGGTTACTTCGAAATCTTGTTAGAGCGCGGGTTCATTGTGGTCACCCGCGGGCACTGCCTCGGACCCTCCGGCATCGGCCAATCCGCCACATATCGCCTGACCGAAGAGAAGACGTCAGAGGGTTCGGCAACGAAGGAATTAGCGCGGGTTCATTGTGGTCACCCGCGGGCACTGCCTCGGACCCTCCGGCATCGGCCAATCCGCCACATATCGCCTGACCGAAGAGAAGACGTCAGAGGGTTCGGCAACGAAGGAATTCATGCGCTGGAAACCGACCCTGAAAAAGAAAAAGCCTAGGGTAAAAATTCCCCATTCCTTGGGGGAAAAATTACCCATGGGTGGGGGAAAAATTACCCATTTGGAAAATCAAAGGCGTAAAAATTCCCCCGCTTTTGGCCCAAATGAGCCTTCTACTGTGGGTAAAAACTCCCCCATATATACATCTAGCCATATACCCCTGAACGAAGTGGACACTTTAGAGCAAGTTCTGCTGGGTATGGGACTTTGCGGCAAAGCGAGCCTCTGCAACGCGATTGCGAGACCGGAATTGCAGGGCGTCGCGCGAACCAATCAAGCAAATGAGGAACGAGTATGACGGGTGAACCTGACCGAAATAACGGGGCAAATACGGACGATCGAAACCCTGACGGTACATTTGCGGCCGGCAACTCAGGCAAGCCCAGAGGAACCCGCCACCGGGTAACGCGGGCCATTGAGGGGCTGCTTGAGGGGCAATCGGAGGCAATCACCCAAAAGGCGGTAGAAATGGCGCTGGAGGGCGACAGCACTGCGCTTCGTCTTTGTATGGAGCGTATTGCTCCGACCAGAAAGGACGCGACCGTGTCGTTTGACCTACCGTCTATCGGGTCAGCGGAAGAAGCATCAAAAGCGGCTCAAGCCGTTCTCAAAGCCGTAGCGCATGGCGACATTACTCCCCTAGAGGGCGCGACTGTCATGGGACTCGTCGACCAATTTCGAAGGGTTCTTGAAACCACCGAGATTGAGCAAAGGATTGAAGCTTTGGAGGCCAAGCAATGAACTTAAAAACACGTATGAAAAAACTTGAGGAGAAAAAGCTTTCTCCCGCGGTTCAAGTCTCCGTCTTTCGAACACTGTACGAGAACCGAAACGGGGAAACTCACCCCGAAGACTCGACCACCTCAGCAGTTGTTGTTTGGAGTGATGGGCATTCCGTATCCATCAATTGTTCAGCTTTTGAAGATCAAGCCGAGTTTGAGGCAAAAGTTGAACAGCTTTGTCAATCAACCTCAGATCGAACAGCCTAGACCTGTTTGAGTAGCCTCCAATCATGCCGGTTCTGCTCGAAGCTTGAGTACGCCGCGGTGCTTCGCAAAACCAATCTAACAGCCTTGTTCACGGCCCTATTGGCGAAGGCAAAAGCTATGTGAGGCAGGGGTACCATGGTATTATTATGGGGAAGTCAGAGGGTCAGAAAAATGGTTCAGGTACAAGAAAAAGTCAGTGATTTGAAAGCGGAGCAAATCCTTCCCGCTGACGAGTTGGACGCTGACGAATTCGAAGAACTTGCGGGCGACGATGCTCTTCTTATCCTGAATGGATATGTCCAATATTGGCGCTCAAATGAGGTGATAACGACGTTTTCCGCAAGCGCATTGCCGTCTGTATGGCAAATGCTGATTCATCTCGATCTCGATGCTCTTGTCAGTTCCCAAGCGGAAACGAAGGCAATTTTGAAAGCCTTTTGGGACCAACAAAATCCTGAATACGTAGTTGCCTACACGCCGACGAGCTGGACGCATGTTTCGTTCATGCAATCAATCGGATTTCACCAAGTTGGTGTTCTTCCTCTTGGCGAAGCCCCGGTAATCTCATGGGGGTTCCGAAAATGCCACTGAAGAGAGCAAAACCCTGTGGTGCAAAACTGGCCGACGGTACCGCCTGCAATGCGGATCCCGTCGTTGGGAAGACCCGATGCCGTCTGCACGGAGGACTATCGACAGGTTCGAAGACACCTGAGGGGCGCAAGAGGCAGTCGGAAAGCGCGAAAGCACGCTGGCAAGAAATTCGAAAAGCGATGGCGATGTATGAGGCGGAAACCAATTCTCAGAATGAGGCTCAAGCATGACTGGATTCTTGGAGCAACCAGCTAAACAACTACCTGGATTTATTTTCGGAGGGGAGACCGACGTTTCCTATGACCAACTTCAAAACAAACGTCGTATCGCGCAGCAGCTCTTAGCGGATATGGGTCGCACGCCTGCGAACGCTGGCGAAGGTCTGCATGCTCTAGGACGGGCTTTGATGTATCGCGGCCTGAACAAGCAGATCGCAAAGGGTGAAACAAAATTGCAGGGCGAAGCCGACGCACTGTGGGGTGACCTGTTTGGAGGTTCAGCCTCGTCGGCTCCGGGGCAAGCAGCGCCAGAGGGCTTCAATTTTGCCCCATACGCGGTCGGAGGAGCTGCGTCGCGCCCTGACAGCTTCACAGGGCTGAAACCGGATATGCAAGCGTCTCTGGCATCCCTACTGCAAGCGGCAGACAAGGACCTAGGGCCGGGGGCGCTCAAAGTCACCTCGGCCTATCGTTCACCGGAGTTGCAGGGTCAGCTTTTTGCAGATGCAGTCGCCAAATACGGATCCGAAGAAGCCGCGCGCAAATGGGTTGCCCCAGCCGGTCGCTCTCAGCACAACCACGGAAATGCGGTGGATTTTGCCGGAGCCGATGGCGGCCTATTAAGGGATGCAAATAGCCGGGAGGCACAATGGCTCAAGGCCAATGCCGCGAAGCACGGGCTTGCAGTTCCGATGGATTGGGAACCATGGCAGCTTGAACTTGCTGGCGCGCGAGGTGGTTCGCAGGGATCAGTTTCACCTGGAATGGCCCAGATAGCGCAGGCCCTGTCCAACCCTTCAATCCGGCAAGACCCGGCGCGTATGGCTATCCTGAACAGCCTGATGCAACGAGAGATGCAGGCCAGCGACCCAATGAGGCAGATCGAATTGCAGATGGCCCAAGCCGAATTGAACAAAGTTCGCAATCCTCGGCCCGGTTTCTCCGTTCTGACGTCCGAACAAGAGGCGGAATTTGGTTTAGACCCAGCTGGATCTTATCAGCGGGGCGCAGATGGCCGAATTACTCAGATTGGAGGCGGTAAGCCCAACGTCAATGTATCGGTCGGCTTGGGCCCGAATGGACAGCAAACGCAATATTCGCAGCCAGTTACGCCTGCTCAGGAAAAAGTCGACGAGGAGTTTGCAAAGACTTACGTACCATGGTCGCAAGGCGGCGGTGCGGATATGGCAAGCCAAATCGCGCAGATCGAGACCGTTGCGAACCAGCTTGAAAGCGGCAAGGGTAATCTTACAGGTCCAGGTGTAGGAAGCCTTCCGGATTGGGCGGGTACGGTCTTGAACCCTGACGCGGTTGCGGCTCGGGAAACCGTCGAAAATGTCGTTCAACGGAACCTGCGGCTATTGTTGGGTGCTCAGTTCACGGCGAAGGAGGGTGAGCAACTGATTGCTCGGGCTTACAACCCGCGCCTGCCCGAAGCGGATAATGCGAAACGTCTTCGTCGTCTGTCTTTGGCAATGCAAGCCGCAGCACAGGACACTCAGTCTCAAGTTGATTATTACGAAAAGAACGGCACACTGACAGGGTGGACGGGTAGAGAGTGGACTATAGCGGATTTTGAGGCTGCGATAGAGGGAGGTTCTGAGGAAGTTGGCAAATCCTCCCCAGCAGTTTCCCAGCCAAATACACCACATGTGGGCGAGACAGAGGATGGGTATCGCTACCTTGGCGGTGACCCCGGCGACCCCAACAACTGGGAGAGGGTAAACTGATGGCCGGACCTTGGGAAAAATACGGAAAGGCAACCCCGCCGAGCAAGCCTTGGGAGAAATACAGTTCGCAAGAGACGCAGATGGTCGAGCCCACAAAGCCGCAGGGTGACGGCTCGACCCTCGCGCCCTATGAACCATCCCTGTTTGAACGCGCGATGACCGGTTTGCGTCGGAGCGGTATCGTTCCTAGGGCCAACATACGCGATTTTGAAGCTATCGGCGCAGGTGTGCGGAATGCTGCAGATACAGCGGCTTTTGGTTTCGGAGATGAACTGCTAGCGGCGGGCAGCACAGCTACGGGGATCAGTGGCGAGTTCGGTGATTTCTCCGGCAACTTGAAGAACCAAAAAGCGCGGTCCATGGCGGCGGATGTTCACCACTCGAAGGCCGCAACGATCGGGGACGTCGTAGGGTTGGGTGCGGGTGCTGCTGGTATCGGTAAACTTGGTCTGAGCATGGCTGCCAAGGCAACAACACCGGGAAAAGCCATTGCGGGGGCAGCATTTGATGGCGGTTTTTACGGCACTTTGGCTGGCGCAGGTAACACTGACGGCGGGCTTGAGGACCGGGCGCAAGGCGCAACGTTGAACGCTGCAATTGGAGCAGTCGCAGGTGGTGGTCTCTCTGCCTTGGCGACCGGCGGACCAGCAATCAAAAACTACCTTGCCCGTCGCGTGGGAAAACCGGCGTCTCAGGCTCAGGCACGGATTGCACAAGCCATGACACCCGAGTCTGCAGCCAAGCTGGACGATCTGGGCCCAGAGGGTATGGTGGTGGATGCTCTGGGCGAACGTGGGCGCGCTCTGGCGCGTTCAGCAGCCAATTCCAGTCCGGAGGCTCGAGAGTTGCTGGAAAACGCTTCCAAGGCGCGTATGGCGGGCCAGAGCGACCGGATGACGGATAGCTTGCTTAAGGCATCGCGCCTGGATCAACCGCAAACGGTGGATGATCTGGTTCAGGGTATTCGCAAGCAGGCCAAACCTGCCATTGATCGGGCCTATGCCGAGGCGCGCTCTTTGGGGCATGACATCGACATGGCCGCGTTTGACGACATTTTTCAGACCGATATGGGCCGCAAAGCGCTGCAGCAGGGGCAACGTCTCGCACGGGATCGCATGGCCGCTGAGGGCGTCATTGGGGAACCGTCCACTCTTGCAGTGCTGGATGAGGCGAAAAATGCGCTGGATGATCTTGCACGGCCCTCCTTGGGTCAGGGGCCAACCAATGAACAGGCGATTGCGGGAATGTTGGCAAAGCGGCTCCGGGAACGCACAGATGCCCTGACACCGTCCTATGGCGGTGCTCGGGATATGGCCGCTGAAAGATATGCGCGAGAAAGCGCGGTGCGTCTTGGCGCAGACGGTGCAAAACCCCGCATCCCCGCCGACTATGCGGATCGGGCACGGGCAGTTGCAAGGACAAGCCCGGATGAGGTCGCACAGGGCTATGCCTCGGGCAAGATCGACCAGCTGCAGAACCGCCGGGACACACCGGGCGCGCTTGACACGCTGTTTGGCCCGACACGCCAGCAGGACGCAATGCAAGCCGCATTGGGGCCAGAGGGAGCCAGAACGGTTCGCAGTCAGATTGCGAACGAGCGCACCTTTTCTGATACCCATCGGGCTTTGACCGGGAATTCAACCACGGTCCGCCAACTAATGGAACAAGGCTTGTTAGGTGGTGTAGGTGGGGCAGCAGGGCTTGCAACAGGAGGCGATGCGCAAAGCGCCGGCATTGGCGCGCTGGCTACTATCCTGGCCCGACGAGGCGGAGGCGCGTTGATCGGGCATGCGACGGCCGGTCGGGAAGCGAGCGTTGCGCCGATCATCGCCCGGATGCTGACAGATGGGCAATTGCCCGCGCAGCTACAAAGTGCCGCGTCGCGCATTCCAAACAAGGCCAAACAGGCGATCATTCGCGCACTGATGCTGAACGCTGTTGGCCCTCAGTTGAGACCGGAATAAAGGATGTAGGCTCCGTACAATGCGGGTCCTATCACGCCGGCGAGGGCGACTACGCCAATTGCAAAATAGCCGATCCAAGAGAAGCTGTATTCCGGGTCAGTCACAACACTCCACAAAGAGAACACGATAAGACCGAAGATCGAGGCTGAGGCTGCGATAACGCAATACAGTTGGAACAAGGTAAGATCTACGGCCGCCATGACCGAAAGCTAAGCACGAAAAGACTATGCGTCTAGGCTACTTTTGACAGTTTAACATAATCGTTCTTAATGATTCCATATGGGTAGTATCGCAGCTCGGGTGAGGCCGTAATTTACGCCCCAAGTCTCGTTCCGTTTTCAAAACCGGTCTATAGTCAGTTTCGCACCCCGAATTTCAAAACTCATCACAGGTGAATAGCGTACAGCGAGTTCTTTGAAGGGGTACTAGGACGGCGCTGACCTTTGGTCAGAGTATACATCAAAAACTGTACCCAAATTTCCCAAGTGTTCACAATAGCGGAAATCAACCAAAGTATTAGTCCTTTTTACTGTCGTTTTTGTTTGCTTTTCTGGTGTTGTTGAACGTTATCCACTCCCACCAAATTCCCAGCGTTAAGGAAATAAAGGGAACAGTGTCCAATAAACGCGCGTATCTGGAACTCTCGTAAAAGGCTGGTGCTAAAAACTTCGTAGCGATGACGAGAATTGAAATAATCGAATAAAATAAAATAGCCCTTCGGCGCTCTACTAAAAACTGCAAAAAAATCTTCACATCATAATCCTCACACCAATGATAAACGAACACCAAATGAATAGGAGTCGAGGTCGCACACGCAAAAGGTGAATGCAAACTTCACGTCTCAATAGTGGTTGTCAACACATTGTGATAGCTTACAGAATCACATTCAAACGTGGTGATCTAATTTTATTCTTGGCACAGGATCACTTACCCCGGAGCCCCCGACATGCACCAATGCGCTTGTATCCAATTGGCATTAGCCCATACTTCCGAGCGATCCAGACCTCCGAACGCTTCGGCACAAAACTCCCTCTCAGCAGCTTGTCAAAACCAAAGGCGCGAAGCCTACGGACCCACAGCAAATCGCGAACCTTTACTCAGGTAAGACAAGTCACAGTAACAGTGGAGGTTTTGCCTATTGGGGTCCAGGCGGTGAATACCAAGGAATTAGCAAGACCGGCGAGGCTGTCGGTATTGGAATGTGGTATGTGACCAACCGAGGCAAGCTCTGTCACGAAAGTAAGTGGTATTGGGCGGGTGCACTTGGCGAACCAGCCAGACTAATAGACACTTGCCGAAACTTACGTTGTTGAGTTGGCGTCAATAGCACTCCGCGACTCTCGTGCGTGCGTTACGAATGTCGTCGCCAAATTCCACGTACAATTCGAGATAAGGGCTGGTGGCTCTTTTTTCTGACACATAGGCTTGGAATTCAGTCAGGATGGGAAGCTCACTTAAGGTTGCTTGCAGCTCTTCCAGGCGCTTTTCCGCCGCAGCGTTGCCCGCGTCTGCCGCACGCCAATTTGATGCGTCCTCATCGCTCCAAGATAACACCCAAAAGTCATTGGGATCAGCGAAACGCGCTGGATGAGTATCCCAAAGCCAAACTATTCGCGAAAAACGCATCGAGAAGTTAACTTTCGAAGCTTCCGCAACCAATGAAGCGACCTCAAGAAACTCGGGGCGTTTGGCGGATACGATTTCGGCAAAGTCGTCCTGAAACCTCAACTTCAAGCCAAGCTCGTCTTTAAGCGCGGGTTCAATGCAGTTCCAATCAGGTGAAGAATGCGATGCACTAGGCGCCATCATGATACAGAGCGCCGCACAACTTGCCAAACTGACTATGAACCTCATTCCGCGTCCGCTCTGGAAAGCACCACACCCACCCCGTTGGCCGTATCACCTTCGTCCAGGAATTGAATGCCCTGAGATTCCAAAGCCTTTCTAATGGCTTCAGCGCTTGAATGCTGCATCCCACCTTTTTCTGTCTCAAATCGACTGATGGTGGTGAACGAAACACCGGCAATCCCTGCCAGTTCCCTTGTGCCTATTCTCAAAGCGTTTCGGGCCATCCTAAGTTGCGCGGGTGTCATTGTGAAGACCTCGTATGCAAAAATGCAAACAGGGTATTGATTTAATGTTAACCCTGTATCTATAGTTAATACACAGTAAGCAAAATCACAAGTAAAGGCTCCCGAAAATGAACTTATCACCTGAATGCGGAAGTTTTAACTTTCCCTTAAAATATAACCGTCGCTCTATGTTGACCGGCGCTGCAACTGTTCCCGTTTTGGGAGGTGCAATGGCCCTGGCTGGCGTTTCGGGCTGGTCAGATCTTACGGACGAAGAAGACAAGAGACTCGTTGATGCGTTGAAATCGCTACGTCAGTCGACTGGGATTTCCATGGACAAATGGGTCGACTGGTTGACCGACGTTCCTGTATCGGAGATTGAGCGGATCTCAAGCAACGCGACAACCGTTGAGACGTCTTAAGTCCTATTTGTAGCCCCTGTCAGCCATTGGCGGGACGAGGACATCACGGCGCTCTGCTACCCGACCAAAGGATGGGGCGATTTCCTGTACCTGCTAAATGACGGGTCTCTGGCCCGCGCGGATTTCTTTGGCGGACTTCGCGTGAACTATGGCGATGGCTGGCAGGACCAGGAGCGCAGTGTTTTCACGGCTCAAGTCAAAGGCCGCGTGGTGTCACTTCACCGAAAAGACGAAAACGGAACCTATCTCCCCTGTGGCGCTGGCTGGGACGTGTGAAAGGCGGCTGGCCGAGCTTTAAAAGTCTTGTACTTCAGTAAACTGTGCCCGGCCCGCAAGGTCGGGCGTTTTTTGCCGTTTTGGGGCTTCTTTTGGGTCAGCAGGTGAAACCATCGTTTCGCTGTGGCACAACCCTGAAATGAAGCGTAGTGCTGTAGTCGCGTTAGTCCGACAGATTGTTGGTACCGAAGTGCCAGATCATTGGATGCCCGATCAAGTATTAAAAGCCAAAGGCAGCGCTGCTCGCGAATTGCCTGCAGACAAAGAATAGGAAAAGCTGAATGCCTTGGGAAAGTGCTGTTTATTTTTCTCCAAAAGAAGAAAAGAAAATCCGAACGTTTTTGAAATCACAAGGCTTGGATGAGAACCAAATCGAAAGCGTTACCCAGTGGCACATGACGATTCTGGGTTCTCAAGTTAGCATTTGGAGTTTGACAATGGTTTTCGTCGGATTTGGGGCCGGAATGGCATTTTCTATTCTTTAAGGCAGCAGAGATCATGAACCGAACCCAAGCCGTAAAGGTCGCTAAGCGCAAACTAGACAAAGACGCCACAGACTTGGATATCACCCTAGAGGCGCTCACTCAGATGGGTATCAACATTGAAAAGCCTGTTACAGGATACACGACATCTGAACCAAAGGTCATATCCACATTCGTGCGAGACTGGTTTGAAGGGAAAAAGGGGTATTCTAACACGACGCCGATGGGTTTTCTGAAATCTCATGCGGTGACTGAACGAGAATCAGGCGGCGGTGAACCATGTGTCATGCTGTTGGGAGGCTGGCGCAAGTAAATGTCGTTGGTCTGCATCTAAATTGGCTAAGAATTGTAGGCGACGAATAGGAGAAAAGATGCAAAACGGTGAAGTTAAGCCCTTTGGGAAATACTTTGTGGAAAGGCGCGACGTTGACTGCCCAGAGGCGGGAACGGTCACTACATGGAGGGTCGGTGAGGTAGTAGAAGGGCGTCTCCATTATTCCAGTGAGGTTGGCCCCCAAAATTATGAGGCTGCAGTCAAATGGATCAAAGACCAGGTCGACACAGTTACCTGTCGGCTATGTTTGAGCCAAAGCAATGTGGCGAAACTCGGCAGTGATGAAACGGTTAGCTGTGTTGAGTGTGGCGGTACCGGATATGTCCCCGAAAGTCAGTATTGGGACAACCCAATTTAGCGGGAATCAGAGCAGGTGAAACACCTCCTAGCCATCGCGATCCTCATCCTGGCCACCACAGCCCACGCAGGCGGCACTTACGTTCGAGATGCAGACACAATCGTTGTGGATGGAGCACCGGTACGCTTGAACGGTGTGGACGCGCCCGAACTCGACTCGCGCTCGGGTCAGAACGCCAAGCGCTGGATGGTTAACTACCTGCGCGGCAAGTCGGTGACCTGCGATCTGAATGGGGAACGCACACACGATCGCTGGGTAGGGGTATGCTACGCCGATGGCGTGGATATCGGGGCCGCAGTTATAGCCGCAGGACACGCCTTAGATTGCCGCCGGTATTCTGGTGGTCGATACAGGCACTTTGAGACAGCGGTCGCCAAGTCATGCCTCAGACGGACTGGATACTGCCGCCGAAGTATCTGATGGCGGCTCTGCGGACGTGGGGGCCTTTACGCGTATGGTGTGAATGTCTGCTAAATGCCAAGCGAGCTTTCTATTTGGACCGAAGCTAATGTAGAAGCTGCGCATGCCTTTCATTTTCTCACGACGGTATATTCAGCAATGTTTAGACCACCTTGTCGATCGGCTAACGTTAACACAGAGAAACGATCTTGTAGCGAAGCTTAACCAGAGATCAGGTGATCGACTTCCTGCGATGTGGGAGGTGGTGATGCTGAACATGTTTTCCGGCTTTCCCGAGTTTCAGCACGAGGAACCTTTGGCCGATGGTCGAAAACCGGATTTTCAGTGCAAACTCCCTAAATCGAAGGCTTTGATCGTCGGAGACATCACCAGCGTTTCGGACAAAGGCTATCATGAGCAGAACCCAATCGACTTCTTTCTTGATGAACTTGATCGGGTTGCAAAAAAATACGGGTCAGACCTCACACAATTTCACGTCCAAGCCGACAGTATTAACAAAGGCCGATACGACCGCCGCAAGGTGATGTTGCTGATTCCGAGAGGAAATAAGCGCGCGGAGTTTTTCAAGAATGAACTTCAACCTTACATCAGAGAGCGGTTGCAGAAAGAAGATTACGGTCACAAACAACTGTTTCGAACAGAAGATTACTCGATTGAGATCGAATTTAAGCCAAAGTCAGATTTCGCCTCGTGGGGGCATCCAAGCTATACAAGCGTTCTGAACATCGACAGAAACCCTGTCTGGAACAGGCTGAAGGAAAAAGCGGAACAGCTGAAAAACACTCCCAAAGGGGCAATTAGGCTTGTCTTGCTGTGTGATGGTGGATCGGACGCGATGCGTAAAGGAGGCATCGACGGCCGGCCAGGTAGAGAAGAGATAGTGTCCGAGTTCTTGCGGAGGCATTCAAGCATCGATGTGGTACTTATGTTCACGGTTGTCGAAGTGAGCGACGGGATTCGGCAATTTGAAAAGGAATTCAGCGCAACTCGAGCAGTAAGGGAAGAATGGGCGGACATCGCACCAGGTACGAAAGTCATTCTGGCTGAAATGGCCGACAGCTTGAACGAGCGCATGGCGAGTTGGCCACAACCAAACAGCAATGCTCGATCGGCGGCACAAAATGTCACAAAGGTCGACTACAGTATTGGGGCTTGGGGAGGCTTTAAGCAAGGAGGTGGCAAATTGAAAATGTCAGCGCGGGCCGTCCAAAGGCTTTTGGCCGGGGAAATCACCATTGCGGAGTTCAACAGGGCACATGGTTGGACCGGTGATAATCCTTTCGCATACGCCTTAAAGAACGGTCAAACGATCAGAGGCGTGAGCATTGAAAAGACCGACCGTCAGGATGATGATTGGGTGGAGTTCGAGTTTGGAGATGATGCTGAGTTGCAGCCCTTCAGGTGAGCCAAAACATTGGCGCAAATTGAAAAGGAAAAGTGAGAAAATTTTAGAACTTACAGACAACGAGAGGATTGGCGCTCCAACCCGATAGCTGACTTTAATGCAATGCGCAGCATCGGTTGATTTGGACCCTAACCGGACATTTGAAAGTTCACAATTAGGAGGTTAAGCCCTGTCTGTTTGGCGCTTACAACCGGAAAAAAACAGGCCATTTCGCAGCCTTTTGCTGCTGTCCTTTTTAGGCTTGGTTATCTCTGTGCCTCTGATTGCGGCCGTAATGATGCTGGCTTCTTTACCATCCTTTTTGAGTGACTCCCAAGTTGGATTTGTAGCGACCGGTGCTTATGCTTTTTTGCTAGCAATCATGGCCTTGTTTACGCTTCCGTTGATGTTACCGATAATCTTTATGGTAGCTCCGCACGCGGTCTTACTTCCGATTGCAGGAGTGATTTGCTCTCTGACTTTGATCCATAGGAATAATGTGCCTGCGCTGGCTACGCTGTGTGTGTGGGTTGTGGTTTGGATAGCCACGTTTGCGGTGGGTATCCTGTCCGGTAGAATATCCGTGTGAAGTAATGGATAACCCATGAAGCTCGCCGCTCGCCAATCCTGCGAGCGCTATATGTAAGGGGTTAAGGCAAAGCTCACCGACAGCAAGTATAAGGCTCGGCACTCGATTCTGGGGCGAAGTTTAGAATTCGAGCGAGATACTACCTGAGTTCATTCTGTTTTGTCCGGCTTGATTGCCAAATGCTCCCAACCGAACCACGAACTTTCTTTTTCATCCCAATACGCGTCCAACGCTTTCCAAAGCTCATCGGCTTCATCAATCATGTCGTCCAAATTGTGAAGCATGCTTTGAGATAGCGATATGTAGGAATACTCCTCGGTGACAATCTCAACCGCACTTTCATTTGAAAAGCGAAGGGCAACGACATCACCTTCAACGTCAGGCAAGAAGGCTATAACGGATGGATCACCGCTTCCGTCATCCCGAATGAATACCGTATTTATGGGGAAACCGCCTGATGAGATTCTCAATAGTTGCTCAATAGTATCGTCCATGCTGGCACCTTGGCTAAATAGACACTTCAAAATCATCGGTGTTTGTATTCAACGGTACCGACATTACAGAATTTTAGCCGTAAAAAAACGAGGGCGTAGTGAACTTTCAAGGACAGGAACTCATTTCCAAAGCAACGTACATTTCCAATCGAAGCCTTATCGCTCTGGCGTTCGCAAAGATCCTTACCGTCACTACAGGTATAGACGCCAGCGAACTATCTATCTTGAGCGTCAAACCTGGCAGCCAAAATCTTGAAGTCATTACAGACTTCCTGCTTATATTTTTAGCGGCAAACCATCTACTTTCGTGGCTCGGAGATGTGCAGAGTTTCAAGGCATGGAACAAGCCTACCAAGGCAGTTTCAAACATGGACTTCGACGCCCAAAGAAACGAACCGATTTCTGAAATCGAATACTATGTTTCCCAGATTAAAGAATACCACAGGCTGCAAAAGGATTGGCACAAGCACGCTGGCCAGACGCCTTACAAGGCACCAAACGAATTTGTGTCTGAGCTTATCCAAAGTTCAAAGGATTTGCAGAAGTCCGTCAATAGACTTAACTTACATGCCAAATTCTATCTCTGGGCGTGGTATCTGGCCCTGCCATTGGGGGTCACCGCCTACGCATTGTGGCTTTAAGATGCGGTTTGATTGCTAGTACTGTGTTACTAACAAAGCACCTGTCGGGAAGAGATTTAATTCCTTCTGGAATAGGCTATACTATGCGTCGAGGCGAGTAGATCCTCGGAAATTGGTGTTGCAACCTTCCGGTTGCGGTCTGATTCACGAACTTTTTTCGAAAAACGCACAAAAAAACGCACAAAACTCTAGTTCGCACAAGTATCTGCAATCCGCAGTTCTCTTTAAGCGCGTGTGATATATTAGGAAATTTGGTAGCGGAGGAGGGACTTGAACCCCCGACACGCGGATTATGATTCCGCTGCTCTAACCAACTGAGCTACTCCGCCACGAGTGAGAGGCGATTTACGGGAGGGGCCGGATAGGGTCAAGAGGGAAATGATCCTCTGGATCGGATTCTTTTTGGCGCGACATCACCCCGTCTGGCCGGTATCTTTGCTCTGCTCGTCGACGCCCTTGATGACCCGGTGGATGAAAGTCGCGCAAGCTTCGGGTTCGGTGATCAGTATCATATGTCCCAACCCTTCGAGTTGCTCATGAAACAACCCATACTTCGCCATCGGATCCCCGTGCGTTGACGGTGATAGCAAGGCGTCCTTCTCTCCGAATAGGATACCCCCGGGGACTTTCAGGTCAGAATACCGCGCGACCTGGGATTCCATACTGCTTTCTATCCCCAGTACGTCTTGAGAGGCCGTGATGAACGCAGATGGTCGCAAACCCAATGCACCTCCGGCGCGATCCAAAAAGTCTTCTGGCGCGGGCTCGGGTGCGAACACGGTGCTGAGTGCATGAGGGGCGGTTTTTGCGGCCATCGGCACGGCAATGGTGTGGCCGATAAAGTTTCGCAGCCATTCGGTGCGAATTTCCAAGGATTTGAAGACAGGGGGTGGCTCTGGGATGACTTGAGTCAGAGGGGCCAACAAAGCCAGGGCTTTGGTTTTGTCGGGGTAGTCCAGAGCCATGGCCAGCGAGACCGCTCCGCCCAGTGAATGGCCCACCAGGATGGCATCCGTTACGTCTTTGGATTCCAGAAACTCCTGAATCATGCGGCCCTGTTCGGACAATGCGCCCAAATCCGCGCTGTCACGGGTTGAATAGCCGCAACCGGGGCGGTCTACGGCGATCACATGGTAATCCTCTGCCAGCATATCCATGAGCGCGTAGGTGTAATGCTGCAATTGCCCGGTCAAACCGTGGATCAACACAAGGGTTTGTTTGGCTGGGTCCCCTTTTTCTACGTAATGGATGCTGCCACCGTGAACCGGAACAATCTGGCCCAGCTGCGGCACCCGCGAAAGACCTTCCGCCGTCAGCTTGCGGGTCCAAAGGTGCATACCCAGAAAGAACGCAGCAACCAGCAGGACAATAATCAGAATGGTCGTCATGTCATTGGCCTCCGCCTTGAGCCGGGGTTGTTAGGTAATGTTCCAACCCGGATTTCGCCATGCGCTTTTCATACTCGGAAACGGTGCCCGGCCAAAGCGTCGTGTTTCGTCCTTTGGCATCCTGATACCACGAGGTACACCCGCCGGATTGCCAGATACTGTCGCTATGCCGATCCTGCATTTCTTTTTCGAACGCGTCCTGCTGCGTGGGATCTGGTGTGACGATCTGCAGTCCTGTGTTGCGCATTTCATCCAGAACGCGGCCGATATGACGGACTTGCGCTTCGATCATCAACACGACCGAGTTGTGACCCAAACCGGTATGTGGCCCCAGAAGAATAAAGAAGTTTGGAAAGCCCGCGATAGCAGTGCCCAGATTGGCCTGCATCCCATCGGCCCACGCCGAGCGCAGGGTTTGCCCATCGGTCCCCGTGATATCCAGATACTCGACCATACCGGTCACATGAAAACCCGTTCCCCAGATCAGGATATCGGCTTGCCTTTGTGCGCCGTCAGCCGCAGTGATCAGGTCGCCTTCGATCGAGGTCACGCGATGCGGAATCACCTCGACATTGTCCCGGGCAAGGGTTGGGTACCAATCGTTCGACCTGAGTATGCGTTTGCACCCGATCTGATAATCGGGTGTCAGCTTCTCACGCTCTGCAGGGTCGGTAATCGCTTTTTCAAAGGCTGTGCGCCACATTTTCATGGCGAAGTTCACGGCACCCTGTTCGCGGCGAAAGACCCTGTGGCGGTATTCAAAGACCATGTAGATCAGTTTACGCCGCAGCTTTGGCAGAATTGGAAACCGCTGATACATCCGGCGCACCCAAGGCGCGATGGGGCCGTCGGGGCGGGGCAAGACGTAAGGCGCGCTGCGCTGATAGATTGTGACCTGCGCGGCCATTCTGGCGATCTCGGGGACGAATTGTACGGCCGAGGCGCCTGTACCGATCACCGCGATACGCTTGCCGGCCAGTGCAGCATCGTGGTTCCATTCCGCGGAATGAAAGCTGGGTCCGGGAAAGCTGTCGGCGCCGGGTATGTTGGGAATGTTGGGTACATGCAGCGCGCCAATTGCCGAAACAAAAAACCGTGCTGACCAGGTTTGGCCATCCTGCGTTTCAACCTGCCAGCGATTGCCGTCCCAGCGCGCCGATTTGAGCTGCTGGTGAAACCGGCACAGGTCATACAGACCTTCGTCTTGCGCGATTTTCTTCAGATAAGCCTGAATCTCGGCCCCGCCAGCGTAGGCGCGGCTCCAATTTGGGTTCAGGTGGGTCGCCATGGAGTACAGATGCGAGGGTACATCGCAGGCCACACCAGGGTAGGTGTTCTCGCGCCAGGTCCCGCCGATATCGGCGGCTTTTTCAAGGATCGTGATATCTTTGATCCCGCGCTTTCGCGCCTCGATCGCCATGATCAGCCCCGAGAACCCGGCACCGACAATCAGCATATCTGTTTTATGTTCCAAGCGCCCCGCCCCTCCCAAAGCGATCCAGATGGTTGCTTCAGGATATAGGCAGGGCGGGGCGCGTGGATAGGGTCTCGTTAGGTCAGGGGCTGATCACGGTTTGATCAGGCGCGCAGTTTTTCACCTTTTGCATCGAACGGAGGCTTGTGCAGGATGGTGGCTTTGTGCGGGCGGCCCAGCACCATCACCTCAACCTCATCGCCGGGTTGGGCGTTTTTGACATACCCAAGCGCCAGCGACATGCCGACCGTGTAGCCATAGGTGCCCGACGTTACACGACCGATGCCTTCGCCGTCTTTAAAGATCGGCTCGCCACCGGTTGCGTCCGCGTTGGATGCGGTCACGTCGGCCTCATCCAGATGCAGCAGAACCAGCTGTTCGCGGGCGGGCGTGTCCAGCACCTTCTGCGCGGCTTCCTTGTTCAGGAAGTCTTTGTCGAACTTGCATAGACGGTCCAGCCCGACCTCATGCGGCCAGTATTCGGGGCTGTATTCGCGGCTCCACGAGCCATAGCCTTTTTCCACCCGCATCGACATCAACGCGCGGCTGCCGACAGGGCCTGCGTCGAACTCTTTGCCCGCTTCCAGCAACGCCTCGTACAGACGCGCCTGATCTTCGGTCTTGCAGTGCAGCTCCCACCCCAGATCGCCGGTGAACGAGACGCGCAGGGCCAGAACCTCGACCCCCGCCAGTTCGATCTTGGCCGACCGCATGAACGGGAAATCTTCGGTCGCCAGCGACGTGTTGGTCAGGCGCTGCAGAATCTCGCGCGATTTGGGGCCCGCGACGTTGAAGCCGCACATTGCCTCGGTATGGCTCTCAAAGGTGGTGCCTTCGGGCAGCGGAACCTGCTTGAAGAAGCGCTTGTGATAGCGCTCGGCCATGCCGGACCCGATGATCCAGAACTCATCCTCAGCCACACGGGTAACGGTGAAGTCCCCGGCAATACCGCCGCGTTTTGAGATCAGCGGCGTCAGGCAAGACCGACCAACCGCCTTCGGCATGTTGTTGGCAAAGACCGCGTTCAGCCAATCGGCAGCGCCGGGGCCTTTGCAGATGTATTTGGCAAAGTTCGAGATGTCGATGATGCCCGCACGGTCGCGCAGCATCTTGCATTCCTCACCCACAGGCCCCCACCAGTTCTGGCGGGTGAAACCGTTGGTATCCACGGTGCCCGGCTCATCCGCGAACCACAGCGGGTGTTCCCAGCCGACGTTCAGGCCGAACACCGCGCCCATGGCTTTCTGGGTTTCATAGATCGGGCGCACACGGGCGGGTCGGCCTGCGCTGCGTTCCTCGTTCGGGAAGTGGATCGCAAAGCGGTGGGCGTATTGGTCCTGCACCTTGGCTTTGGTGAACTCTTTCGTGGCCCATGTGTCGAAACGCGCCATGTCCCAGGCGAACATGTCATATTCGGTTTCGCCTTCGATGATCCACTGCGCTGCCATCAGGCCCATGCCGCCCGATTGCGAGAAGCCGGGGATGATGCCGTTGCAGCAGAAATAGCCATCCACCTCGGGCACCGGACCCATCAGCACGTTGGAATCGGGCGACCAGATCATCGGGCCGTTGATGACGCGCTTGATCCCGGCCTCACCCACGGCGGGCAGGCGTTCGATGGCGTTCATCATGTTCTCTTCGATCCGCTCCAGATCGTCGGGGAACAGGTCATGGGCAAAGTCCAGCGGGGTGCCTTCTTCGGCCCAGAACTTCATGTCCTTTTCATAGGCGCCGACCAGCAGACCGTTGCCTTCCTGGCGCAGGTAATATTCGCCATCCCGGTCCGAGACTGAGGGCAGGCGCGTACCATGTGCCTGAACGTCCGACATGGCTTCGGTCACGAAATACTGGTGCTCGGTCGGTTGCAGCGGCAGTTCGATCCCGGCCAGTTTCGCGACCTCACGACCCCAAAGACCCGCGGCATTCACCACCCAAGGCGTTTTGATGTCGCCCTTGGGCGTGCGCACGATCCAGGTGCCGTCTTCCTGCTGTTCGGTCGCAGTGACGGGGGTAAAGCGGTGGATCTCGGCCCCACGCTGACGGGCACCTACCGCATAGGCGTTGGTCACGCCCGAGGGGTCCACATTGCCGCCATCGGGTTCGAACATTACGCAGCGGATGCCCTCATAATTGACCAGCGGGTTCAGCTTTTGCGCCTCTTCAATGCTGATCTCATAGAAGTTCATACCGTAAAGCTTGGCCTTGGCCGCCTGCAGCTTGAGCTGATGCTCACGTTCTTCGGTCTGGGCCAGATACAGCGAGCCGGGCTGGAACACGCCACAGCTTTGGCCAGTTTCCTCTTCCAGCGCGTTATACAGGTTCATCGTATAGTGCTGGATGCGGCTGATATTGGTGCTGTCATGCAGCCCGTGGATGTTTGCCGCCGCGTGCCAAGTCGAGCCCGAGGTCAACTCGTCCCGTTCCAGCAGCACGACGTCGGACCATCCCAATTTGGTCAGGTGATAGAGGATCGAACATCCGATCACCCCTCCGCCGATCACCACTGCTTGTGCATTCGTTTTCATGAGCCTGCCGTTTCAAAGTTGAGCTCGTCGCCGCAGTCGTCAACGTTCATGCGCGGGTAACGAGCATTGATTTCATGTTGGGTTGAAGGGGTGAGCCGAGGCCGGTCTCAGAATTCCAGTCTGTGCGCGCGCCCATGCTCGACCAAGCGCGCGTTCAGCCCGTGGGCTTCTTGCGCGCCAGTCTCCAGAGCGAAGACAAAGGCGTGGGTCAGGTAGAAACAAGCAGCGTCGACGTCCTGTTCTGCTTCGCGTTGGTCCGCGGCCATGGTGTAGTACTGGATCATGGCCGCGTGATCATTGCGATCATGCGCGTCAAGCAGCAGGCGGTCCAGGTTTTTGGTATCCATCGTAGCTCCGTTCTGGGCCGACAGGCTTACACCCGTCGGCCCGCAGATTTAGTCTGCGCGACCGTTTTCGATTTGGGTTGCGACCCAGTGATGGAAATTGTGCGTGGGGCCGTCCATTGCAGGCGAGAAACGTCCGCCATCGAACAGAACGCCGTGGCGGCCTTTCTGCATGCCTTCAACGACGAATACGTCCTCTTCGAACACTGTCTTCCAAAGCTGTGCGTTCGAGGCGCGCAGACCGTCGTGCTGCGGCGTGTCTTTCACGCTCTTGGCATAGTACAGCTCGATATGTTCGACGGTGTTTTCCAGATCGACGGGCTCGAGAACGATTGCGAATGCGTGATCGCGCTGAACGCCCAACAGAACGTTCGGGTAGAGGGCGACATATTCCGCACCTTCGTCCCACTGGTCGCTGAGACCTTCAAAATCGTCGAAAGTGGCGCCGTCCTGATCCTGCAACTGGCGGTATACCAGCGACCCCTGACCGGAATAGTGGCCGGGCGCTTCGATGTTGTAGTGGTCTTCTAGCCGTGAATAGCTGTTCAGGCCTGGGTGGACCCAAGGCAGGTGGTAGCTTTCACAATAGTTTTCGACGGCCAGCTTCCAGTTGGTTTTAACCTCGAGCTTGAACGAAGACGCTTCGCCGCCGTGATAGACCGGCTGATCGAACTCTTTCCAACGTTCCATCAGTGCTGCGTGGGCTTCTTCGAATTCCGGGGCGTTGCCGTCCACGTTTACAAAGATCACGTCACGCCAAACAAACGAGCGGACGCGAACCAGACCCAGATCGTTGCGATCAACGTCTTCATGTGTGTTGTGGCCGGGGCCGCCCACATGCGGAGTCGCGCGCAGTTCGCCCTTAAGGCTGTAGCACCAGCTGTGATAGGGGCAGCGAATGGCGCCGCCAATCTTGCGTGGCGTGTCCACAAGAATCATCCCGCGGTGACGACAGGTGTTTTGGAACACACCCACTTCGCCATCCCGGTCGCGGACGATCAGCAGAGGCATTCCCAGAAAGTCGACAGGCTTGGCGTCGCCAACTTCGGGAACGTCTTTACCGAATCCGATGCCCGACCAGTTGGCGTAAAGCACCGATTGCCGTTCTTCCTTGAAAATTTCCGGGTCAACATAGTGTTCGTTCGGCAGGCCGTTTGCGACATTCAAATCGGCAAGAACGGAAGACAGCTTGCTATGCTTGTTCATCGGGCTCTCCTGAGGGTGCTGCTGGATGGTTTTGACCCTATTGAGCAAGGAACGCCCGACCCTCAATATCAGAAAACCTCATCACTAAGTGACTTCACCTAAACCGAGCCGTCCTGAACCTCTTGAATGATCCAGTTTTTAAGGGCGCGAGCGCTTTCGGTTAGCTCATCTTCGTGGCGGCCAACGACATAAAACTGGTTGGGAGCGGTCAATTGATGGGGGCCGATTGTAACCAGCTTGCCTGATTCCAGCATCGGTTCGATCAGGCGCTGCCATCCTAAAGCGATCCCTGCGCCTTTTCGGGCCAGTTGCAGCGCCACCGAATAGCTGTTTACCCGCGACTCGATCGGGATGGGGCCGTCGAATCCCAATTGCTGGAACCATTCGGGCCATGTTGTCCAGGTACGGTCCTCTGATTCCAGATGAATCAACCGCTGTTTCGCAAGGTGTTGAAGGCTGGATCCAGTCAGGCTTTGTGCGACTTCAGGGCTGGCGACGGGAACCAGGTGGTCACGGAACAAAGGCGTGTGTGACAGGGTTGCATCGCTGTCACGCCCATAGCGGATGAAAAAGTCCAAGTCTGGTCGGTCGCGAAAAGGCCGATCCTGTGACAGCTGATCTACATTGACTTCGGGCATTTCACGCCAGAACCGAATAACTGCCGGTGACAGCCACAATGCGGCGACTGCCGTGGTTGACCCGACAGTTACTTTTTCGACCGACGCCCGGTCGCGGATCGTAGCGAGAGTTTTAGAAATCCGCGCAAAAGATGACGACAGCGTCTCGTACAGGGCTTTGCCGTCGTCTGTCAGATCCACCCCGCGGTGCTTGCGCTGGAAAAGGGCCGTCTCAAGGTCGCCCTCCAACGCTTTGATCTGATGGCTCACAGCGCCGGGCGTAACAGAGAGTTCCTCAGCCGCATTCTTGAAGCTGAGATGCCTTGCGGCCGCTTCAAAGGCAGAGAGTGTGGTAAGTGGGGGCAGCTTGTAATGGCGTCTGGACATGAGGACCTGGGATTCTTTCAACCCGTTCGTATTAGCTCATTTCACCTTGGTGTTAATATTTTTCTTAGTGGAGATCGCGGCACATCGGCTATTAGGTGTATTTACGAGATCATGTTTCGGGGACATGTCGTCAAAACCGACCAATCTGTCGGTTCTGGCCAAATTGAAACGCAGGTGCCGCTATAGTCACGTTCACCAACAATTGTCGCGTCCGGACAGGCATCTGGCGTACACTGATGGAATATTCAAGATGTCCTTGGAAATAAAATCGGGTGACATCTGCAGCCGGAAACGGCGGAAAGGGAATTCACAAGACGCGCTGAGGATAATTTTTGAATTTCGCGCGAAACCCGTTCTGATTGATGTTTGTGTTGAACTCCACGCATGTCAGTCAGCGAAAACACCAGATCGAAGGGAAAAGGGCAACTAACCCCAAGCTCGTACCCGAAACACCAAAATAAAATGCGTGTCGAGCTGAGCGGGAAAACGAAATCCGGGAGAATTGCGAAACGATAGGACGCGATCCCCAATACCAATGACGGACAACACGGAGGAAGTTATGTCGATAAAAGAGCCGTTTACGGACTTGGACATAAAGACGGCGGATAGCGGTTTTTATGAGAATAACAGCGTACCTATTGCGCTGATCAGTAAGGGTATCATGGTTGCTCTGGTGCTGTGGGCTTTGGTGTTTCCGGCCAATGCCAACAGCACATTGGGCAGCTGGAACTTCAAGCTTCTGGAAGTTTTCAACAGCTTTTACATTGTGATTGTGGGGCTGTTCTTTTTCTTTCTGGCAGTTGTTGCGATTATCCCTTCGACGGGCAAGCGGGTGATGGGCCTGCCGGGTGAGAAGCCCGAGTTTTCGAACTTTTCGTGGTTTTCGATGATGTTCGGCGCCGGTCTGGGTGTGGGCCTGATGGTTTTCGCCACGGCCGAGCCTCTGGGCCTGTGGGGATCGAACCCGGTCGTGGTTGCCGGTGACGTTGTGGGCAACGAGCCCGAAGCGGTGCAATCGGCCTATCGCTATACCTATCTGCATTATGGGTTCCACGCCTGGGCGATCTACGTGGTGACAGGCCTGTCGCTGGCCTATTACGCGTATACGCGCAACATGCCGCTGACCATTCGCGCGGCGTTGACGCCGCTGTTTGGCAAGCTGATGAACGGTTTCCTGGGCCACATCGTTGACGTTCTGGGCGTGGTTGCGACCATCCTGGGCGTGTCGGTGACCATCGGGTTTGGCGTAAGCCAGTTCATCGACGGTCTTTATGCCATCACGGGTATGGAGTGGATCATGGACTTTGGCGGTGAGGTTCCGGCCCCGTCCAAAGTGGGCCTGATCTCTGGTCTGGTCGTCATCATGGGTCTGTCGATCATCTCGGCTGTGTCGGGTGTTGGCCGGGGCGTTAAGTACCTGTCGAACCTGAACCTGGTTCTGTCGATCATCCTGCTGGGCACGTTTGTTGTGTTTGGGTCGTTTGTCTTCGCCATGACCACCTATGGCACGGCGATGGTTGACTATATCCTGCACTTCATCTCGCTGAGCTTTAACGCCTATGGTCCGCTGTCGGCCGAGGCCTTTGCGGCGGCTCTGCCTGCAGAAGCGCAGGCGCATGCCAATGACCTGATGGGCGGCGCGACCAATGCGTGGGGCAGCTTTGACGGCTTCAAGAGCGGTCTTGAGGGCGCAGCAGCCGAGCTGGACGAAGCGACACTGGCTGCGGCCTATGCTGCGGGTGAGCAGGGTCGTCAGTTTGGCTGGCAGGCCGGTTGGACCACGTTCTACTGGGCGTGGTGGATCGCGTTCTCGCCGTTTGTGGGTCTGTTCCTGGCGCGCATCTCCAAGGGCCGTTCGGTTCGCGAATTCATCCTGGGCTGCGTGTTCGCACCGGCGCTGGTGTGCTTTGCGTGGATGACGGTTCTGGGCGGCACGGCGATTGATCTTGAGCTGGCAGGTGCAGCTGAAGGTGCGATCATCGGTGCGTCGAACACCAACAAGCTGTTCGTAACACTGTCCTACATGATTGACGGCGGTCTGCTGTCGATGCTGAACGTGATGTGTGTGATCCTGATCATGACCTTCCTGGTGACGTCTGCGGACTCGGGTATTCTGGTTATGAACACGATCATGTCGGGCGGCAGCCAGGAGACGGGCATCAAGCACCGCATCATCTGGGGTCTGATCCTGACGGCAGTGATTGGCACGCTGATCCTTGCGGCGGGTGACAACAACCCGCTGGACGCGCTGCGCAACGCGATGATCATCGGCGCGCTTCCGTTCACGATGGTGATGGGGCTGATGATGGTTGCGCTTGCCAAAGCGCTGTTCCGCGATGGCCTGCGCGACAAGCAGGGCGAAGGCGCCACACAAGCCGCCGAATAACCCAAAGCCAAAACAGCAACAAAACAACAAACGCCGCCCAAACCGGGCGGCGTTTCCATGTTGGGAAGGGGTGTCGCTTCCTGCAAGCAGATATCGCAATCAGTGCGGTGAAAGCTCTGCGAATCCTTCAAGGTTACTACAACAATGGAGGACTGCCCCATGAGCACCAGAACTGCGTCCCGCTCGGGCGGGCGCTCAGCCCGTCGCGCTCTGCGCACTGCACCGAATTTTGAAATGCTGCCCGGTCTGACCCGCGGCATCCCTCTGTGCGAGGTGATGGACGGGGCGCAAGTTGAACTTATCGACAACGCCGCGATGGATATTCTTGAAAACGTGGGCGTTCAGTTCCGCGATCCCATCGCTTTGGAAGACTGGAAAAAGGCCGGTGCAAAGGTCGTGGGCGAGCTGGTCTATCTTGACCGATACATGGTGCGCGAACTGATTTCGACAATTCCGGCCCAGTTCACCTACCACGCCCGCAATCCGGCGAATAATGTCAAACTGGGTGGCAAACATTCGGTCTTTGTGCCGATGACCGGTGCGCCCTTCCTGCGTGATCTGGACGATGTTCGGCGCAATCCGCTGCTGGAAGATCTGGCGATGTTCCACAAGCTGTCGCACATGATGCCGGCGCTGCACAGTTCGGCCCACCACATCGTCGAGCCTTACGATCACCCGATCAGCCAGCGACATCTTCGCATTACCTATTCGTCGATGAAGTATTCAGACAAAATGTTCATGGGTATGACGACGTCGCCCAAGAACGCCGAAGATGTGATGGATATGTGCGATATCCTGTTCGGCGAAGATTTTATCGACGAACATCCCGTGACCACCGGCAACTGCAACGGTAACAGCCCGCTGGTCTGGGATGAAACCATGCTGGGCGCGATGCGTGCCTTCTGCCGCCGCAATCAACCGGTGCTGTGCTCGCCCTTTGTTCTGGGTGGTGCGAACACGCCTGCCAGCGTACCCGCCACGGTAGCCCAGTTGACGGCTGAGGCGCTGTCGGCGCTGGCGTACACACAGGTGATCCGCAAAGGGTGTCCGGCGATCTGGGGCCACTACTTGTCGACCGTTTCAATGAAATCGGGCGCCCCAATGGCGGGCACTCCCGAGATCAACCTTATGAACTTTATGATCGGTCAGATGGCACGGTATTACGATGTGCCATGGCGCACATCGAACACCTTGGGTGGTGCCAAGACATTCGACGCGCAAGCCGGGTACGAATCCGCAACAACGCTCAGCGCGGTGATGCATGCGGGTGCGAACTATATCTGGCACTCGGCGGGCTGGAACGAGGCTGGTATGCATTGTTCCGTTGCCAAGTTCGTGGTGGACGCCGAGCAATGCGCCATGGCCTACCGAATGGCCGAGGGGCCCAAATGGCATGATTTCGACCAGGCGCTGGCAGCGGTTCCAGACGTGGGTCCAGGTGGTCACTATCTGGGTCACCCACACACACAAGATAACTTCCAGCAGGCGTTCTTTATGCCCGAGCTATTCGACAACAACTCGATCGAACAGTGGCAAGCCGAAGGGAGCGTGGAAATCACCGAGCGCGCACTGAAACACGCCAAAAAGCTGTTAGGCGAATACCAAGAGCCAAAGCTGGATGAGGCTAAGAACGAACAGCTTCTGGACTATATCGCCCGTCGCGAGCGTGAAATTCCTGCAGCCGATGAGTTGAACCAGAGCTACTGATAATCTCCCCCGGAACTTACCCGCCCGAATGATCGGGCGGGTTTTTTTGTGGGTTCACGATCCGATACCCCGAAAGATAAAACGGGATTTTTATTAGCCGACTTGGTTCAGTCTGGGAAAGTTGATCAGGTATGTATAGGTTGGAAACCGACCCGATCATTCGTCCCGCGCGCGCCATTCCTTCCATCGCAAAACGGCGTTGGCTCCGATTTCCCGAAAGGGCTGTGGGGGCAGGCGTTTCGGTTTGTCTTCGGTGGCAAAGTGTTGCGTGATGTCTGAGGTGTGACCGCAGGCGCGTTCGGCCGCCGCGATCCCGGTCAGCGTTCCTCTGGCCGTGCCTAGCCCGTTTTGGACGCAACCCGAATAGACTCCCGCTTCGACTTCACCCGCAACCGCAACGCCGTTGAGGCTGAGACACAGATGACCGGCCCAGCGATACTCCATGCCCAGACCCGCCAGCTGGGGAAACCGCTGATCGAACTTGCGCTGCATGACGCGTGAGGCCCGTGCCAGATCGCGTGCGGTTGCTTCCATGCCGGGACGCAGGGCGGCACAGGTGCGAGTTATGACCCTATTGCCACCTTGCCCGGAATCTATCCGCCGCATGGTAGTTCCCATGGGATCTGACGGCGTGACACCCCAGCGGGACTGGCCGCCCAGAACGCGCATTTGATCAACGGTCAACTCTGGTGACATCGAGGCGAACAAGAACAGCTGCATCAGCCGATCACGTTCGATACCAAAGCTTTCCAAATGTCCGTTGACCGTCAGGATAACCTTTCCGGTGCTGACCGTGCCGCGATCGGTGGTGACTTTCCAAGAACTTCCCTGTTTCGAAAACCCGGTGACAGCCGAGTTTTCGAAAAGGTCTACCCCTTCTCCCATCAACCCTGCAGCAAGGCCGCGAATATAGCCCGCGGGTTGCAACATCACCGTTCCCGGCGTGTAAAGCCCCGAGATATAGTGGCGCGATCCTGTCAGTTCCTGCATGTGTTGCGGGTCCAGCTTTTCGCTGGTCTCACCCAATGAGGCTAGATGTTCGGCATAGCTTTCGTTATGCGCGTTTCCGGCTTCGCTGGCGGCCCCGTTCACTTTGCCCGACTGATCAAAGTAATTCGGATCGATCTGGTATTGCTCAACGGCCTGTCGCGCAAAGGCAATCGCCTGCCGGTTCAGCGCAATCATTTTCTTGTCGTCGCCCGCGCCCGAGTAATCGTCGGACGCCAGATCATGTGGCAGGTCGATCATGAACCCCGAGTTTCGCCCGGCGGCCCCCTCGGCAACGCGCCCGGCGTCCAGCACAACCACCTTTGCTGTGGGTTGCAACTGAAGCAGTCGACGTGCCGCCGTAAGCCCGGCAAAACCCGCACCGATAACGGTGAAGTCTGCCGTCATGTCGCCTGTCAGTTCCCGGAATGGGGCCTGCGCGCCAAGGATGTCATTCCACGCCGCAGGCCCACGATGTACCGGAAGGGTTTTGGCAGAGTAGGCGCTCAATCGACCGCCTCATCCGCATCGTCTGCCAGATCAATCCAGATGGTCTTCAACTGGGTGTACTGGTCATGGGCATGTACCGAGTTATCACGACCCCCGAACCCCGACTGTTTGTAACCGCCAAAGGGTGTTGAGATATCGCCTTCGCCAAAGCTGTTCACGGTCACGGTTCCCGCCCTTATGGCGCGGGCGCCACGGATAGCCCGTTTGGTATTCGCGGTGAAGATCGATGCGCACAGGCCATAGTCCGTGTCATTGGCGATATTGATCGCCTCGTCAAAACCCGAAACCTCAATCACCGACAGAACTGGGCCAAAGATCTCTTCGCGGGCCAAAACCGTATCATTTCCCGGTACTTCCACGACGGTTGCTTCGACAAAACCCTTGTCGGCCTTACCCCCGATAACCACGTTTTCAGCCTGATCGAGGTAACCGCAGACCTTTTTGTAGTGGCCTTCGCTGACCAGCGCGCCCATCCGGGTTTCCGGGTCCAGAGGGTCACCGATGTTCCACTGTTTTGCATGATGCGCGATACGCTCCAGCAGTTCGGCCTTAACGTCCTTATGCACGATCAGGCGCGAGCTTGCTGAACAGTTTTCGCCCATGTTCCAGAATGCACCGTTGACGATATGGGATGCCACACGGTCCAGGTTTTCTGCATCATCCATGACGATCGCAGGATTTTTGCCACCCATCTCAAGCACGACTTCCTTGGCGTTGCTTTCGGCTGAATAGGTCAAAAAGCGCTTGCCGGTCACGGTCGAGCCGGTGAACGAGACCATGTCGATATCCATGTGACGGCCAATAGGTTCACCCACATCTGCACCACCGCCGGGAACGATGTTCAGTACGCCGCGGGGGATCCCGGCCTCCATCGCCAGTTCCGCAAGGCGCAGGGCGGTTAAGGTCGTCTCAGCTGCGGGTTTGACCACAACTGAACAGCCTGCGGCAAGGGCGGGTCCGATCTTCCACGCCAGCATCAGCAGGGGGAAGTTCCAAGGCAATACCAGGCCAACAACGCCGATCGGCTCACGCACAACCATGGCGATGTGATCATCACTTGCGGGGCTAACCTGATCGTAGATTTTATCGATCGCCTCGGCATGCCATTTCAGGCAGTGAATGGTTTCGGGCACGTCGACGGTTTCGCAATCGAATATGGTCTTGCCGCTGTCGATGCTTTCCATCACCGCCAGTTCGCGCGCGTTGCGCGTCATCAGCTTGCACAGCTTGATCAACACGTCTTTACGTTCGGACGGGTGCAGTTTGCTCCAGCGGCCATCGTCAAAGGCTTCGCGCGCTTTTTCGACGGCAAAGTCCACATCCTCGGCGCCGCAGGCCGCGATATCCGTCAGTTTTTCACCGGTGGCCGGGTTAACGCTGGTGAAGGTCTTGCCCGAGGCCGCCGGGCGAAACGCCCCGTCGATAAATGCGGCGTTCGGCAGGTCCAGACCTGCTGCGATGGATTTGTATTCGTCCTGTGTCAGCAATCCCATGCCTTAACCCTCCGCCACAATGTCAGCGATTTTTTGTTTCAACACGCGGGTCACTTGTTCCAGCGCGCGTTTGTCGTCTTTGTTCAGACCTTTGAGCGGCGCGCGCATGACGCCCGCTGCGATGCCGTTCATCGTAACGCCATGCTTGATCGTTTGAATGAACTTGCCACCTTGTTCCAGCACGTTCATCAGGGGCAGCATTGCCGACATGATGCGGCGACCCTTGTCGAAATTGCCTTCGACAACGCAGGCGTTATAAAGCGCCACATGTTCCGCAGGCAGGAAGTTCGATCCGCCGCATACCCAGAATGGCGCACCCCAGGCAAAGAATTCCAGCGCCTGATCGTCCATACCGCACCCAAGCTGAATATGCGGATAATCGCGGGCCAGCAGATGCACCCGGTTAATGTCGCCCGAGCTTTCCTTGATCCCGCAGAAGTTTCGGCTGCGACCGACGCGATCAAGGAATTCCTCACCCATCATGGTGCCGGTGCGGTGGGGGTAGTTATACAGCATAACCGGCAAATCCGCGGCCTTGTCGATGGCCAGCGCATTCAGCGCGTTTTCCCGGTCGGTCGGTACCGCGTAGGGCGGGCTTGCCAACAGGATCGAGTCCGCCCCGATCTCGCGCGCGCCAGATGCCAAGGCAATTGAATCCTGCGTCAACATCGCACCGGTACCTACAACCAAAGGCAGGCGACCATTGAGCTGCTTATTGGTAAAGCGCGCCAGTTCCAGACGCTCATCGACGGTCTGCGCATAGTTTTCTCCGGTCGAACCACCCGAGATCAGCCCGTGCACCCCATTCTCGATCAGATACTCGATCACGTCGGACAGCGCGTCCCAATTCACGCTGCCATCGTCGTGATGCGGCGTAACCACCGGGGTATAAATCCCCTCAAATTTGAAAATAGGGTTCATTCCGTCCTCATGCAGGTTTCGAAAGCGGTGGAAGACCCATCGGGACATCCAGCGCATCTGGCATCACGAACAATTCGATCTGATCGCGTGACAGGTTCCAGTGGTCTTCGGCCAGCTGCGCAGCTGTCGCCTCATCGTTCGCCTCGATGGCGGCGATGATGGCGTCGTGTTGGCGACTGGCCTCAGACAGATTTTCGCTCATTTGTGCCGTTTGCGGCCGGTAAAAGGTCATGCCGATCCGGGCATGGTCGATCAAAAGCCGGTTGAACGACGGCAACAGGTAGACATTGCCAGACATCTCTCCGGTCACGTCGTGAAAACGGTTATTAGCCAATGCCCGGTCTTCTGCCGAACCCGACCGCAACGCCGCCTTGAAGGCCAGCTGGGCATCTTTCAGGGCATCGATTTGCGCTGGTTTTGCGTTGACAGCCGCCAGCCGCAAAACAGCGCCATACACCATCGGAGCTGCAAGGAAGAAATCCCGCAGCGTCGTATAAGACATTTCCGCAACACGGGCGCTGCGATTTGTGCGTAACTCCAGATAGCCTTCACCCGCCAGCTGCCGGAACACTTCGCGCGAGGGGGTTCTGGACAGTCCGAACGCATCGGACAATTCCACCTCGTCCAGATCCGCGCCGGGTTGCAGGCGCAAGGTCAGGATCGACACCTTGAGGTGTTCGGTCAACTCGGCCTTACGGGATTTGGCGTCATCTTTCATCCGGATTGTCCTGTGATGGCGGCCCGAATCGTGGCGGGCAGATCTTACCCTTGCTGTATTCTATGAAAATACAGTTTGTATACAAAAAAATCGTATCGTATTTGACAGCCGCAAAGACTCGGGCGAAAACACGCTAAAAAGAACGGAACATTCCATGCGCCAAACGCGCCACGTGACCTTCATATTGATCGAGGAGTTCTCGCACCTTGCATTCTCTTGCGCGGTCGAGCCGCTCAGGATTGCAAATCTGGTCAGTGGCGAAAAACTCTATCAGTGGGCGCTGATCTCTGAGGATGGAGAGCGCGCAGTCTGCTCGAACGAAATGGTGACCCTCGTGGATGGCGGTCTGGATGATCTGCCTAAGACGGACCAGTTGTTCGTTTTGTCGGGCATCCACATGCGCAATCACGTCACGCGATCCTTGTTGGCCACGTTGCGGCGTGAGCGGGCGCGAGGCACGCCTATTGGCGCACTGTGCTCAGGTGCCTGGCTTTTGGCCGAAGCGGGTTTTCTGGATGGGATGCAGGCCGCGATTCACTGGGAATACCATGATGCGTTCATGGAAAAATTTCCTGAGGTAAACCTTGTGCGAAGCGTTTTCGTTGCAGATGAAAAACACATCACGGCGTCTGGCGGGACTGCCACGGCCGATCTGATGTTGCACCTGATCGAACGGGATCATGGCGAGGAACTGGCAATCGCGGTTGCAGACCAGATGGTGTACAACGCTGTGCGCAACGCCACAGCCAAACAGCGTGTGTCGCTGCAATCGCGCAACGGAATGCGCAACGCCCATCTGGCTAAAGCCATCCATGTCATGCGCGATTGTATAGAGTCCCCCGTCTCGCCGTCGCAGATTGCCGAAGATCTGGGGATATCCACGCGCCAGCTGGAAAGGTTGTTTGGCAAGTACCTCAATACGTCGCCAAAGAAATACTTTATGGAATTGCGGCTGGAACGCGCGCAAAAGCTTCTGCTTCAGACCGAAGCGTCCGTGACCGAAGTTGCAATGGCGTGCGGATTTGAAAGCCCCGGGCATTTCTCGCGCGTGTACCGGTCAAGTTTCGGGGTCACGCCACACGCGCAGAAAAGCAAGATCGACTGATCGTATTTGGAGTAGGGGGAGCAGCTCTGCCCTCGGGTGCGTCGGCCAGACAGGCGCTCACCCCCAAGTCCCGCTCGTACCCCCTCGTTAAAATCTCACTGGTCAACTGATCTGCGGGATTAAGTGTTTCTCGCATCTAAAATGGGCGCAACTGTTGCCAGATCGTGTCAGCATTAGGGTTTTTTGAGAAACAAAATGGCTGTTTGCCCCATTTTGTTCTGGGCGCAATCGGTCACATTTTTGCCGTTTGGCTGATGTTAATGTTAGACAAGTTTGCGTTGAACGAAGGTTTGTGGCATTTTTGTAAAGCCAAGAAATGGCCTGACATCTTGTTAAATGGCAGAAAATCACATTCGAATGATCTTAAACATTCCCATGTCCTCATCAGGAATTAAAGCTGGAGGACCGAAATGAATTTAGAGACTCACGAAGCCGAAGTGTTTTCTGGCTCGCGCGGGCTGCCTGTTGAACAGCGCGAAGCGCAGATCTACGAGGTGTCGCAGGCTGCCGAAGCAGCGTTTCAAAAAATCTATCAAGCTGCTTCTTCTGGTGTTGGCTTTACCGGCGATTTTCAGAAACGCGTTTTTTCCATCTTCCGTTGGTATTTTCTTTCGGCGTTCTGCACGCGGATGTTGTCAGAGTCCGCACATCGTCTGGAGCACCAGACATTACAGGTTTCGATGGATATATGCAGCGCCGTGAAAATGATCCTGTCCGAGCGCGAGGTTGAGGAATCCATGGCGCTTGTTCGGATCGAAAAGACATCTCCAACCCTTGTGCGGGCCAATGATATCGGCGCGCGCGGTCACACGGTGGGTTGGGTCGCTGCCGGTTTGCACGAAAAAGGCCGGGACTATCCGGGCGAGATTGAAAATTCTCTGGCAGGCGCATTGGCAGCCTCCAGCCGCCTCAACTAAAAGCGCCGCTTGAGGCGCTTCGATTATCACAGCATGGTTTACAGTGGCTCAGGTCCTTGCGTAGGCTTCGGGTGAATATATCCGACTGATTTTAGCAAAGGGTTTGATGCAATGCCTGAGACGCTGGACCTACATCAATTTGAAAATCTAAGTCCTTTTGAAATCAAGGACGAGCTTATCAAGCTGGCCCAGAAAGAGGCGCGAAAATCGACGCTTCCTTATCTGAACGCAGGGCGCGGCAACCCGAATTGGATCGCGACAAAAGCCCGCGAAGCCTTTTTCCTGTTGGGTCAGTTCGCCATGACCGAAGCGCAACGCCACCGGAATGAGCCGCAGGTCGGTCTGGCGGGGATGCCGCAAGGTCCCGGCAGCTATGACCGCCTCAAGGCTTACTGCGCCGCCAGATCGGGGCAGGACGGAACCCCCGGTGCGGATACATTGTCAGACCTTGTGGATTTCGCGATCCAGAAATTTGACTTCACCCCCGATGATTTCGTTCTGGAGCTGACCGATGGAATAGTCGGGGATCACTATCCCATGCCGGATCGTTGCCTTGAACACAACGAGGCGATCGTCCACGAATACCTGATGTGGGCGATGTGCTCGGGCCATCGTCCAGACGCCAAGTTCGACCTTTATGCGGTCGAAGGCGGAACCGCTGCAATGTGCTATATTTTCAAAGCACTCAAGAACCAGAGGCTGCTCAACGCGGGTGACACCATCGCGCTGGGCACGCCGATTTTCACACCTTATCTGGAAATGCCTGTCCTCGAAGATTATGGGCTGAACGTGGTCGATGTGTCGTCAAAGGAAGAGGACCATTTTCAGTTGACCGATGACGATCTTGAGCAGCTGGCTGACCCCAAGGTCAAAGCGCTGTTTCTGGTCAACCCCGGCAACCCGTCCTCTGTTGCGATCAGCCCCGAAGTTCTGGCGCGACTGGTTGATTTCGTAAACACGCGGCGTCCTGATCTGATCATCCTGACGGACGATGTGTATGGCACCTTTGTGCCGGACTTCCAATCTGTGATGGGGCATCTGCCCGGGAATACGATCGGCGTTTATTCCTACTCAAAGTATTTTGGCTGCACGGGGTGGCGTTTGGGTGTGGTTGCAGTGGCCCAGGATAATATCTTTGACCGAATGATCGCTGATGCAGACGATGAAACCAAAGCTTTGGTGAATGCGCGCTATGCGCCGCTGACGCCTGATCCATCGAACTTCAAATTCATTGACCGGATCGTTGCCGACAGCCGGGATGTCGCTTTGAATCACACTGCTGGTCTGTCCTTGCCGCAGCAGGTCATGATGACGCTGTTTTCGCTTGTCGAAATGATGGACGAGGACAAAGCTTATCAATCCTTCTGCTGGGGAATCCTCAAACACCGTTTCGAGGAACTGGTTGATGGTATGGGTATCGACGTGCCGGACAACCCCTTATTCGACCACTATTATGGGATCATCGATTTCGAGTTTTGGCTGCGAAAATACGTGGGTGATGAGGTCGTCGAATGGATCAAAGAGAATGTTCACCCTTTGGATATCTCGTTCAAATTGGCGCAGGACCACGGGATTGTGCTGCTGAACGGGTCCGGCTTTGACGCTCCAAACTGGTCGGCCCGGGTGTCATTCGCCAATTTGGATGACAGCGCCTATCGCCAGATTGGGCGTGCGGTCCGTGCGGTCGCGGTCGGATATGTGCAGGCATACCGCGCCTCGAAAGGGTTGCCTTTGCACGGTCAGGAGTAAAAGGGTGGGTGCCTAAGGAGACGACTTGAGGCACCCTATCCTTCAACTCACGGGACAAATGCCACGACAAGTGGCCCCCATAGTGTCAGGAAGATATTTGCCACGGCGTAGGTCATGGTAAAGGCTGGCGTCGGGGTCGAATTCCCTGTCTTTTCCAGCAAGGTTGCAAACCCGGGGTTACCCGAGCGGGATCCGGTCACAACCGCGCAAGCTTCGACTGGGTTCTTGATGCGAAGCGCAAAGTAGTTGATCGGGAACTGCACGATCATCGGCATCATCGTGACCAGAACGCCCAACAACAACAGCGTAATTCCGTATTGCTGGATTGCCTCCAGCGCGGGTTTGCCAGCGTTCAGCCCTACGACGCCGACAAAAACCGCCAGCCCAAAGCTTTGCAGAAAGTTGGCCGCACCCCGGTTCACGCCACCAATACTGGGCTTGCGAATGCGCAGGTAACCGATGAGCAATCCGGTAATCAGACAACCAAGACCCGATCCAAGTGCAACCTTGGTTCCGGCAATAACAAAGCTGATTTCGCCAATCAGGTAACCCGCGGCGACCCCGATCCCAAGTGCTATAAAATTCGTGACCGAAGCGGAGGGCGGCACATAACCGGCCATCTTTGCAGCCCGCTGCAACGCATCCTTGTGGCCAACGATGCTGACTTCGTCCCCTGCATGGATCTCGGTGTTATGCAAAACCGGGACATCATGACCCATCCGCGTGATCTTTGAGATATGGACGCCGCGCCGTTGATCAATCGTGATGGCCTGGTGCAATTCGCGCAGGGTCTTGCCGGCAAGTTTGGGGTTGGTGATCACCACGTTTTGCCTTTGTTCGACGATGGTCAGCTCCGGCGGGTACTCACCAACTTCGTCACCGGCCGAGCCTTGGAAGGCCGTCAAAGCGGACACCAGCCCTGACACCACAACCAGGTCCCCGGATTGGATCGTCAAATCCGGGGTGGCGTCCAAAGGCGCACCATCGCGCAATAGCTTTTCAACCAGCAGGTCGCCGTCATAGGTAGCCTCAATCGCATTGACGGCCTGACCAATCAGGGTCGAGCCTTCATTCACTTGATATGCGCGCGCGTCGAACCTGTTCATCGGAAGAAACTCGCCTTCTTCCAGCTTATGACCGCCGCCGCTGAGTTTTTGTGCCAGCTTTATTGCTTCTTGCCGCAGATCGCAGCGCAGGATGATCGGGATGATACTGACAGCCAGGATCGGACCGATTGAACCAAATATATACGTGACCGAGTATCCTACGGCGATGTTCGTCTTAAGTTTTGCAGCCTCGTCCGCGGCCAAGCCCAAAAGGTCAATGGCGTTGCCCGCAGTGCCTATGATCGCCGATTGCGTTAACCCTCCGGCGGCAAGACCGGCGGCCAATCCCTTGTCCAAACCGGCCCAACGGGCAATCACGATCACAAAGAACAGCCCCCAAAGCGTCATCATGAACGCTGCCAGTAACTTGGTCAGAGCCGATCGGTTCAGCGCCGCAAAAAACTGAGGTCCGCCGTTGTAGCCCACCATGAAAATAAACAGGGAAAAGAAAACGTTCTGAACATCTGTGCTGAGTGTTATCCCGCCAATTTGGCCGACAAAGACAGCGACCAGTAGAGTACCCGCGATGCCGCCGAGTTCAAATTTCCCGACCCGAAATTTCCCGACGCCATAACCCAATCCCAAACACAGAAAGAGCGCCATGATAGGGTAAGTTCGAAGTTGTTCTGCAAGTGCGTCCATTTTCAGAATTCCCAAGCGTCGCAATTGTCTTGAAGGTGCGAAATCTTCGTTTGTAACTTATTGGAGGAGTTTGGAAATAATCAAACTCAACTAGTGCTTGAAGTAGCAAAGCACTCAGTTTTGCTTCTGTCAAATCTGAAGCCTCTTGGCCGAGGGAATTTGGCCTTGCCGTGCCGGCAGCCCCGTAGGCTGCTAGCACCGACGCACAACATGGTAAGATAGGGTCAGGTCTATTGGGGCTGCACGCGGAAACGGCGCTCGGAAATCCAATCCGGAACACGGATGAACCATTCCTTTTTCGTGCCAGTCAACGCCTTACAGAAGAAGATGCCAAAGGCCACAGCTGCGCCAATTGAAAGGGGAATGACGACTAACGGATCGGTAACGTCAAAGATTTTTGACAGCAAGATCCGCGCCCCCGCGATCGGAAGGAAGTGTGTCAGATAGATGTAGAGACTGTAGCTGCCGACAAACACTAGCCAATTTGCAAGTCCAGCTTTGCAGGCCAGGACGATTGTCCCAATTACCGCTGCTGCAGACAAGGCTGAAAGCGAAAAGAAGACTATGGGCATCTTTTCGACGCCTGTAAACAATGCAAAAATAATTAGACTGACGAAGCCGACCCAGCACAGGAGAACCGGTACTGGTCTGGCCAGGATTGCGGTATTTCTTATCCAGTCTGACGCGTAAACTCCGATGACGAAATACACGAACAACCTGGCTAATTTATCCAAGATAATAACGCCCTCTATCCACACACCTGCCAGATATTGCGCCTGGATGATGGCGGCAAAGGCAACAACATAAACCGGGGGAACTCCTCGGAGTGCACGCATGATCAGAAAAGATAAAAGCAATGCGTACAGGAACCAGATGGTCGGCAGGGGATCCCAGAGTATGATGAAGATTTCCCACCAATGAGTAACCGAGTTCGTGATGGGGTTTAGTCCAAACCGGAAAGCAAAAATGATTAAGGACCACAGCAGATAGAAATACAGGAAGTAAATGACCTTACCGCGGATAAACGCTTCGGCGGGACCGTCGATTGCTTTCTTTGCAAACAGTCCTGCGACCAAAAAGAAAAGGGGCATTCGAACCGGTTCAAAACTATAGTCCAATGTTCTTATCCACTCTGGAAAAAGTGGATCAAATCTGAAGCCCGCAACTGAATGGTGAAAAACAACCATAATGATTGTCAGGCCCTTAACCGCGTCTATCCAGTCCAGCCTTTGTTTAGGACGATGTTCAGCAGGCGCTTTTTCTACAATAGAATCAATGTCAGACAATGAAATCTCCAGAACCTGAAAATTAGGTCACTGGGCATTTGTAGTGCGCCCAAGAAACAGAAAATTAAACAATATCAGTTGTTTTTCACGGTCCCGGTATTCGCGTCAACAAATACAAGTTTCTGCGATTAAATTGGCCGAGTCTTGCCAAGCAACCGCGAATTTCGCCTAAAAGTTGCGCATTCTATCAATTTGTAGATGGATGGTGCTGCTGGAGAGAATTGAACTCTCGACCTCTCCCTTACCAAGGGAGTGCTCTACCTCTGAGCTACAGCAGCGCTGTGGGCGGCTGATTAGACCCAAACGAAACGCGGCGCAAGGGTGTCTGGACGGTTTTTTTCGCCTCCTGTAGAGAAAGAGCATGACGGACAAAAATTCATCAAAAAAACAAGGCAAACCCGGTAACGCGCGCGAAGAGCGGCTGAAAGCAGCGCTAAAGGCAAATATGGCGCGTCGTAAGGCGCAGGCCAAGGCGCGGGCGGCATCCGGGGACAAGGCCGATAAAGACGAGGGATAAGAGCAAATGGATTCGATTCTGGTTACAGGCAACGGGCCGTTGAACGGTCAGATACCGATCGCCGGCGCTAAGAATGCGTGTTTGACGCTGATGCCTGCGACCTTGCTCAGCGAGGAACCGCTGACGCTGACAAATGCGCCACGGTTGAGTGACATCAAGACCATGACGGCGCTTTTGCAGTCGCTTGGGGCCGAGGTGTCCTCGCTGCAGGATGGGCAGGTCTTGGCCATGTCGAGCCACAGCCTGACAAGTCACACGGCAGATTATGAGATCGTGCGTAAAATGCGGGCGTCGAACCTGGTGCTAGGCCCGTTGCTGGCGCGTTTTGGGCGGGCTGTGGTGTCTTTGCCCGGTGGGTGTGCGATTGGTGCCCGGCCTATGGACCTGCATGTTGAAGGGCTCGAGGCGCTGGGCGCTGAGATCGACCTGAAGGACGGGTATCTACATGCCAAGGCCCCGGGCGGCTTGAAAGGCGCGGTTCACGAAATGCGCTTTGCATCCGTGGGGGCTACCGAGAATATCGTGATGGCAGCGACGCTGGCCAAAGGAACGACCGTCCTCAAAAATGCCGCTCGCGAACCTGAGATTGTCGATCTGGTGGAGTGCTTGCGTAAAATGGGGGCGCAAATCTCTGGGGAAGGCAGTTCGACGATTGAGATTCAAGGTGTTGATCGTTTGCATGGTGCGACCCATCAGGTCGTCACGGACCGGATTGAGCTGGGAACTTATATGCTGGCACCGGCGGTGTGCGGTGGTGAGGTTGAGTTGCTGGGCGGGCGTATGGCCCTTGTGGAATCTTTTGCTGCCAAACTGGATGCTGCAGGGGTAAATGTGACTGAAACCGAAAGTGGCCTGATGGTTTCGCGCAAAAATGGCCGCGTGAATGCCGTTGATGTTGTGACCGAGCCTTTCCCCGGATTCCCGACAGACCTGCAGGCGCAGATGATGGCACTGATGTGCACTGCCGAAGGTGTGTCCGTTCTTGAAGAGCGTATTTTTGAGAATCGCTTTATGCACGCCCCTGAACTGGTTCGGATGGGCGCAAACATCGAAGTTCACGGCGGAACGGCGACTGTAACCGGGGTCGAGCAGTTAAAAGGGGCCCCAGTGATGGCGACGGATTTGCGAGCTTCGGTTTCGCTGATTTTGGCTGGATTGGCCGCAGAAGGTGAAACAACGGTCAGCCGGGTCTATCATCTGGACCGCGGATATGAGCATGTAGTGCGCAAGCTGGAAGGCGTAGGTGCCAAAATCGAACGGATCAAGGGCCAATGACAGACGCAAGTTTTCACGACGGGCAAGAGTCGCCCCTGAACCTGGGGGCCGAAGATGCCGATGACCTGCAGGTGATTTCAACCCTCACGCAGGACGCGGTGTTCCCGATCACCGAGATGACATGGCGCCCCGCTGAGCGACGGTTCGGGCTGTTGCTCAACAGATTTCGTTGGGAAGACAAGGACGCTGCGACGCGTCGTGGTCGTCCGTTTGAGCGGGTGCAATCCGTGCTTGTCTTCGACTCGGTGCTGTCGGTCGCCAGCCAGGGCGTCGACCGCAGCGACAAGGATATGGTCATGTCGCTGTTGTCGGTAGATTTTGAAGCAGGGGAAGATGGTGCAGGTCATGTTATCCTGACATTGGCCGGTGATGGCGCAATTCGCCTGTCGGTCGAAGCTTTGGATGCCGCGCTCAAGGACGTTACACGCCCGTATCAGGCACCGTCTGGGCAGGTACCACACCATCCGGAATAAACGCGGCATAGCGCAGGCGTTCTCTGGACCCTCAACGGGTCTGGTGCTGCGCCGTGCGACTGTGTTTGATGTCTTTCGCATTAGTCAGGTTCTTGTCCGTTCGATCACCTATCTTTGCGTGGCTGATCATCACAAAGACGCCGATTTGCTGGCGCTTTGGACTGAAAACAAAGATCCGCAAACTGTTCGGCGTTGGATTCAGTCTGGCGCCGAAATCTGGCTGGCTGAAATGGACGGGCAGGTCGCCGGTGTCGGGGGCCTTCGCAACCTGTCCGAAATTTCGCTGCTGTATGTCGACCCTGCCTATGTGCGTCGCGGTGTCGGATTGGCGCTGCTGATCCGGCTGGAGGGTGTACTTGCCCAAAACGGTTGCACAGTAGCGCATCTGGATGCCACGGCCACGGCGCGTGAATTCTATCGCCGGTTTGGTTGGCAAGACACTGGTGACCCCGAAGATTGGCACGGTATTCCCCAGTTTCCCATGCACAAATCGCTAAGCGTACCCGACGAAGGGTTGAGCCCCTCAGCCTCGAACGATATGTCCCGGTGAAACGCCCGGAGTGCCAGACAATGCCTGTTTTTCTGAATACGACCTCGCCTGATTTTGAGACCGCCTTTCTTGCGTTGTTGTCGGCCAAACGTGAAGACAGCCCGGATGTTGACGCGGTCGTGGCGGAAATCATCGACGATGTCCGCGCCCGAGGCGATGAGGCCGTCATTGAGCTGACCGCGCGTTTCGACAGGCTGGAGTTGACGCCCGATAACTTGGCTTTCTCGTCGGATGAGATTGACGAAGCAGTTGCCCGGGTGTCACCCGAGGACCGTGCGGCGCTTGAATTGGCGGCGGATCGCATCCGGGCCTACCACGAGAAACAGTTGCCCGAAGATCACCAGTGGACAGATGAGACCGGCGCAACGCTCGGTTGGCGTTGGTCGGCTGTGTCGGCCGCTGGTTTGTATGTGCCCGGTGGGCTCGCATCCTATCCGTCGTCCGTTTTGATGAATGCCATCCCGGCCAAGGTGGCGGGTGTTGAGCGTCTTGCAATCACGGTGCCCACTCCGAACGGGCAGGTGAACCCGCTTGTGCTGCTTGCGGCCAGATTATCTGGTGTAGACACGATCTATCGCATTGGCGGTGCTCAGGCGATTGCTGCGTTGGCTTATGGAACGGACAGCATCACGCCCGTGGATAAAATCACTGGCCCCGGCAACGCTTTTGTGGCGGCCGCAAAACGTCGTGTTTTTGGCAAGGTCGGCATAGATATGATCGCTGGCCCGTCCGAGATTCTGGTGATCGCAGACAAAGACAATGATCCGGACTGGATCGCGTTGGATCTGCTGAGCCAGGCCGAGCATGATGAAAGCGCCCAGTCTATCCTGATTACCGATGACGCAGTCTTTGGTGAAGCTGTTGCCAATGCGGTAGAAAAACGGCTGAAAACGCTGGAACGTCGCGCCATCGCAGGGGCAAGCTGGCGTGATTTTGGCGCGATCATTACAGTGCGCGATCTGGAAGAGGCCGCTAGGTTGTCAAACCGTATAGCCCCTGAACATCTTGAGCTTTGCGTGGCAGACCCGGTGGGTCTGAGCGAAAAAACAATTCATGCCGGTGCGATCTTCCTTGGTCAGTACACACCCGAAGCTATCGGAGACTACGTGGGTGGACCGAACCATGTATTGCCTACCGCGCGTTCTGCTCGGTTTTCCTCGGGGCTAAGCGTGATGGACTTTCTCAAGCGCACCACGCTCAGCCAGATGACACCAGCCGCGCTGCGAGCGATTGGCCCAGCGGCCGAGCAACTGGCCAAGTCCGAGAGTCTTGAGGCGCATGGTTTATCTGTCACGGCGCGTTTGCTACGTCTGAACGAATGAGAGCTACATCAAGAGCGCTAGAGACAGTTTAGTGGGGTAAGCCTTGGAGCGTGTGGCAACATTGTGGATCGGCAAACGGTTCAGTTTCCTAGAGCATCTGTGCCTAAAGTCCTTCGCGGATGTCGATCAAAAGCCCATTGTTTATCGCTACGGAGATCTAGAGGATATTCCCGGCTACATCGAAGCTCGGGACGCTCGCGAGATTTTTGATACGCCCGAGGTTTATTGTGATCCAATCAAGAGATCCGTGGCGGTTCACGCCGACCTGTTTCGTTTGAAACTAATGCGAGACACGGACTACATTTGGGTGGGCGCAGACGCCTATGCAGTGCGGCCTTTCGAAACCAATCAGGGGTATTTGTTTCCGAAAGCAAACCTGACGCGACAGCGTATGACGAATGGTGTCGTCGGCCTGCCGAGCGCAGCCCTGCGTTAAGGAAGATGTGCGATTTTGCATTCTGAAGTGATTTGTTTCCGTTTTGGTGGCCGGATGAGCAGAAGCGCGTCTTTCTTGAGCTTTACGGGCAATCCAGCTATTGGTGCCTACCCCTGTCGACATTCGGTCCACCGCTATATTTCCATTGTCTTTATGACACCCCAGAGCATGAAATGTGTTTAGCTAGGAGCGAGCTTTATGCCATTCCACTTAGGCATCGACGGCTATGGAATGACCCTGATTTATCCAAACTCGATTTCCTCGATTGGGAAAGCAAGATGTCGATCCATTTCTTTGGTTCTTGGTTCCGCAAGATATTCAAAGACCGTGAAATCAACAGGGATTCTCTAGTCGGTACTTTACTGCGTAAGCACGCGATCGATCCGTCTCACCATCCTTTGTGACAAATCCCACTTAGCTTCGTTGCTCATTCATTTATCTTGCGTTAGGTCTGTCTCGACCTGAACGGACCACACAGCCATGACCCGTATTTCACATATCGAACTGGACGACCGTAACCTGCCGCCGCCGACACCCGAGATCGAGCAGGAACGCAAAGTCGCGATATACGACCTTTTGGAAGAAAACAGCTTTGCGCTGCCACAGCGTGATGGCCGTACGGTTCCCGAAGGGCCCTATCATTTGCAACTTTCAATCCGCGACAAACGTCTGGTTTTTGATGTCGCGACCGAAGCGGCAGAGAAAGCGGCCGAGTTTCATTTATCGCTGGGCCCCTTCAAGCAAGTGGTCAAAGACTACTTTCAGATTTGCGAAAGCTATTTTGATGCGGTCAAGTCGTTGCCACCAAGTCAGATTGAAACAATCGATATGGCGCGGCGTGGCATTCACAACGAAGGCAGTCGCGTTCTGCAGGAGCGGTTGGAAGGCAAGGCCGAGGTCGATACCGATACAGCCCGTCGATTGTTCACGCTGATCTGCGTGCTGCATTTCGGGGGGTGACGGGTGACGCCTCTGCCGCAGTCGATCCTGTTCTGTTGCGACCACAACTCGGTCCGGTCCCCGATGGCCGAGGGCATCATGAAAAAGTTCTATGGCACCGGCACCTATGTGCAATCGGCCGGTGTGCATAACGACCTCGAAATTGACGGGTTTTGCATCGCGGTCTGCCATGAGATCGACGTTGAGCTTTCGCGCCACAGGTCGCGCTCTTTCGACGAAATGCAGGAATGGGGTGATGACCTCAGCTCATTCGACCTGATCGTTGCATTGTCACCCGCCAGTCAGCGCCGCGCGCTGGAACTGACCCGAATTTTTCACCTGGATGTCGATTATTGGCCAATAATGGACCCTACTGGACTGGGCGAAACCCGCGAAGACAAGCTAACTCACTACCGACAGACCCGCGATCAGATCATACGGCATCTCAAAGACCGCTGGGGCGAACCTACGGAGTGAACATGAACCAAACCGTCACAACCTATTTCCAAGCTTTCAATGGAGGCGACGTTGATGGCATGCTGGCGTGCCTTTCTGACGATGTGGCCCATCACGTGAACGAAGGTCAAATCCGTGTCGGCAAAGAAAAGTTTGCGACCTTTTGCGCCCATATGAATCGCTGCTACCGTGAAAACCTGACTGATATCGTGGTGTTCGAGGCCGAGGGCGGCGCACGGGCTGCAGCCGAGTTTATTGTCAACGGGACCTATCTGGAAACCGACGAAGGATTGCCCGAGGCGAACGGCCAGACTTATCGTCTGCCAGCCGGTTCATTCTTTGACCTCAAGGATGGTAAGATCACTCGCGTGACCACGTTTTACAACCTGGCCGACTGGACGAAGCAGGTGTCGGGTGGCTGAGGTCACTGACGTCCGCGCCTTGACCGGGACAGCGCTTGAAGCTGCTCTGGATGATGTGGCGCGTTTGCGGATCGAGGTGTTTCGGGCCTGGCCCTACCTGTACGATGGTCATCTGGACTATGAGCGTAAATACCTGCAGTCCTACCGTGACAGCGATAAGGCAATTGTTGTCGGGGCCTTTGAAGGTGACCACCTGATTGGCGCATCGACCGGGGCACCTTTGATTGATCACGCAGATGATTTTGCTGCGGCTTTCGAGAATACGGATCTCGATTTGTCCGAGATTTTCTATTGCGCGGAGTCTGTCCTTTTGCCTGACTACAGAGGACAGGGTGTCGGGCACAAGTTCTTTGACCTGCGCGAAGCCCATGCCCGAAAGCTGGGTTTCTCCAAATGTGCGTTTTGCGGTGTGCAACGCCCAGCGGATCACCCGATGCGGCCTACGTCTTATCGACCGCTGGACGCATTCTGGAAGGCTCGTGGGTATAACCCCTTGTCCGGAGTTATCGCGCAGTTCTCGTGGAAAGATGTCGGCGAGGAAGATGAAAGCCTGAAACCGCTGCAGTTTTGGATCAGGGATCTTTGAGGTCGTTCACAACTCTGGGGTGCGCCATCTGACAGTTCTGGTCGCGCACCACTCTCTTACCGCTTACGGCTAAGTAGCCCGTATTTGACTGCCCAGCCTCTAAACGATCGGCGTTTTCTCTTGGGCGTCTTCAGTGCGTGTTTCGTCTGCTCACCGCTCTTGCGATTGAATTCGAAAACGTCGATGACACGCTCTGCGCAGCCGCAGGCTTCACCCATTCCAACCTTGGCAAAATAGAACTTTTCGAAGCTTTCCGGGTTTTGCATGATGCACCTCCTCAACGCATTCAACCATCTAGGACGACAGATGCAAATTCACATTCTCGTCGTTGATAGAACGGATAAAACTTGTGTACAGGGTGCTTCGACCTCTCTTAGTGTCCGCCAACTCCAACGGCCAGGAACTCGCTGATGAAAATCGCAACCGCTGCCTACAATCTTGATTGGCTGTCGAGCTGGGCTCAATACGAAGACAAGTTGCATCGCTGGGTGTCGGATGCCTCGGGGCAGGGGGCTGATTTGTTGGTTTTCCCCGAATACGGCGCGATGGAGTTGTCGACATTGGACGGTGCCGACGTTGCCGGTGATCTGGAGCGTTCGATCAAGGCAGTGTCTGATCGAATGGGCGCTGCACAATCGCTGCATCGGCGGCTGGCTGAGGAATTCAAGGTATATATCCTTGGGGCCTCTGCCCCGGTCCTTGCCGGGTTGGACCGTCCGGTAAATCGCGCGGCGCTGTATGCGCCTGACGGCGGGCACGACTTTCAGGACAAGCAGATCATGACCCGGTTCGAACGTGAGGACTGGGATATCTCCCCCGGAGGACCGCTCAAGCTTTTTGATACTGCGCTGGGCAAGATCGGTGTTCTGATTTGCTATGACAGTGAATTCCCCTTGTTGGGCCGTGCGTTAAGCCAAGCTGATCTGATCCTCGTGCCGTCCTGCACCGAGGCGCTTTCAGGGTTTTGGCGGGTTCGGATTGGCGCGATGGCCCGCGCGCTTGAGAATCAATGTGTGACTGCTATGGCCTCACTGGTTGGTGAAAACGAATGGTCCGAAGCCGTGGATATGAATACGGGAACCGGCGGTATTTTTGGCCCGCCTGACAAGGGTTTCCCGCCCACCGGGGTTTTGGCCGAGGGTCAACTAAACCAACCCGGCTGGACATTTGCCGATGTTGACCTTTCGGCTATCGCCCACGTTCGCGCGGATGGCCACGTACTGAACCGGACCCATTGGGATGAGCAAACGCCCCGAGTCGAATCGGTCACAATATCCGGCCTTTGATGATTCCGGCCTTGAAATAAGCCCGAAATAGGCTCATTTAGGCGCACATCCTCGCAGATTCTGCGAGTGCAACGTAACTATGGAGACAACATGGCCAAGGAAGATACGCTCGAATTTCCCGGTGTCGTGAAGGAACTCCTGCCTAATGCGACGTTTCGGGTCGAGCTGGAAAACGGCCATGAGATTATCGCACATACGGCAGGCAAGATGCGTAAGAACCGCATCCGTGTTCTGGCCGGCGACAAAGTTCAGGTCGAAATGACCCCCTATGATCTGACCAAGGGTCGGATCAACTACCGCTTCAAGTAACGCCTGCCGCAATGGCGTTTATCTTAGGATCGGGCAGCCCAAGGCGGCTGGACCTGTTGGCTCAGCTTGGCGTGCAGCCCGATACAATTCGCGCTCCTGACATTGACGAAACGCCTTTGAAGGGTGAGTTGCCGGTTCCTTATTGTAACCGCATCACGCGGGCTAAAGTGCAGGCTGTTCAAGCGGATAGCGATGACATCACCCTATGTGCGGATACCACCGTGGCTCTGGGTCGCCGCATCCTGTGCAAGCCCGAAGACGCTGGTCAGGCGGCCGAGTTCCTGCATGCTCTGTCTGGTCGGCGGCACCGTGTGATCACCTCGGTCGCAGTGCGACGGGGTGACCGGGTATTGCAACGCGACGTGGTTTCTCAGGTCAAGGTCAAACGCCTGTCGGATGTTGAGATCAACGCCTATCTGGCGACCGGAGACTGGCAGGGCAAAGCAGGCGCATACGCCATCCAAGGCCCGGCTGGCGCGTTCATTCCTTGGATTTCTGGGTCATTCACCGGTATCGTTGGTCTTCCCCTTTCCGAAACCGCCGCCCTTTTGCAAGGCATCGGCTATCCCCTGTATCGTGAGGCATCATGAAGGGTCGCACTATCGTTCTCGACCATATCGACAATCGCGAAGCCGCTGCTTTGATGGTGGATGGCAAGCTGGACGATTTTCTGATCGCAGGGGATGCTCCTGCACCGGGGACGATCTATCGCGCCCGTGCTGACCGCCCAGTCAAAGGGCAGGGCGGGATGTTCCTGACAACGCCCGATGGTCCTGCTTTTCTGCGCCAAGTAAAGGGGCTGGCACCGGGCGCGCTGATTTGCGTGCAGGTAACAGGCTACGCTGAACCGGGCAAAGCTTTGCCTGTGACCGACCGCGTTTTGTTCAAAAGCCGGTATGCAATTGTGACACCTGATGCGCCGGGCCTGAATATCTCACGCTCAATCAGGGATGAGGAAGAAAGAGACCGCCTGCTGGAAATCGCGCACGAAGCCATGGATGGCAGTTCTTACGGTTTGATCCTGCGTTCGTGCTGCGTAGGTGAAAACGCAGCTGAGATTGCCGAGGATATCAGCGCAATGCTGGCCCATGCCGATGAGGTCATGAACGATCCCGGAACTGAACCCGAGTTGCTGCTGGAAGGCGATGGCCCCCATGTTCTGGCATGGCGCGACTGGACCGATCCGGCAGAGGTCGTCACCAAATCGGGGGGTTTTGAAACCCACGCGGTTCTGGATGAGCTGGACACGGCGCGGGGCATTTCGGAAACGCTGCCGGGTGGCGGGCATCTGTATATTCAGCCGACGCGCGCCTTGGTTGCCGTAGACGTAAACACGGGCGCAGACACATCTTTGGCCGCAGGCACCAAAGCAAATTTCGATTGTGCCAAGGCGTTGCCGCGTGCGCTGCGTGTCCGCGGCCTTGGTGGCCAGATCACATTGGACCTGGCCCCTATGCCCAAAAAAGACCGCCGTGGGTTTGAATCTGCCTTGCGCGCCGCGTTCAAATCCGACCCGATCGAGACCATTCTTGCCGGCTGGACGCCGCTGGGTCATTTTGAGCTTCAACGAAAGAGAGGCCGTCTTGCGCTTTCGGAGGTGCTGAAATGAGTTGTCCGATTTGTGGGGAAGATACCGTTACCAAGTACCGCCCGTTTTGCTCACGGCGCTGTGCGGATGTCGATTTGGCCAAATGGTTAAACGGATCCTATGCCGTCGCATCCCAACGGGAAGAGGACCTTGAAGAAGAGGGTTTGCCGGATGAAACACAACCGGCGCGTCCACATTGAAAAAATGTAAAAAAGGCTCTGGACACTGCCTGTAGCAAGTCATAGAACGCCTCCACCCAACGGCAGTTGCCGTTCCCGTGCCCGGGTAGCTCAGGGGTAGAGCAGTGGATTGAAAATCCTCGTGTCGGTGGTTCGATTCCGCCCCCGGGCACCATTTTTCCTATTAAAAGAAATGCGTTGGCGATATGTCTGCTATCGCACCTCGTTGGTTGCTCGTTCGGGATTGCGCCCAGACTGCAACGTCGTATTCGTCAACAGTGCACATGTCCAACCTGGCGTGCGAACAAGAAAATGGTGTCCTTGCCTCTGGTTTACCGCCTGCGATGAAAGGTTGAGCAGGCATGCTCTTATCGGCTTTACCCTGACGCTGCAATTAATGCCAGGCACGAGAAGACTCTGTGGCTGATTCAACCACATGCAATATTCCGATATTTGAGATGGCAATCGATAAGAAAACGCAGGGTGCATGGATCATCCAATACGGCAAGACAATTCACGGCAAATCCAACGTGGCATCAAGCTTTCCGACGATTGATGTCGCGGTGAAGGCAGGGTCCTTGCTATCACGCATCCTCGACCGAAAACTTTCCGGTTCGGTGGGCGATCCGAGGGCATTGATAACTCTACGAACAGGCATTCCGAACACGGCTTCCGAAATGCTTAATAATTTAAGAGAGTTAATCGCCGCAAGCCATATGGAAAACCGTCCAAGAACTGAGTTTGTGTCCTGGCACAGAGAGAACTGTCTTAAGCTCCGAAAAACTCAGCAAAATGGTAAATCCGTACAACACAGTTGAAACGTATGGCTCTTGGATACAATGATTGTGTCGCCAGTGTTTCTGTAGTGAGTGCCTGTTTGGAAGATCTGAATCATAAACGCGTGTCAATTTCCCTCGCGGCTGCAAGAAGTCGTAACTTGTTGTTGATCGCAATGGGTTTCAGTATTTTTACAAACTTGCTTATGCTGACTGGTCCAATATTCATGCTCCAGGTTTATGACAGAGTCTTGAATTCGCGTTCGGAAGAAACCCTGTTGGTTCTCTTTGGGTTGGTCACGCTGTTATTCACTATTTACGGCTTTTTGGAATATGCACGCGGGCGTGTGTCCGCAAGGATAGGTGCCAGATTTCAAAGTACATTCGGGCCGCTTGCGTTTAAGGCACTGCTGGAAAGCTCGGCTCTCAATAGAAGCTCGGAAGTCGAAAATCACGGGCTACAAGACATCGAAGCGCTTAAGACATTCTACTCGTCCCCGCTATTGCTAGCTATTTTTGACTTGCCGTGGACGCCGATATTCCTGGCTGCTGTCTTTATCTTTCATCCCTATCTCGGTTGGCTTGCGCTCGCGGGTGGTTGTGTTCTTATTACTGCAGCTTTGACTAACCAATTTTTGACGGTCAAAAAAACTCTGCAAGCGCAATCCGTCTCACAATCCGCCAATAGATTCGCTGGCCAAGTCCAAGAGATGAGCGACTTGGCGTGGTCGCAAGGTATGGGGCCAGACTTGGAGAAGCGTTGGAAAAAGCTTCAAGATGCTTCTCTCCAATCTTCCATCCAGGCAAACGATTGGACCGGGGGGTTTGCCTCTTTTACAAAAGCTTTCCGCTTTTTGCTTCAAGCTGCGATGCTTGGACTTGGTGCCTGGTTGGTTTTGCAACATGAGCTAACGGCTGGAGCGATGATCGCATCCTCGATCCTACTTGGCAGAGCCTTGGCACCTATCGAGCAGTGTATTCCACAGTGGCCCCTCGCGCAAAAAGCGAGACGGGGCTGGCGGCGACTGGATGAACTGCTGCAGCTCATGACGCTCGATGACGATGTAACTAAACTTCCCACACCTGACGCGTCGTTGACCGTCGATAGTGTAACGGTTTTTGCGCAAGGGCGTGAAAGTCCGGTATTAGCAAATGTTTCTTTTAACTTAGAGCCTGGCGAGGCACTGGGGATCTTGGGGAAAAGCGGTTCAGGAAAGAGCACCTTGGCCAGAGTTGTCATGGGGCTGGTTTCGCCTGACCTCGGAGATATCCGTTTAGGTGGCGCGACACTGAAGCAATACGGACCGGAAGAACTGGGCAAGCAGATTGGTTACTTGCCTCAGGACGTTCATTTCTTTGCGGGAACGATCGCTGAGAATATTGCGCAAATGTCTCTCGACGTGGCTGCGGACAGAGTAGTGAAAGCGGCGAAAAAAGCCAAAGTTCACAATATCATCTTGGACCTAGATGAGGGTTATAACACAGTTATAGGCCCAATTGATGACAACTTATCAGGGGGACAAAAGCAAAGATTAGCCCTTGCCCGCGCTCTCTACGGTGATCCTAAAATCCTTGTTTTGGATGAACCCAATTCCGCTTTGGATAAAGAGGGTTCGGATGCTTTGAATGCCGTCGTTTCAGAAATGAAAGCTGCGAAAAAATCCATTTTGGTTATGACGCATCGACCAGTTGCGATTTCGGAATGTGATAAACTGCTTATTCTTCAAGACGGCCAAACGAAAGCTTTTGGGCCTCGCGACCAAGTAATTGGTTCCTCGCTCAAGAACGTGATGTCGATAAAGAGGCAAATTCAGTCCAATGATGATGAAGAATTTAAATCTGTCAGAGCGAATAGAAAAATGCCGAAACCAGTTAAAGAGTTTCGTTCAATTCGCAAAAGTAAGTTGGTCAAACAGAAAAACCAAAGCTTCAGATCAATCAGAAAGAAAAACGAGCATTGAAGATGGGGATGATTGGAGCGCAATAGTCCCAATTTCTATTGGTTTGATCTCAATAATGGTTTTGGTCTTCGGTATTGGCTACTGGAGTATCTTTACCAAGATTTCCGGTGCTGTTGTGGCGAGCGGTACAGTAAAAGTAGAAGCCGAAAGACAAGTCGCGCAACACCCGGACGGTGGCGTTGTTTCAGCCATATTGGCCCGAGACGGAGATTTGGTAGAGGCGGGGGACGTATTAGTCGAGCTTGATGGCACATTTCTAAAATCAGAGTTGGAAGTGGTCGAGCGACAACTGATGGAGATTCTCGTTCGCCGCTTTAGGTTAGAAGCGGAAAGAGACCAGCTTTCCAATTTTCAGAATGTCGCGTTGGAGGAATTCTCGACACTGGACACGCAATGGGTCAGCGCCCAACTTCAAGGACAAAAGAACCTTTTCAACGCGAAACTGGTGTCGCATCGCAACGAAATCGACCAGCTGCAGCAACAGTCGTTCCAAATAGAGGATCAAGTTCGGGGGATCGAGGCCCAGGTGAGCGCCCTTAAAGATCAACTGGACTTGGTCGAAACCGAAATCAAAGACCTTGAGGCCCTTTTGGAACAAGGGTTGGTCCAAGCGTCTCGGGTTTTGGCACTGAGGCGGGAGCAGGCCAGACTGAAGGGAGAGATTGGTCAGTTGGAAGCTGCAAAGGCCGAGGCGAAAGGGCGAAAGACCGGAGTTTCCATCGAAATCATTAACTTGGAGAACAGGCGTCGCGAAGGTGCCATTACAGAGTTGCGTGACCTGCGATTCAACGAAATTCCATTGGTGGAAAATCGTCAAAGTTTGAAGAAACGCTTGTCCAGGTTGGAAGTAAAGTCACCTTCCGAGGGGGTTGTTTTCGGGTCATCCGTTTTTGCTGAACAGGCCGTAATAAAACCCGCCGATCCGATAATGTACATCGTCCCTAAGGATAGACCGCTTCAGGTATCTGCACGAATTGACCCTGTACATATCGACCAAGTGTACGAGGGTCAGCCTGTTTCCTTGCGCTTTACGACGTTTGACCAAAGAACAACACCTGAGGTGCTTGGTGTCGTCGTGAGGATTTCAGCTGACACGTTCACTGACGAGGCGTTGGAAGTAACTTATTACGAAGCCGTTTTACAACCCGATGCGAATTCTCTGACTGCGACAGGGGATGTACTGTTGGTTCCGGGAATGCCTGTGGAGGCATTTATAAAGACAGATGCGCGCGCGCCGATTTCGTATCTTGTTCAGCCTTTGGCTAATTATTTCCGAAGAGCTCTTAGAGAGAGTTAAGTTAGGAACGTAGATATTTCCAAAGAAACAGATCTGGTGATGTTTCGGCAGGGCAATTGGTGCCAGATTCTGTCGGGTTATTGGTTTTTCAGGTTCAGCCAGCCTGAGACGTTTTGCATGCACAAATTCACTAGTTTGTTGACTCGAATTTGTTGAGTTTCTATCGTTCTGACACCTCTAGCGAATGATATGCAACGGGTGGTGCCGATCTGTATATTCCGACTAAAGGCCAAAAAAATTTAATGAGTGCAGGTAGTTATAAGGTTTGAAGCCCCGTAGCACAGATATTTTAATAGTTTGCCGGGGGGCATTATGGCTGACTTTAATCTTGAAGGTGAAGGTACCAGTGTAACTATTGGTGGAGTTACATTTATTAACTCTCCCAATGAGGGTTCCGGTACAGGAAACTTTGAACCTTTTTTAGCAACAAGCGACGAAGCTAGTACGTCAGATGGTGTCGCTGCGGGATTCAACACTGCTAACGACTCGAACTCCGCAATAAATAATGCTTTTGGAAATAACGAGTTAGACAAGCAAAAAACGAGTGAGGTCAAGCTGACCGATATTCCGGTCACCGTTATTGACGGAGTGGAATACTACGAAATTCGCTTGGATTTGAATGAAAGCAACAGTGACGACCTCATTACGCTTGAGACTTTTCAAATTTACTTGTCCGACAATGGGACGATTGGGACTTTCAGCGATCTAACTTCAACGGCCAACTTGGTTTACGATATTGATGCAGTAGAGCCGACTACGCTCTTTTTGGCGGAAACATCTACAGGCAGCGGCACAGACGATTACACAGTCCTAATTGAGAAAAGCGTCATTGATGCCTATTTTTTGGCGAACCCCGGCGAGTCTTTTGAGGACTATTATTTCTACCTCTATACAGAAATGGGTCGAGAAGGTGTCTACGACGAAGAGGCAGGATTTGACGAATGGAACATCCAAAGCGCCGGCACGATCAATGGCTTTAAATTTGATGATATTGATGGCGACGGTATCTATGAACCGGAGGATGGAGAAAGCGGTTTAGAAGGCGTCGTTGTATATATCGACAGCAACAACAACGGCATGTTCGATGCAGATTCCGAGCGCTCTACTGTCACAGATGAGAATGGTAATTTTACCTTCTTCGGGGTCGCGACCAGTCCCGATGACATAATTATTCGCGAAGATCTGTCCAGTCTGGCGACAGGTACTGAACCAACAAATGGCACATTCGATGGTCAGGGAGACGACCCTTATTTTTGGGTCGCTAATCTATCGGACGCTGGAGACTCAGATTTCGTCCAGATCGGTAATCTGACGCCAAATCCGCAGATAACGATTACGAAAACAGTTGTCGATGTAGACGACGAAGGGTCCGAAGGTATAGCCGAAGACGCCGGTGACGAAATTACGTATCAATTGGTAGTCGAAAATACGGGCAATGTGGCACTGTCCGGCGTGACCGTGAGTGACCCTCTAACTGGAGCCAACATTCTTGTTGGAAATCTCGGTGTCGGTGAAGTCGTCACTATCAATGACGGCGACAGTGATGGGATGGGGGGGACGGTAGATTTGATCTACCAAGTAACCCAGGAGGATCTGGACAGCATAGGTGATGCAGAGACAGGCGATGTTACAGACGACGATGATGGAAACATAGAAAACACGGCCAGCGTAAGTGGCTTCTTTGAGGAAGAGGAAGTAACCGACGACGATGACGCCGATGCTCCGTTGGCATATCTACCCGACCTTGAGATTGAGAAGACGATCACGGGCGTTACGGATGTGAACGGGAACGGGTTCACGGATGCGGGTGATGAGATCAACTACAGCATCACGG
>NZ_JBQFOK010000011.1:0-125554 GCF_056533365.1 Ruegeria sp. G5 | reverse complement strand
ACTTCCATTTAGAGAACGCGCGCAGCTTCTGAACACGCTTTCGTCTGATCTCAGCAGCAAACATCGGGCCAAACCTGTTCCACCAATATCGAACGGTTTCGTGGCTCACCTCAATTCCCCGTTCGTGCAGTAAGTCTTCCACATTTCGAAGCGAAAGCGGAAAACGGATATACAGCATCACCGCAAGGCGGATGATCTCGGGACTGGTTTTGAAGTATTTGAAAGAGGTGGGTTTGGTCATGGGAGAAAACTACGCAAGCGCCTTGCCCCGCTCAAGCAAAGTTAATCTGACAAGACCCACCTCCGCTCCATGCTGATCCGCGCCCATGGCTGGGCCCGTGATCTGAAAACCAGAGTTCAACTGATGGAGATTGCGCGGCAAGAAAACCTTCCAGGTGCCTTCATCCGCACCCGCGCTCAGCTCGCCTTTCTCTCACCGAAGATTCAATCCGCGATTCTCGACGGGACCCAACCGCCCGAACTCACACTCAAGCGTCTGGTCAGCGTGACCCACCCACTTGATTGGTCCGAACAGGAACGCCTGTTCGGCTTTTGAAAGCTCCAGATCCTGCGTCCCTGATGCAGGGTTCGCCCTCCCTGATCCGGCGGAACAATTCCCTGTTCTAAGATGAGAATTCCCTGTTCCACTTTTTAGGGAATTTGCAACATAAACCTCTGAAAAACATACAGTTCTGATAGGAGAAATGACAGAACTCAGCCCCGTTTCGCGGAAATTCCCTGTAAATTGCCGCTTATCAGGGAAATCCAGCCCAAAGCGACCCCGTCAAATCACGGCACTGAGACCAGGGCCAGAATTGCGCCCTGAGTGGGTGCTGTCAGACGAATTCGAACCAGTCTCAGTTTGCTGCGGAAACCGCGAAGCTATCCGGAACAAAGCTGACGCCACTCGCTAAGAGCGGCGGTGCGGGTCAGCTTGAAAGTGTCTCGACTGGCTAGCGATCTTTCCTGGTTGAAGTGATTGTATACGGAGGAATGGACGGCGGCGAATTTCTGTAGACTTCGCATGCGCCTGAAACGCTGCATCGCGCGTTCTCTTCGTCGGAAAGGCAGGTGCGAGTTCTCGACGCGGTTGTTGAGCCACCTGCCCGTCCTTTGTTTTTCGGTAGCGCCTAGCTCTCTGAGAGCGGCCCGGTACGATGCGAAGCGATCCGTGACAACGGTTTGCGCTTTACCGTGCCGCTTCATCAATTTCTTGAGGAATTTCAGTGCTGCAGCTTTGTTTCGGCGTTTGGTAACGATTGCTTCCAGCACTTCACCTTCGTGATCAACGGCACGCCAGAGGTAGTGGCGTTTGCCGTTCACTTTCACGAATACTTCGTCTATGTGCCACTTCCATTTTGAAAAGGCTCGGAGTTGCTGAACCCGCTTTTTTCGGATCTCTGATGCAAACATCGGGCCGAACCTGTTCCACCAGTATCGGACAGTTTCGTGGCTCACGTCGATGCCTCGCTCATGCAACAAGTCTTCGACATTCCGAAGCGAGAGCGGGAATCGGATGTAAAGCATCACTGCAAGGCGGATGATCTCGGGGCTGGTTTTGAAATACTTGAAAGAGGCAGGATTGGTCATGGGTAAAAGCTACGCAACACCCCTGCCCGCCTCAAGACAAGTTCTTCTGACAAGACCCACGTGAGGGGTCAAACGTGAAACGGTCGAACCGATACCTCATAAACTCTCTCCTGTATTGCCTTATGACAACTCAGATCATCTTTAGAATTCCTCATATGTCCCTTAAGCACAAGTCCGCACCGTGGCGTAGCATCTGATGTGCAAGACAGGATGTCCGCGCCTGATGCGCCGTTGCGCAACAAGCAGCAGCAGCCGCTCAGCACAAATTGGAGGCACATCAAATGAAAACTCATATCAAAATCTTTAACGCGCTGCTTGCCCTAACAGCACTTTCGGTCCCGGCGCTTGCAGGAACTCAGCTGGAAAATGCGCTCGCGAACGGGGCCCATCGTTTGACCGCTGAAGAGGTGAGCATTCGTCTGGCCGACAAGACCGTTACGTTTGAGAACGCAAATACCGGTGCCAAGGTGTTGGTATACTATGATGGCAGCAACGGTACCAAGCTGAAGCTGGAAGATGGAAATATGTTAGATGGTTTTTACGCCTTTGACCTTGCTGACCACGTGTGCGTTGGTGTCTACGGCAACGAACCAATGCGTCTGCGGTGTGTGCATGTTGTTCTGATTGACGGTGTAATGCACAAATTCGAACTCGACGGAAGCCTGCGCGGGCGAATTATCGAGGAAGTCAGCGGCAACGTTATCTAATCTCCACTATGTCACTCGCACAACTGTCGGGAAGTTGTGCGGGTGAATTGGATGAGTAACGCTCTTCCATCACCGACACTGTCTAACCTTCTAAATTCGATGTCAGCTGTGTGATTTCAGTTCCCAACCTCTTGACATTACTGCTGCAATCGTTTCCGGCAAAATTGCCAGATTTTGCAAAGTCAGCTTTTTGCGCATCACTCACATCTGTACGAAGCGCGGCATCGGTGAAAAAGGGCTCGTTCAGGACCTTGGTGCCGTTGCAGCACAGGCCCCTGCCCCACCGTCACCTGATCGCGCACGGCCCATACCAGCCATTGCGCAGGCAGTTACGATTCTGCAATCGCAGCACGCTTTCCGGACATTCGCCGCGACAGTCAAATTCGATATCTATTAGTGAGAAAAGTGCCGGACAGAGAGCTCTTTCGCCGTCGATGCGCGAATACGAAGAGGTGTATCGAGCGCCCTAGAAAATCTGACACTGAATGCAACTTTGAGTTCTTGCCGCCTTTGGTTTACCCAACTAACCGGCGCCACCCGCTTACTAAATATGAACAGTTCCACAAATACGGCCCTCCAAGAGGTTTGCTACAGAACGCTCACAACTCGTTTCACGTTCAATTGAATGGCCGTTGTCGCACCAGCCTGTTAACTGCGCCAAAAGACTGCACCGCGATGCAGCAGCAGGAGACTCCATGCAAATTTCAGCGATTATTGCCCTGTTCGGTGCCGTCATTATAGCAAGTCTCTGGGCCTCGCCCAGACGTGCCTCCGTTTCGGGATTCTTTGGTGGGACAACCATGAAAGGAGACGCGCCAGGCCTGTGGACGTTGGTGCTGAGCCAGGTCACAACTTGGATTTTTGCCCGCTCGCTCATGAACTCTGCCATTCTGGGCTATTTCTATGGCATCGCTGGTGTGCTGGCCTATGCTGCCTATTACGGTTCATTCCTGACCGGCGGCTTTGTGGTGCAACGGTTGCGCGCGCGTGGTGCGCGGTCGGTTCAGGACTGGCTGCGTGGCAGTTTCGGAGCGATCGGAACGGGCTGTTACAACCTCGTGATCGCCCTCAGGCTGCTGTCAGAGATCTTTGCCAATCTGATCGTGGTTGGTCTTATCTTTAACGCCGTCTCACCTGACAGTGCCAATATCGGCACGTATTCGATCCTTGTAGTGGGCTTGTTGGCGCTGGCCTATTCGGCCTGGGGCGGGCTGAACGGGGCGCTTCGAACGGATGTTCTGCAGATGGCCGTCTTTCTTGTGGTCTTTGCGATGGCCTTTGTCGCGCTTATACTCAGCCCCAGCTTTGATCTGGGTGCGGTTCTGACCGCCAAGGGCACTTCGGGGCCGCACAATGGCTGGGTGTTGCTGGTCGTGGCCTTCCTGCAAGTGTTTTCTTATCCCGTGCATGACCCGGTCATGATGGATCGCGGGTTTATTGCGGATCGCGAAACAACCCGGAAAAGCTTCCTGCACGCGTTTTGGATTTCCTCGCTTTGTATTGTGGCGTTTGGGTTCTTTGGCATTCAGGCGGCGCTGGATGGTGCGGCTTATGAGAGCGAGTTGATTGGTACATGGGCGCAATCCCTGCCGGACTGGGTTTTTGTCGCCCTGTTAGTTTCGCTACTGGTGTCGGCGCTCTCGACGTTGGATTCCGCGCTGTCTTCAGCTGCGCGGCTGGTGGTCGAAGAACTGCGCCTGGCCCCCCGCAGCCTGACTGGTGGGCGCATTGTCATGGCATTGTTCGCAGTCGCAGGTGCGGCGCTGACACTCTGGGGAAACCAGACACTGTTTGATGCCGTCGCGGTCTCGGGCACCGCCTCGATGTTTTTGACACCGATCCTGCTGGCCGGGCTTATCGGTGGTCGACAGGTGGCGCTTTGGGCGTATCTTGTCAGCTTTGCCGTGGCCATGCTTGGTGCGATAGCTTACCTGTTTCGTGGGCAGGCCTTTGTGGCACAGGTCCTCATTGATGGACACAAATATGAACAGCTTTTGCAGATTTGTGTCTGCGTATTGGTCGCAGGATGCACTGCAGTTTGGATCGGATCACAGCGGGCAGAGTCGCGGGCGAATAGCTGACCCGCGCGAGAGAGACAAGACAGCTCAAAGGAGGCATCCTACGGTAGTGCTAAACATGCTAACTCAGGTCGCGGCCGGCTTTACTGTGATTCGCTACAGTCTCATGCCAGCGACACAGCGAATTAGGTATCCCAGTTCACAGAAAGCTTGGTGTTTTACAAAGAAACACTCAAGCTTCAGCGATCATAGTGCCCCAGCTAGAAAAGCCACCGTCTGTCTCACAGATGATCGTCTCCATTCCGGTTACCGCATCGTTGCCAAAATAGCAGTCGGCGAACGCACCAGTGGCTGCAAATGATAGGGTCAGGGCCACAAGGCCCAAAGCTGTAATCCTCTTCATGATACTCACTCCTTTAGATGAGCTTCATGTGGGAGTTGATTATTGCTGAAAGTACTATGTTCAGATTAAATTATTTTAATTGAAGACTGCTTGTGGAGTTGGCTCTTTGAAAGGCTACACGCTCAGAGTATTCGCTCTGAAAGGACAGGTTCAGCATCTAAAATGAAGAAACAGCGCATCCGCGTTCTCGCGTTAGCGCAATTCGGTCTCAAACTGTGTCGAGCGGACCTATTTGAAGATCACAGCCCGCTCTTTGGGGACTTTCAGTAGAACCCAATCTCGCTGACATCTACGAGGGCCTCGTGATCGCGCCCGTAGGCTACAACTCCGACTGAGGTGATTTCGTTCGCAACTGGCACAGCCCGTAACATGGCCCCTGAAGCCGTGAAGTCTGACAGAGGCAAATAAACTTCGGTCCACTGGTTGGAAGTTGCGAACGCGGCCTGATAGTATTGCCACGGAAGCACCGTGCCACGTGTCCTGAGGTGTACGAAGTATTGCTCACCGTTCCCCCGTACAAAGAGCCTGACGCCTGATACACCTTCGCCTGGTCGATCAGACAACTTGCGTCGAAACTGGATAAAGCCCCCGTTGTTTTCTGTACTGACGGTTCCGGTCAGCCGCGCGAATGCAACATCATCTTCCGAACGAAACTGCACCTGCCCCGAAGACACTCCTCCCATGACGGTGTCGGCAATGTAGTTCCACCGCGTCTCTGGTGATTTGGAGAAGTCTTCCGTCAGTTTTCCATCGGCCTGAGCCATTGTGCATCCGATGATTACAAGACCTGAAACAAGCCCAATGAAGTTGGCACACATATTGTTCCTTCTCAGTTCAGTTTCGCAATGGAACGGTTGAAGCCCGTGGCTAATGCGACCCATGAAAAGTACGGCAGGAAGGTCAGTGCGGAAACCCGATCTCCATTCTTGACCCGAGCGGTTAACATGACGATGACAGCCATAAAGTGACAATGACCACAAAGACAAACCGCGGCAGTTGCGTCCCTCGTGTCCGCAAGGTAGAAGACTGAGGCTGGAATAGGAGCTTTTATGTCCCGGTGAGAATGGGAGGCAGCGTGCCTCCCAGTTCAGATCTAACAAGTGAAAAACACTCCGTCATCCCTGAGATGACGGACACTAAAGGTTTGAACCGTCATTTCTTACTTCCAAAGCCCAAACATTTTTGTGGCCTAGACATGAAAGCATCCCCCTATGACACGGGACTATTCCGAATTCTTTCCGAAGCGTCAGAGCAGCTTCCAACCAGACACCAATAGCGACTCCCTTCGAGTATTGGGATGGCAGACTTTTTTTGCCCAACAGATCAGCGCAGATAGCCTGACGGCTATGTCGCCAGTTCGCGTCGTAAGTGTGCATCGCAATGCAATTCACGTCCTTGGTGACGGCATTGATACAACTCTTTCACCCAGACCGGATGTGACGGTCGGAGATTGGCTTATGCTAGATCCTTCGCACCCACGCGCCAGTCAGCTTCTAAGACGAAAAAGCCTGATCAAACGGCGTGCACCGGGTACAGACCGCCAGGAACAGATGATTGCTGCAAACATTGATACGGCGTTTATCGTCACCTCCTGCAATCAAGATTTTAACGTCGCCCGTCTTGAGCGATACGCCGCTATTGCTTTTGAAGCCCAAATCGAACCGGTTATCGTAATCACAAAGACTGATCTGGTCGCAGACTCTCACCACTACGTTCAAGCTGCGCTCGCCGTATCGAGCGTGATAGAAGTGGTTGCACTGGACGCACGCGGAAACGCTCCGCGAACAGAATTGGCTGCTTGGTGTAAGCCTGGAAGAACTGTTGTGTTTCTGGGCTCTTCGGGTGTCGGAAAGTCTACCCTCGCCAATGCGTTAGTCGGCAACAATTCCGTCGAAACCCAGGCTATTCGCGAGGATGACGCGAAAGGGCGTCACACCACAACTCGGCGAGAGCTTCATTCTATGCCTGGTGGCGCGTTGCTTCTAGACACCCCTGGCATGCGCGAGTTGCAACTTACCGATGCAAGCGTGGGAATAAACGAACTGTTCGCCGATGTTCGCGAAAGGGCTGAGCATTGTAGATTTAATGATTGTAACCACGAAACCGAACCGGGCTGTGGTGTCATCAAAGCGATACAAAATGGCACCCTGAATGCGGCGCGCTTGGAGAGATGGCGCAAGCTAAAGTCAGAAGAAGCCTTTAATTCGGCTTCTCTCGCAGAACGCCGATCACGCGATAAGGCATTCGGAAAAATGGTCCGGAGCGCCAAGAGAAACAAAGGTTTCCTGAGGTGAGATGATGATACAATTAAAACCCGGTCAAATAGTCTGGCATGACCTTTTCACATCGAACAGAAAACGGTCGATGGTGTTTTATCAACGAGTTGCAAACTGGAGTTTTCAGATTGAACAGGCGACAGACTTTGCCTGGGGTGGCGGTGAACAGGACTTTGTACTCGCTCTGGCGGGGAGCGAAGCGGGTGCGGGGTTTACTGAAACACCAATTGGTCACGAGAATGGATGGATCCCTTACATCGAGGTCACTGATGTCTTCAGGACCGTAGAACGCATTGGAAAGCTCGGTGGAACAATCGTTCGTCTGCCATTTGACGTACCGGGGGTTGGTCGCAACGCCCTTGTCCGTGATCCGCTCGGTGCGATTTTTGGGATATCTCAATCGCAACACTCTTTTCCTGCACCGCGTGCTCAGTTCGGTCCCGAAGTATACGTAAGTAACAATCGTGAGTTCCCATGGGCCTTCTATTCAAGTGTCTGCGGTTGGCAGAACACGCCAGGGCAAGATGCGCACAGCATTGGTCTTTACGGGGAAACAGCTACAGCCTGGCATGCGGTTGATTGGTCGACAAAAACTCAGGCAACATGGATCCCGTGTTTAAAAGTTTACTCAGTCGAAGATGCCTATCGCTCCGCGATCATCAACGAGGCTCGTTTGGCGTTTGGGGAATTCGGCAAAGCCATGCCGCCTCAAAGCATCGCCCTTCGTGATCCAAATAGTACCCTTTTCGCTTTTTGCGCAGAGCAGACGCACGCCGATTAGTGTTCAGATGCTTCAATATCTCAGGACAAAGCGGACGGTCGTTCGCTTTGTTACAGCACTCGTAACGTCGTAAAATCATTTGGACGCACCAGTTAGTGTCCTATGTTGCAACGAAGCTAAACGAACAACAAACTTGTATTTCTTCAGTCGCACGCACAAGTCGCATCTTGATAGAAGTCAATGTGAAAAGATGTGGCATAGGTATCTGTGAGTTATGCCAGCTGCAACAAACAAATCTGATCTACTTTTAGCTTATGATAAGGAATTAGCTAAGCTGAGCAAAACTCTTGCCGGCATTGGCGAAGTCCAGTCTGCGCTATCACTTCCGGACGACAACACAACGATCAAAGGTGTTATTGCGCATCGTACCCACTGGATTGGCATGTACCTAGATTGGTACGCGCAAGGTATCGCTGGGCAAAAAGTGTATGTGCCAGCTAAAGGGTACAAATGGAACCAACTAAAGGAATACAACGCGGCCATTTATGCCCATGGAAACGCAAGCAGTTGGTCGCACCTTTTGTCAGAATTTGAGGCCGCTTGCGAAAAGCTGCGCGCATTTCTCGTGGCTCGTGACGAAGCTGAGCTTTATACAATCGGAGTTCAAAACTGGACAGGGAAATGGACCCTAGGCCGGTACGCAGAAGCCTCTGGGCCATCGCATTTCCGATCTGCAAACACGTATATCCGGAAAGTGCTCCGCACCTCAGCGTGACGTTTCCAATAATGCTCTTGTCAGAAAAGCTAATCCACTTGAACACGATGAACAGATGAGCTCGTTAAGAACTATAGAGCTTTTTTGATCGGGCGGCCAAGTAGGAGCTAGGCGCTCGTCAAATAGTCAAAGCACTGATCCAATTCAAAACTGATGATTAACCAGTGTTTTCGAGCGATACGATATGGCGGCATTTTACACTTTGCCGATCAAGTCAGGTGGCACCTGCATACCGTCGGTGTACGGCAGGCTGTCGCAACGCGGGTTATAGGTACCAGATGCCGAGACAGCATTGATGTGGTTGGCAATCTCTTCAAGCGTAGCGAACCAGACATCACCCGTATCTAACATGTACTCGATCATTTTTTCGACCCTTTGCCAGCGAGACAACCGCCCGCTGACAAAGGGGTGCCAGACTGCGATCCAAAGCCCTCCCGGGGAGTAACGGAGCGCTTCAAATTCGGCCATAAAAATCTCCATGGCCCGATCCGGCGATTGTGGCGCGAACATGTATCCCAGGTCAGGGGCATGTACATAAGGAGGCCAATCATCCGTAGCCCAACTGACAGGAAGCTCAATCAGATCCCCCTGCTCTGTTCGTAGGATGTATGGTACGTCATCCCCCATTAGGGATGAGTCATATAGAAACCCCTCTTCAGCCAGAAACTCGGGTGTCTTGGCGGACATATGATAGAGCGGCGAACGATTGCCTCGGGGCCGTTTCCCGGTGTGCTTCTCAATGATTTCTATCGAACGGCACATCCAGTCATGTTCTTGTGCCTCAGACAAGCTGTTGGGGGCTTCGTGGATATAGCCGTGGTAGCCGACCTCATGCCCTTCAGCAACAATGGCCTCAACCGTTTTAGTGTGGTTTTCAATGCACCAGGCAGGGATGAAAAAGCTCTGATTCAAGTCAAACTTGCGATAGGTTTCCAAGATGCGCGGCACGGCAACCTCTGGTCCGTATCGCAGCATTGACGTAGCCGACAATTTGTTCTGCGCCCCTTCGCCGTGATGGATATGGATCAGGCTGTCGGCATCCATATCCAGCGTTATGGCGCAAGCCACTTTGGCCCCATTGGGCCAGGGAACAGGTCGTGCAAGTTGCATAGCAAAAGCTCCTTAAATCATCACCGCGCCGCCATTCGGGCTGAGCGATTGTCCCGTGAAGTACCCGGCGTGCGGTCCGCAAAGAAAATGAACTAATCCGCCGATTTCGGACGGTTGAGCGATCCGGCCCAAGGGAACGTCAAATTCCTTTTCGATCCACTCTGGCGACATGTTTTCAACATCCAGCATGGGCGTGTTTACGGGCCCTGGCGCAACAGCGTTTACCGTGATCGAGGGTGCCAGCTCGCGTGCAAGCGACCGGGTCAGGCCCACAACCCCAGCCTTGGACGCGCAATAGGCCGAGTAGTCAGCCCGGCCCAGATAAGCCAGCTCTGACGCAATCAGTATGATCCGTCCCGAATTTGCCTTGGACATAAGCCGCGCGGCACCCTGGGCGATTAAGAACGACCCTCGCAGATTGACCGAGACCATTCGGTCAAACTCAGAAACATCCATTTCGACCAGATTTGCCTCGAACAGAATACCCGCCGCGTTGATCGCAAAGTCCAATCTTCCCTCGGTTTCGGTTATCGAATGAAACAGCGCATCCACACTATCTGCATCGGATACGTCGCAAGGAACCCCGCGCCCGCCGGGCAAGCCCGAGATAGTATCCGAAACATCCTGCATATCGGCTGCAATGACGGTGGCGCCCGCCTGTGCCAAAGCGCTTACAACCGCCGCGCCGATCCCCTGAGCCGCGCCTGTGACCAGCGCGACCTTTCCAGATAAATCCTGCGTCATTGCATCAGCTCCCCACGATCGACGGTAAAGGATTGGCCAGTGATGTTGGCCGCTGCGGGCCCGGCCAAAAACAGGTACATTGCCACCATATCGGACGGTTCCATCAGTCCGCCAAGCGCCTGTGCCGACACGATTTCGTCCAGCAGGTCGGCTTCCGTCCGGTCTTGCCGGGCTGCCATGAAAGAGAGCGACCGCATCGAGGCAACGGTGCGCACCCAGCCGGGGCACACCGCGTTGACAGAAATGCCGCGCGGCGCAAGCTCCTGCGCCAAAGATCGGGTTAGCCCGATCACCGCGTGTTTCGAGGCGCAGTAAGCGCTGAATTCGGCCACGGCAGTTTTGCCCCACATCGAAGCTGTGTTCACGATCCGCCCACCATCTGGGATTTTGTCCAACAGGTGACGAGTAACGGAAAACGTACCGATGACATTGGTTTCGATTATCTGTCGAAACACTTCATCCACATGATCCGCCGGATCGTCGATCGGGGTGATGTATTCAAAGCCCGCATTGTTGATCAACACATCAACGCGGTCCAAAGACGCGCACAGCGTTTTGACCTGTTCCAAATCCGAGATGTCGCATTGTATGTGCCCGACAGCCCGCTCATGATCCTTTGACAGCCCACTGGCCACCTGCTCTACGTCTTCCTCAAGCGCAACAATAGTCACGTCGGCCCCGGTCTCCAGAAACCCCTGGGCCAGACCCAGACCGATCCCCCGGTTGGCGCCGGTAACGACCACATGTTTGCCGGACAATTCTGCGGCCATCCTATGTTTCCTCCAAAGTATGCGCGTATTCGGCCCGGATGATTTCCAGTATCTCGGCCCGCAGCTTGAAAAACCGGTCCATGTTCGCCGTGCCGTTGCGGCGGTCCTCGAGTGGCAGAATCTCATCGACTTGGATTTCACGCACCACCCGAGCGGGGCGAGACGAAAAGATCACGATCCGATTGGCCAGCAGGATCGCCTCTTCCACGTCATGGGTCACGAAAATGGTCGTTTTCTTCTCGGCCTTGTTGATGTCCATCAGCTGGAACTGAAGATATTCCCGCGTTTGCGCATCCAGCGCGCCAAACGGTTCGTCCATCAACAGCACATCCGGTGATGAAGCCAAAGTTCGTGCGATGGCAACCCGTTGGCGCATCCCGCCTGAGATACGGTTGGTGTAGAAATCTGCGTAGCGCTTCAACCCGACCATGTTTAGATAGTGGTCGGTGACCTCTTCCTTCTCCTTTGAGGAGATATCTTTGCGGTATCTTGTCCCGAATTTGATATTGTCGCGTACCGTCAGCCATGGGTATGAGGAATAGGACTGAAACACCATGCCCCGCCTGCGGTCCGGCCCGGTCAAGAGGTCTCCATGCAGGTGAATGGTGCCCTGATCCGGTGTCTCCAACCCGCCAACAATCCGCATCAGCGTGGTTTTCCCGCAACCCGATGGGCCCAGGAACATGACCATCTCGCCCTCAGCAATCGTCATGGAGAGCGGTAGAACCACCTTGGTTTCAGTTTTGCCGTCATCGGACCAATAGGTCTTGGCCACGTCTTTGATGTCGATGAAATTGTCCATGGTTTACCTGCGCAGATAGGAGAACAGCCGCGCATGCGCGTAGCGAAACGCCTGATCGGTCAGCAGCCCAATGATTCCGATCGTGATAATGCCTGCCATCACCTCGGGGGTTTTAACGAACCGCCGTAGGGACCAGATCACATGGCCTATTCCGGAATTTGCCGCCACAATCTCAGCGACAATCAGATAGGTCCAACACCATCCCATCGTAATGCGCAAACTGTCTACCATATTGGGCAGCGCCGCTGGAATGATTATGTGGCGCATGATCTGACCATTGCTGGCCCCAAGCGTCTGACCGGATTCGATGAACTCGACCGGTACGCGTTTAGTGTCATCCGAGATCATCAGGATCAACTGAAAGAACGTGCCCATCCACAAGACGGCAATTTTGGATGTTTCGCCTACGCCGAACCAAATCACTAGCAACGGCACCAATGCGGGAACCGGCAAATAACGAACGAAGTCCACAAAAGGTTCCAGGATGGCCCCGGCGAACCTGTAGGTGCTCATCAACAGGCCTAGCGGTATCGCGACGATCATGGACAGTAAAAAGGCAAACCAAACACGCCCCACGCTGATGACAATGTCCGAGGCAAAGTCACGTTCGACGAAAAGGCCGACAAAGGCCTTCACTACTGCGATGGGTGACGGCAAGAATTCAGGTCGAATTGCACCGGATCTTGCTGTGATCTCCCATGCGGCCAAAAATAGGATAAACCCCACGATGCCCAAGGTGAGGTCCGTACGGCGATTGAGAGGTTTGCGAAAAGCGAACAGGGACTTGAACACGCGTCAGTCTTTCCGAGTGTGAGATCTGAGGAACGCTTTTCCCCGGCAACGATATGAACCGAGGAAAAGCCTTAGGCTTAGCGCGTGTGGCCGTCGAACAAGCCATCCAGAACGGACCCGTTAATGAAGGGCTGGTACTCAAGCGGTGCATCTTGCAGATCAAGCACCACGTTGATTTCATTGAAGGAGTCAAAGACTTCTTTCAGCTGCCCTTCCCCTGCGGCAGAAGGCATGTAGTCCACGCTTTCCTCATAGGAGGTGTATTTCACACCGGCCAGCGCCTCCTTCATCTCTGCGTCTGGAACATCAAAAGCCGGTGCCGAGATTGCGATGAATTTGTCTGGGTCGGTGTTGTACAGATCAATCGCCCGGTAGATTCCGCGCAGAAACTTGGCGTATTTCTCCGGGTTCTCCTGCAAATCTTCGGTGCGGACGATGATCACGTCGGTGATCAAACCCTCATAGTCGGCCGACGTCAGCAACAGATGCGCTCCGTCGCGCGATGTGTTTTTGATGATGGAACTCATCATCGGCTCCCAGGTCGCAACGGCCGATACATTGGGATCCTCGAATACTGCGGCCGAGTCATCTGTTGCGATTAGCTGGATATCCACGTCTTTGATGCTTTTGCCTTTCTGGGACAAAGCATGCTGGATTAAAGTGGTTCCCGGATGGTTAATCTCACCAGCCATTGTTTTTCCAATCAGATCCTCGACCGACTTGATATCTTCCGACGCAACAACTCCGTCCGCCCCGATTGATATATCGATAGTGCCGATCACGGTTCCCGTCGTGTCAGGTTGACGCGGTCGGGACATGCTTTCACCGATGGTGCGCATGGTGCAATCAATCGAACCATTCGCCATCGCAGGGAGGACATTTGCGCGGTCATTATCAAAGGCCGTCGTCACCTCAAGCCCTTCGCTTTCGAAATACCCTTCCTCCTGCGCCACGAAAACAGGCGCAAAGCCGAACCAGAAGGGGAAGATGCAGCTGATGCTATCCTCGGCCTGTGCCGCGCTTGCAGCCATGTTTGTTGCCATCACAACAGCCACCGGAGCCAAAAGGGCCTTTCTGGCTGTCCTGAAGATCGAATGGTCTTGCATGTCTTGGTCTCCTTGTTGGGTCGCGGATGGCTCTGATGGCCACTTGATGTCGGTATGAGACACAGGCAAAAAGTGACAAAAAATACGTAAATCGTTTACTTTACATCTAGTTTTTTAGAAGTAACGCATATTCGCATTAACTCTGCTCGGTTTTTCATCACGAGTTTTGGAACAGCGCGCGTTTATTGCGCAGAACACAAATAACGAGAGGGGTAGCGCCCGCTCCGGTAGAAATGACAACGGTTTTAATCACGCGACTGCGTTCAAAGCGGCCTCAAAACCGGTCAGGAATCTGTCGGCATTGTCCTCGCTGAATGTCAGATGCGGCCGAATCTTCAGGACATTGGCGTTGAAGGACGTGGCCGAGATTAGAATCCGGCGCTCGCGCAGTTCGTTTACAAGCGCAAGTGCCCGGCGACTGTCCGGGGTCTTGGTGGCCTGGTCCTGCACGATTTCGACACCCATGTACAAACCGGTTCCGCGCACATCGCCAATCCCATCGTGACGTGCTGCAATGTCGCGCAGTCCGTCCAGCATGATCCGACCCACCCGGTCGCAATTGTCCTGAAGGTTTTCACCCCGTATGACCTCAAGCGTTGCTTTGGCGGCTGCCATCGCCACCGTGTTGCCGCCGAACGTGTTGAAATAGCGCATGTCATGGCCAAACCGCTTGGCAACCTCGGGGCGCATGGCGATCCCGGCAACGGGGTATCCGTTGCCCATCGGTTTGCCCAGCGACACGATGTCGGGCACTACGCCGTGTCGCTGGTAGCCCCACATGTGACTACCGGTGCGCGCAAACCCACATTGTACCTCATCCGCCACAAAGACACCGCCCGCATTGCGGACCACGTCCAGAACTGGTTTCAGCATCCCCGGTTCTTGAGGGAAGATGCCGTCCGAGGTGAACAGCGAATCCGCCACAAAGGCCGCCAAACCCTGCCCGCGCCTGTGTAGATCATGTATCTGCTCAGACACGCGCGCAGCCAGCCACTCGCCCATATTCTGTGTCTCAATCCTGTAGGTATCAGGCGCAGGTACCCTACGCACCCAGGTTCCCAGCGGTGAGTTTTCCCCCATCGAGGGCGAGAAACCAGCAGTCAGTTCCGAGTTGCCATGATACGCCTCGGAGGTGACGATGATCCCCTGATTGCCGGTGTGATGCTTGGCCATCCGCAACGCCAGATCGTTAGCCTCGGACCCTGTGCAGGTGAACATGACGTGGCCGATCTCAGGCTCGAATGTATCCAACAGTGTTTCTGCGAACTCCAGAATTCCGTCTTGCATGTACCGGGTATGAGTGCACATCACCTCCATCTGCCGTGTGATGGCCGCATTCACATGCGGGTGGCAGTGACCGACCGAGACCACGTTGTTATACGCGTCCAGATATTCATTGCCATCCGCGTCATACATGAACACGCCCTTGGCGCGGCTGAATTCGACCGGGTTGGAATAGAACAGGCGATAGGCCGGGCCCAGCAGCCGGGCGCGGCGCTCCACGAAGTCACGCGCTCGCGGATCAAGTTTTTCGGTATTGGCCGGGTCGAACCCGTTCACCATCTTACCGCGTTTGGTCTGTTTTTCGGCAGCGGTCACTTCGATCATCCTTTCTGATCGGCAAAAGACATCAACAGGTCCGAGACCTGATCCGGGCTGCACGCCAGAAACCAGTCCAGCTGGTGCCACCCCTGATAGGTATTGCGCATGATATAGCGCGTGTTTTCGGGAAACATCTTGGTACGCCACAAGGTCAGCAGCGCACGCACAACGACCCGCCCCATCACAAGATGCGGTATCAGGGCCAGTTCATGCTCTGTCAGCTCAGTAACCTGCAAATACCCGTCCAGAACATCCCGTCCGCGATAGAACAGATCCTCATAGGGCCCTTGCGGCAGTTGATTGAGCAGCGCCGTCGCCACATCCACTGCAATCGCGGTTTTGACGGAATCTCCAAAGTCGATGATCCCGGTTACGAATTCAGGCCGGTTGTGATCGACCACAATGTTGGACTTGCTGAAATCATTGTGCAGCACCTGCTGCCGACATTGACGCAGCCGCGGTTCGATACACTGGAACCGCGTAAGCCCCTGTTCGAGCGCTTCGCGTTGCGAGGGATCGTCAACATGGGCCAACAGATGCTCTAACGTCAGCAGATGCTGCACATCCCATGCATATTGCCGCGCAGCACCGGGATGGTCGAACCCGTCGGTGGCCAACCGCAAACGGCCCAGAACCTTGCCGATCTCGACCCGCTGACGCGGATTGGATTCCGTTGAATCCAGCGGTATACCCTTGAGGTAGCTGAGCACGCGCACCACCCGCTTGTGCCCTCCTTCATCGGTAACAAAGGCGTAGTCTTGCCCCGCAACCGTCTGGATGGTGTCCGGGATCGCAAGCGTAGGATCGCGCCGGGTTGCATGGCGCATCATGCAGGTCTGAAAATCAATTTCTTCCAGGGGTTCTGAGGGGTTGGCGATTTTTAGAACAAACATGCGTTCATCCGAGCAGGACACACAGAACGTGTCATCCTTTTCCGTCTCGAACCGGCGCAGCGTGCCTTGAAAACCATAATGCTCTTGCAGGATCGCATTGGCGCGATCATGCGAGACGGGCACATATGCCCCGCTGAGCCCGCCCTGATCAGCTACGGTCGCGCCGCTTTGCATCATCGCGCCGTCACCGAATGCCGCGCTTCAGCCAGTACGCAGAGCAGCTCAAACATCACCGTTGCCCCTGCCAGTGCCGTCAGTCCACCGACATCGAAAGGCGGCGAAACCTCAACCACGTCCGCACCGACATAGTTCAGCCCGCGAAACCCGCGGATCAACGCCATCGCCTCGGCGGTGGTTAAACCTGCTACTTCGGGCGTGCCAGTGCCCGGGGCAAAGGCTGGATCAATGCTGTCGATATCGAAACTCAGGTAAACCGGACCGTCGCCAACGATCGCTCGCGCTTCGTCCACAATTGCCACAATACCGCGTTCCTGCACCTCTTCGATAAACATGACGCGCATGCCAGCCTGTTCAGAATAATCCCACCCCTCGGATACGTTCTGCGCACCGCGAATGCCGATCTGGACCGTTTTCTTCGGGTTGATCAGACCCTCTTCATGAGCCCGCCGGAAAGGGGCACCGTGGTTGAATTTTGACCCCTGAAAACTGTCCCATGTATCCGTATGCGCATCAATATGGATTAACGCGACCGGCTCGGGCGCGACTGCGCGCAATATCGGCAGGGACACAGAATGATCCCCGCCGCAGGACAACGGCACCACATCATTTGCGACCAGCAAAGCGACAAATTCCTCTATGTCCTTATGCGTCGCCTCGATGTCAAAGACAGAATGGAACGGTACATCGCCCACATCCGCAATGCGACACAGCTCATAGGGGTTTACTCGCGTAGCGTGATTGATCGCGCGCATCAGGCTGGACTGGTTGCGCACTTCGCGTGGGCCGTGGCGTGCACCGGGACGGTTGGTCAATGCTCCGTCGTAGGGAATACCCAACAACCCGATCTCCACATCCGCCAGGGACTGGGCGACGGGTGCACGCATGAACGTTGCCAATCCTCCGTAGCGTGGGGCGAACATGTCGGGCGAAGACGGCGGCGTATAATCTGTCACTGCGGGCAAACCTCATTCAGCATCTTCGCCTCAGAAATCACGCTTGATTACCGCCGCACAACCCACGATAAATGATGATTACATCGATGTTTATCGTAGGAAGCCGAATGCTGACCTCAATTTCCACGCCCGATCTTCATCTGTTGCGCGTCTTTGTTGCCGTGGCCGAGGCTGGGGGTTTTTCGCGCGCACAGATCGCACTGAATGTCAGCCAATCGACGATCAGTACACAGATGAACGACCTTGAAACGCGGCTTGGGATGCGGCTCTGCCGCCGGGGGCGGGCCGGGTTCGCGCTGACCGAAGAAGGGCACGAGGTCTACCAGATGGCGACCGACCTACTGCGCGACTGTCAGGATTTTGTCTCACGCATCAACAACGTGCGCGGAGAGATCACGGGTGAATTGGAAATCGCCACCGCCGATGCTTTGCTAGGGAATGAAGATTTCCCCTTTGACCGCATCCTGTCTGAACTGCGGGATGCGATGCCAAAAGTGAAACTGCACCTGCGCGTCATGGAACCGCTTGAGATCGAGCGCAGAATCCTAGAGCAGAAGCTGCACATGGGCATCCACACCTTCCCAAACCATGCGCCCGGTTTACGGTACTTGTCATTGTTTAAGGAACAGCAATCCCTCTATTGCGGTATCGGCCATCCATTGTTTGATGTCATAGACCCAAAACCCGATGACATCGAAGCCTATGACTATGCGTCGCGTTCGTACTATGGTGGCTCTTTGCGCCCCGGTGGTTTGAAACCGGCATACGAGCATATCCACAGCGGCAATATGGACGGCATCGCAGCGGCTATTCTCTCGGGGCGTTTTCTGGGTCACCTGCCCGCCCAATGCGCCCAACCTTACTTGTCGGATGGACGCATGAAAGAGGTCTGTCCCGAACAGTTTTCCTATGCTTCGAATTTCGAGGCTGCCTTCCCTGTCGGAGTCCGCCTATCCCGATCTCAGCGCATTCTGGAGCAAATAATCGAGCGAAGTTTTTCGTTTGCAAAATAGCTTCGCTGTTTGCGAAAATCCAAAAAGTGTTTGCCAAGCGTTGTGTGTTCAGATGCCCAGATTGCCAATTCAATCACGATCGCTGCAGCATGAAATTTTCGATAGTCAACCACGTTTGAAATCTGTCAATTACGGGTAAATGGACCCAATTCCAGCGTCATTGATCAGCAAAATAAGCACCCATGCATGCCAGATGATCAAAAAAGGGCTTTTAAGAAACGAGAAGTCCTGAAAGCTTATTTGCACCGCTCGTCAAAACCGGCAAAAACTTGATCAACCCTTCTAACCCGTGGCGCTGTGTGGGCGCGTGGACTGACAAAGTTGCAACGAGGCGGTCTGTTCCATCGAGAATCGGAACCGCAACTGCGGTCATTCCAGTCATGAATTCTTCATCATCGGTTGAATAACCATTGGCGGAAATTCGGCTCAATTCGCTCCGCAAAGCCTCGGGGTTGGTCAGAGTTCGCGAAGTCTGAGCGTCAAACCTGCCAGCTGCCAGATAACCTTCCAATACACGATTGCGCAGCGTTGACAGATACATCTTTCCACTCGCAGTGCAGTGGAACGGTACTTGCGTTCCAATCGGCAATTGAATGCGCAATGGCCACTTGGTCTCGACCCGGTCCAGATAGATCATCCCTTCGCGGTCAGGGATTGCCAAGTTGCATGTTTCGCCGATCTCATCCGCCACACTGCGCAAAATAGCAAGTCGTGCGGTGCGCAGATGTTCAGAAGATACCGTATTCACTGCAAGTTGCCTCAGCCGTGGACCGGGACCAAACGAGCGACCATCAAGATCACGCTGAAGGAACCCCTCTGCTTCGGCAGTTAACAGTAGACGGTGAACCGTGGGCTTAGCCAGCCCCAACGTCTCGGTCAGATCTGCGGGCTTTACTGCAACCCCGCGCCGGGCAACCTCCTCAAGTATCAACAAGAGTCGCAGGTTTGTCGGTATTTGGGTGTCTTTGTCTAGTGCATCCGTGTAAGCCATTCCGCTACAGTCTAGTTGTTTGGAAGCAGGATCAAGGCCAGATTAGGCACCAGCGAAACCAGAATCCAAACTGATAGCAAGGCAACAAGATACGGGACTGTATAGCGCAGCAGGCGGAAATAGGGCACACCAGTCACACCCGATGCGACGTATAGGTTCAGCCCGTATGGCGGGGTGATGAACCCGATTGACGCCCCAACAAGGAAAATCACCGAGAAATGGATCGGATCGACCCCAACTGAAGCTGCAATGGGCGCGAGGATGGGCGCAAGGATGATCGTTACAGGAAGGCTTTCAAGCACCATGCCCGAGAAGAAAACGATCACCATCGACGTAAACAACACGGCATGATACCCGCCCATCGAGGTAACAAAATCACCGATGGTCTGCTGTGCGCCAAGCAGTGACAGGATTTGTTGCATCACAACTGACACAGCAATCAACGGCGCGAGAATGCCGGTTATCTGCGCCGACCGGATCACGATGGAGGGGATTTCAGGGATGGTGAACCCTTCAACCACGAACATTTCGGCATAGGTTTTTTCGGTTGGCGGAATGTTGTTCCGCGCGCCCATAATGCGGTTGATGGGATAGCTGACCAGCCCGGCAATCACGCAGAAGCCAACCGTCACACCAGCAGCTTCGGTTGGTGAAAACTTGCCCGTGTAGATACCCCAAAGAACCAGCCCAATGGCAAAGAACCCAAGCCAGGCTCCAAAGGCGGTTTTCAGGATGCGGTTAAATTGCAACGGGATCAGGTACCCCCAACCATTCATGCGGCAGATAATCCAGCAGGCCAGTTGCATTCCTATGACCATCAAGGCACCAGGCAGAATACCCGCCACGAACAGTTCCGAGATCGGCAGGTTCATCAGGAACCCGTAGACGATGAAAATAATCGACGGCGGGATGATGATCCCAACCGTACCGCCTGCCGCTGCGGTTGCGGCGCTGAACCGTTCGTCATAGCCACCCTTGACCATTTCGGGGTGCAGCATCGACCCGATTGTCGCGGTTGTTGCCGAGTTCGAGCCGGAAATGGCCGCGAACAGTCCGCAGGCCCCCAACGAGGCCATGGCTAGCCCGCCGCGAATCCAGCCCAAACAGGCATAAGCAAAATCGCTCAGCCTGCGGGCTATACCGGATTTGTTGATCAAGTCCCCTGTCAGAATGAACAGGGGCATCGCCAGCAGCGCGAAACCCTTGTTGAATACGTTCAGTAGCTCGGCCCCCATATTGTCCAGCGTCAGGCCAAGAACAAAAGAACAGCCGATGACCCAGTAACTGATGACCAGCAGAACCGGCACGCCCAACATGAACAAAAAGGTGACCGCTATCGAGATCAGAGTGACCCAGGTTCCGTCCGCCATCAGTCCGACCCAATCACCGCCTGCTGCAGCAGGGGCTTACCCGTTTTCCAGTTTCTGAGATCATCGGCCAGGTTCTGAAACACCCGACCGACCATTAGAAAGAATGACAGCGGGGCCGCCAGCAGGAACCACCATTGCATGATGTTATCGGTCCCCAACACAATCTGAAAATTTGAGGCCGATAACGCCACCAGCCGCGTTGTCGTCACAATGACGATCACTGCAAAGATAAACCACAATACCGCATCCAGTATCAGGCAGGCCAGTTGCGCCCCGCGCGGCATTGCGGTGCGAAATTCAGAAAAACTAAGATGAGTGCGCAGGCGCACGTTGTATGACGCGCCAAACCACGCCATCACCATGAACAAAAGCGGTGGGATGGTGGTCGACCAAGGCTCTTGATCATTGAAAACAAACCGATCAATGACGCCCCAGAAGATAATCAGTGCAATGGCCAGATAGGAATAGACCATGACCGAGCGTTCAAGCTGACGTTCGATGAATGGTACCTTTTGGTAGATCACCATGATCAGCAAACCGCCAAGCGCTGCAATCACTGTACCGACCACCCAAGCCGCGTCCGACCGCAATGCAGTCTGGATCTCGAATGAATCCCGGCTGAGTAAGGCGCTGAAGATCGCACCGATATCTGCCCATAACGACATTAACCCCGTACTCCCAGTCGGTGTTTGGTGGCACCGGCCCCCAAAAGGCCGATGCGGTTTGCTTAATCAGGCCGCGCCCATCCACCAGCGGCGGGGTTCGACATTCTCTGGCAGCATGTCTGCTGGAATCTCGCGCGCGATGTCATAGATTTCCTGATAGGTATCGATGCCGCCCGCCCAGTTGTTCAACCGCTCGCGCCATTGCGCCCAGGGTTCTGGGTTGAAGTTCGGGGCACACATTTCCTCGGCCAGTTTGATCTGATCGTCCGCGAGGAAAGCGGCACGCACACCGTTTTCTGCAAAGATCGTGTTGGGCAACTGCGGGTCCGAGAACCCGACGGTATTCAGCAACGCTGCCTCGTTCGCGCCTTGAATCAGGGCCTGCGTGAAGTACGAGGACTCCATCACCGCATCCTGCAGTTCGCCGCTCAGGCCGTCGAACACTCTGGCTGACATTGACGTATGCTCGGTTCCGCAGAAGAACTTGAGGTTCACCGACTGCGACACGACCGGGGCCATATTGGCATACGCTACGGCCGAGGCCCATGTCTCCGCACCATCGATCAGACCAGTTTTCAATGCATCCAGTGTTTCTTCCCACGCGACGGGCACTGGGTTCAGGTTCAACAGCTGCATGGCGATCCGCCCCAGTTGGGTACCGGTCACGCGGTTCTTTGTTCCAAACAGCTCGTCAAGCTTGGTAACGGTCGGTTTGTCTGCAAAGGTCGATCCCATTTGCAGGCCACGCAGCTCACAATGGGTGAACAGGAACTTCAGGCCATGCCGTTTTTCCAACGGATCACGCAAGATGCGCTGGCTTTCTGGGCTGTAGAAGAAATGATATTGCGCCGCGCGGCTTGGGAACATGTAGGCATAGTCCAGCACGTTCAAATAAGGGGCACCGCCCGCTGAGTTTTGCGTAGAAGCCGCATAGATGTCGACGATACCCTGCTGAGTCTTCTCGACACAGCTCAGCTGACCGCAGATCTGGTTGTCGCCAATGAACTCGATCCGAATCTCGCCATCTGTGCGTTCTTCAAGATCGCGGGCAAACTCGATGGCCCCAGCCCGTTCGATCAACAGGTTGCGGGTGTTGAAGCCGGCCGCACCGAATTTCAGCGTGTGTTTGGGTTCTTTCGAGAACCGCTTTTCATAATTTGATTCAGCGGCTTGCACCAAATTGGCCAAGCTCATTGCGCCGCCAAAGCCGCCAGCTGCCAACAGGGTTGAGCTCATGCCATAGCGGCCTGCCACGCGGAAGAAATCCCGCCGTGAAATTCCACTCAGTTTCCGACCAATCTCCATTGCTATCCTCCCGTATCGCAATTATTGAGACGTTTTGTATCAAAAAATGCTAGTATAGTTCTGGCAATTTGCATAGAGTTTTTTGACGGCTTTGGGAGGAGACGATCATGGAGGTTGATTATGCGGTTGTCGGGGCGGGGTCGTCGGGCTGCGTCATTGCCAATCGCCTGAGCGCTGACCCAAACACGAAAGTTGCCTTGCTTGAAGCCGGTGGACCAGACACGAATCCATGGATTCACATCCCAGTCGGGTACTTCAAAACCATGCACAACCCGTCGGTCGATTGGTGCTATCGTACCGAACCTGACCCGGGCCTGAATGGGCGATCGATTGATTGGCCACGCGGTAAGGTCTTGGGCGGGTCATCGTCGTTGAACGGTCTTCTTTATGTGCGAGGCCAGCACGAAGACTACGACCGCTGGCGTCAGATGGGCAACATTGGCTGGGGATGGGAAGATGTTCTGCCCCTGTTCAAGCGCAGTGAAGATCAGGAACGCGGTGAGGATGCGTTTCACGGTACAGGCGGGCCGCTTTCGGTGTCGAACATGCGCATCCAACGTCCGATCTGCGATGCCTGGGTGGCTGCGGCGCAGGCGGCGGGTTATCCATTTAATCCTGACTACAACGGCGCGGATCAAGAAGGGGTCGGATACTTCCAACTCACAACACGCAAAGGGCGTCGGTGCAGCGCTGCGGTTGCTTATCTGAAACCGATCCGCGATCGGGACAACCTGAACGTAGTTACGCACGCATTGGTGACGCGTGTTGTGCTTGATGGGAAAAAAGCAACGGGGCTGGAATACCGCGACCGCTCTGGCGCGATGCAAAAAGTTACCGTGCGCCGCGAGGTCATACTTTCGGGCGGCGCCATCAACTCGCCCCATATTCTGATGCTGTCGGGCATCGGCGACCCGGATCATCTGAAAGAAAACGGAATTCAACCTGTGCACGCCCTGGCTGGCGTAGGCCAAGAGCTACAGGACCATTTGCAAGCGCGTCTTGTCTTCAAATGCAATGAACCCACGCTGAATGATGAGGTCCGCAGCCTCTTTAATCAGGCACGGATTGCGCTGAAATATGCCTTATTTCGCGCGGGTCCGATGACGATGGCTGCCAGTTTGGCGACTGGATTTCTGAAAACCCGTCCTGAAGTGCAGACACCTGACATCCAGTTCCACGTCCAACCCTGGTCTGCAGACAGCCCAGGTGAAGGGGTGCACCCGTTTTCGGCATTTACAATGTCGGTCTGCCAGTTGCGCCCCGAAAGCCGTGGACAGTTGCGCCTGAACGGTCCAGACCCAGCAGAATACATCAAGATTATTCCGAATTACTTGTCGACCGAGACCGACTGCCGAACCATTGTGGACGGGGTAAATATTGCCCGAAAGATTGCAAAGCATAACCCTTTGGCATCAAAGATTTCGGAAGAGTATCGACCGTCTGCGCAATTGTCGTGTGAAGACTATGATGGAACATTAGACTGGGCTCGCTCCAATTCCGTGTCAATCTACCATCCCACCGGGACATGCGCGATGGGAACTTCGGCACAGGCAGTCGTCGACCCGCGATTAAAAGTTAAGGGTATAGAAAATCTTCGTGTCGCAGACTGTTCGATAATGCCCGAAATCGTAAGCGGGAACACCAACGCGCCTGCAATCATGATTGGAGAGAAGGCGAGTGATCTGATCCTTGCGAATAGTTGAACCGCTTGTGCCACGGTTTTCATCCAGAGCAAAGCCACGCTTCGCTGCAATCTATACATGGTGCAGCATTTGGAACTTTTGGGCTCCGAGCGGGCCTCGGAGCAGACGTAGCAATTGCCCCTGCCCCGCTTGTTACTACCTAACCATCGGCCCTATCCGGACATTCACCGACCGGCCAAATTGCTGCGGTCGCAGCCCGCATTCCTGACATTCGTACAAGGCCGAATTCGCTCGATCGGTACCCGTAGCCTTAGGACGAGGTCATCCGCGATGAACACAATCAACTGCGCATCGTAGATAAACCTTGCCAGATTAAGGCTGCACCTGATTTTGTGACCTGAAATTGAACGGCTTTTGGGGAGAAGCGCGTGCAGGACTTACAAGAACAAGACTACGAAAGCGAGCTACGCATTCATGAAGCGCTGGACGTAGCGTCGACGACGCCTGTATTTGCGCTTTCATTCTTGATGGCCTTTGCCGTGATGATATTGCAGATCGGCCCCTCAAATCTGACGTTACCCGCAATTGCATCCTTGGTCATGTTGCTGATCATGAATGTGATGGGGATGAAAAGCTATTACGCGTTGCGTAACAAGCCGAGGCCCAAATCGATCTCGAAACGGCGATTGAAAGTCATCCTCATCACCTCTCTGATCCTGGGAACAGCATGGGGCAGCTTCAATTTTTTCATGATGCCATATTTGGCACCGCACGAGCAGATGGTTCTGTACCTGTTCGCATTTATCGGAGCATTTGGCGGTTCTACAACATTTTCGCTCAGGGTGTCTTGGGGCTTTTCCAGCCCAGTTCTTTTTCTAACCTGGCTGTCCATGCTTCTTTGGGGGCCGCTGGAATGGTATTTTAACACGCTTACCATACTTGGATCGGTTCTGGTCATTACTCAGCTCACGTTCTTAACCAGAAAAAGTGCGATCAACGGCATCAAGTTGACGCTCGCAAACACAAAGGCGCTGAACGAACAACTTAAGGCCGAAAGCCAGATACGGGAACTGGCGCGCATTCCGGAAGAAAACCCAAACCCGGTGATGCGTATCACCGATCAGGGTGAACTGATTTACGCTAATAAGGCAAGCGCACGGTTGATCGAAGCACTGCACCTGAAAGTTGGTGACCGTGTCGGAACAGGTTGGCGCAAACGCATTGCCAAGGGATTGCTTAAAGATCAACGGGCAGATTTTCAGTATCAGGCTGGTGGTCAGATCTATGCCCTTTTGCTCTGGCCGGTTCCTGAAGGGGGATATGCGAATATCTACGGTCGGGATATAACAATGCAAAAGCAGGTCGAGAGTGAGCTGCGGGTGGCCCGCGACATCGCCGAGACCGCGAACAAGACCAAAAGCACCTTCCTTGCCAATATGAGTCACGAGCTTCGCACGCCGCTGAATGCAATTATTGGCTACAGCGAACTGATGCTCGAAGAAGCCATCGACCAGAATGACGAGGCGAACCTGAGCGATCTGAAAAAAATTCAATCCGCCGGAAAGCACCTGCTTGCGCTGATCAATGACGTCTTGGACCTTTCCAAAATTGAAGCCGGCAAGATGGAGTTCGATCTGGAGACTTTTGACGTCTGCAAGATGATCGACGATGTCAGTGCAACAGTACAACCCTTGGCTGAGAAGAACCACAACACGCTGGAAGTCCTATGTGCCAAGAATATCGGTGAAATGCACTGTGACCTGACCAAGGTGCGGCAGGCGCTGCTGAACCTGCTGTCCAATGCCTGCAAGTTCACTGAAAAAGAAAGGATCACGCTATCAGTTATTCAGTCGAATGAAGCAGATCAGCTGGAATTTTCGGTCGCTGATCGCGGCATCGGTATGTCGCCGGAGCAGGTCGATAGGGTATTCGAGGCATTCACTCAGGCGGATTCTTCAACCACCCGGAATTATGGTGGCACCGGGTTGGGGTTATCGATTACCAAGGCCTTCTGCGACCAATTGGGCGGTGACATTCAGTGCGAAAGCACTCCTGGCGACGGATCAACTTTCACCATTCATTTGCCGCGCATCTGTCGGGATCCGTCAACGGAACAGTCTCAGCACGATGGCCAAACGGCGAACGATCTGAACAGCGATCCAAATGCGCCGCTGGTTCTGTTGGTGGATGACGACCCAACGGTGCATGATCTGTTGGGCCGCCGATTGCGTCGCGAGGGGTATCGGGTTCTGACATCTACCAAGGGCGAAGAAGCGTTGGAGTTGGCGCGAACAACCCGACCGGACGCCATCACACTGGATGTATTCATGCCCGAAATCGATGGCTGGGCTGTTTTGTCCAAGCTCAAGGATGATCCTGAACTGGCGGAAATCCCGGTTATCATGCTGACATTCGCAGAAGATCGCAAAAGGGGGTTGTCGCTGGGGGCCAGTGAGTATCTGGGCAAGCCAATTGACACCGTTGCGCTGCTGAATGCCCTCAAAGAGCATTGCCCAACCGTTTCGACCCCACGCGTGCTGGTGGTCGAGGACGAGGCTGCAACGCGTGAATTGATCTGCCGCGTTCTGGGCAAGGAAGGCTGGCAGATGGACGAGGCAGTCAATGGTTTGGACGCGCTTCGACGGCTGTCTCAATCCGTACCGGACGTGATTTTGCTGGACCTCATGATGCCCGAGATGGACGGTTTTGAGTTTCTGGCGGGTATGAGGAAAAACCCCGACTGGAAAGACATACCCGTTATCATCGTGACTGCCAAAACCCTGTCCAACGAAGACCGCGCGCTGCTGAATGGTTCGGTCCAGACGTTGATCCGCAAGGACGGTGAAGAAATCGAGGCGATTCTCAGCCAGTTGAACGAAATCCTGTCGGCCTCACGATCCGGAGATACGTAAGTTATGAGCCACGAACCTGGTAGTGAGGCTCGACAGGCTCAGGCAATCTGGCTGGCAAATTTGCGCCAGAATCTGATCTCGCCAGTCAGCGCAATAGTCGGGCTTTGCGAGTTGCTTGAAACCGACGCCAGAGGTTCGGGTGTGCGGGAAGTCGCCACAGACCTGGAGCGGATTTCACAGGCGGCGTCCCAGTTGAGCGCGTACGTAGATCAACTTTTGCATCCAGACATGGCGATCAAACTGACCGTCAGCGGTGACGAAGGTGCAAAGCGACTTCGCCACGATCTGCGGACGCCGATGAATGCCATCAAGGGCTATGGCGAGATGCTGCTTGAGGATCTGGATGATCTGAATGCAGGGCATTTACAGACCGATCTGTTGGGTCTGTTGGAACATACAAACGCCTTGTTGGACCAAATCGACACGCTCGCGTCGTTGTCAGACATTTCGTCCGACGACACCTTCCGAATACCAGACGCAGCGCAGGGGGCCGCTGCGATGGTCGCGAACCTTGCGCAAAGTATGCACACGATTGGCCCGCTTACGGACAGTGTCACGCTGACCGGGACCATTCTGGTTGTTGACGATATCGAAGCCAATCGGGACCTGCTCGCCCGTCGGCTGGAACGGGACGGCCATCAGGTTTGGACCGCAGACGGGGGGCATTCGGCCCTGACCATGATATCTCAGCAAACTTTCGATCTGATTCTGCTTGATCTCATGATGCCGGAAATCAACGGATATGATGTGTTGATGCAATTGAAGGGCAACGATGAACTGCGCGATATCCCGGTCATCATGATCTCGGCCCTCGATGAGATCGAGAGTGTCGCGCGCTGTATCGAAGTCGGCGCAGAAGATTACCTATCCAAACCGTTCAACCCAATTTTATTGCAGGCCCGGATCAGCGCCGCGCTTGAAAAAAAGCAATGGCGAGCGCGGGAACGGCTCTATCTTTCTCAGATGGAGGCGGAGAAGAAAAAGTACGAAAGCTTGCTACACAGCATCTTGCCGCAAAAGATCGTGACACGTTTGAATAGTGGCGAGACCACAATTGCCGATCGACGCGACGATGTGACTGTTCTGTTTTCCGATCTTGTTGGCTTTACCGAGATGTCGGCGAAACTGTCGCCCGCGCAAGTCGTTCACTACCTGAACCGAGTTTTTTCCAGCTTCGACGACATCGCCTCAGAACTTGGCGTGGAAAAGATCAAGACAATCGGAGACGCGTATATGGCCGCCGCCGGCGTACCCGATCATCGGGAGAACCACGCTGAAGTGATCGTTGAAATGGCGCATCGGATGTTGTCTCAGGTTGACGCACTGAACCATGAGATGGATTATTCTACGCACATCAGAATTGGCGTCCACAGCGGGCCCGTCGTTGCAGGAATAATTGGGTCGCATCGTTTCCTTTACGATGTCTGGGGGGATACCGTGAACGTCGCCAGCCGTCTTGAAACGACGGGCACGCCGGGTCGCATTCAGGTTTCAGAGGAAACCGCAAGGCGCGTTACGCATCGCTTTGAACTGTCCGACCCCATGGACGTAAGGATCAAGGGCAAAGGCCAGGCGAGAACGTTTCATATCATTGGGCGAAAATCTGATATTGATTAAACTGTAGTACGCACGACTTGGCCCGACGTTTCTGCTCTTTTGAAGCGTAAGAAAGGAGTGTCGATCAATGGCTGGCATTCAGAGAAAGCTCATCAAACCGAAGCTCTGACTGCTGGAAATGGCCCGCATCTCGACAGCGCTTCACAGGCCTGCAAGGTGGTGGGGAGTGCAAACCTTCCGCGATACATCACACATCGCCGTGGATAAGACGATCAGGGCTGCCGAGCCGTCGGACAGCCAAAAAACCGTTCTCAGCACCGATGCCGGAGATGTACGTCCGATCACATCGGAACCACTACAATTAAATCCTCGTCAGGATGACTTTAGCAGCTTCTCCATTTTTTCGAGCAAACGACTAAGCTCGACAGGCTTGGTATCAAAGTCATCGCAACCTGCTTCCAGCGCCTTTTCCCGATCGCTGGCCATTGCGTGCGCCGTCAGCGCGACCACCGGGATTGAGGCTGTCTCGGGTGCTGCTTTGATGCGTCGTGTCGCCTCCCACCCATCGATCCCCGGCAGGCTCATATCCATCAAAATAATGTCGGGACCGGCTTCACCTGCCATGGATACGCCTTCCAAACCGTCCTTCGCAACGACAACGTGAAAGCCTTTGCGTTCCAGCCGCCGCGACAGCATATCCCTGTTCATTTCGTTGTCTTCTACCAACAAAACTTGTGTCAAAATCTCCCCCCACGCCTTTAGACCGCCTACAAGACAGAACCATTCCAAAATCGCGTCAAAAACGCCAACTTTGTCGTAAGACGGAACAAGCCTTTCGCCTAGAGCATTCTTTCATCAATTCAACTTCACGCAACGAGTATTTCATCACCTTCAGTCACCATAAGTTCATAGTTTGAAATTTGGAACGGCCCGCACCGGACCTTGACTCCAACAGCCTTCGCTGCGGTGCGGCCTCCCAAAAGCGGTCATTTGATTTACCATAATCAGCCGTTGCTCAATGCTCCGCTCGACGGAGAGGCAATACTCTGCATGAGCTAAAAGCTAAGTTTGTGCAGACGATGTGATGCCTTGCAAATCGGACCAAGCTTCTCGGATCTCAGGAAATTTGGCCATGATCTCTAAATTCGTTTCTGAGCCAAAAATCGCATCCGCAGGTTGCTCCAAAATATCTCGCGTCTTTTCACGAGCTGTCTCGAGAAGTGTTGGAGTCTCTGCGTCTGCCCAGGCTTGAGGTGTTGCGCGGTCCGCCAAGGCCGGATAGTAGTAGTCGCTTTGCATTCTACCCAAAGTCTGGTCGCTCCCAAGAAAATGACCGGGGCCTCCGAGGCACACCTCACGAATGACGTCAAACGCCAATGCATCTTCGTTGATCTCGAAACCGCGCGTGGCCCGCATAACTGATCCAATGAGGTCGTTGTCGAGCACAAAACTCTCTTTACTTGCGGCAAGCAGTGAGCCGTACATCCCGGCAGCCTCATAAATCAGATTGGCACCCGCCAATGCGCTCAGCAGCTCGGTAATCCCCTTTTCATAACCGGCTTGGAAATCCGGTAACTTGGAGTCGGTCATGCCCGCACTGACCGCGCAAGGTATGCCGTAGTGTTGTGCCATCTGCGCGCAGGCCGCCATGAGCACCCCTTGTTCTGCGCTGCCTCCGGACATCGCGCCGGTCCGAAGGTCGCTGACGAATGGCAGAGCGCCGAAAAGCGCCGGGTGGCCGGGGTTCAATAAATTAACATAGACGAGCCCCGCCAGCACTTCCGCCGTCTGCTGCGCCACAGCACCAGCAAGCGGGGCGGGACTGGTTGCCCCAGCCTGACCGGCAGATACGAGCTTTAAGGGCGTGCCTGTCTCTGCTGCGCACTCAATAATGCCGAGGGCTTCTTCCGCCAATGTGAGAGGGGGAACGATGAAGCATGTTGACACACAGCAAAACGGACGCGCACGCCACGCGGCCTCCCCTCCCGCAATAATGTGGAACATTTCAACAGCGGCACGCATGGTCTCAACTGAACTGAAGGAGGTTCCTATAGGCTTTTTGGTTCCCGCCGCGCACGCATAAGCCGTGTTTAACTCCATCGCATGCGGATCAAGAATATCCCGCGCCACGACTGTGCGTTGGAACATATGAATGTTGGGAAGAGCCTCAGCCAAACGCGCCATATCATACAGGTCGGATAAGGTTGTGTCGCGCACCTCGCCGCTTTTGCTATCCACGATATGCACAGCCGCACCGGATGTACCCAGATGAATGCGCGTTCCAGACGGGTCGAGATCATATTCGGGTGTCTGACCGTGCAGTTTGAAGCCACGGCCAGCGGTTTCCAGAACGCGCTCGACCATCTCTGAAGGAAACAGCAGCCTGCCTGCCTGGGTCACGGACCCGCCAGCGGCCAAAACTGTGTCAACACAGCGGGGCGTAGCACGCGCGATACCGATCTCAGCCAGGATACGCAGCGCCGTTTGATGGATGGCTTCAATCCCGTCTTTGGGAAGTGGACCATATTGCCCGCCTTCGATCCCGGGCCAAATCGAAGTGGTGGGACCTGAACCGGCACCACCTTGCCGCGCCGCGCGCCGCGCGTTGCGCCCTGATCTCACTCTACTCATGAGGCAAATCCTTCTTCGAAAAAGAGGTCAAGTACGGAGGGGGCCTGTGGCCAGTCTTGTAGTTTGGCCATCCAAACCGTGCGCCTGGCATTCGCTTCGGACATCTGACCAAGATTGGCTTTGAACTTGGCCATGACGTCGCGCCCTGACATTGGGACTTCCGGAGCGCCTAAAGGGTACACACAGCGCTCTTCGATGCGCTCGCCTGTGTGTAGAATGACCTCGATACGGTCGGGGTCTTCCGTGCTGTAGTTCAGATCAGGTCTATTCGGACTAAAAGGTTGAAGCTCGCAGCGCGATATCAACTCCGAGACTTTGGGGCGTTTCCAAGCTTCGTTATCAAGATCGGCAAGGGTCAAATCCCCTTCAAGAAGACCCATTGAGACAACAAAGGGTGCGCTGAAGAGTGCTTCTGCGCGCGCCTTCGGTCTGCCGAACGGCAGAACAGCGGCATGGAAATCGGGCATGTGGAGGGTGATTTGCGAAATCTCTTCTGCCTGAATACGCGCGCGGATCTCCAGTGCACAGGTCATAATCCGATGGGTGTAACCGCAGCTTGGCCATGGTTTAAGAACCAGACCATATTCGCTGAGGGCGTATGACTTCTCGAGTTTTTGCAAAACCTGCCCCAAACGGTCTGCGTTGAGCCCACCCATAAGTGCGGCGAGGCCGCTGGGGTGATCCAACACATGAGGCTGAGCACTGAGCCCTGCTTTGGCAAGGCAAGCAGCCTCCACTCCCGCACGTGCCGCAAACCCCGCTTGGACAGGCTTTGCATTTGAGCCGAACTGGCATGTGTACCCGGCGGCGGAACTGCAGGCCAAGGACATGGCTCTTGCCGTCTCAGATCGGTTCAGCCCCATCAAACGCGCGCAGCCCGCGGCCGCACCTATCGCTCCCAAAGTCGCCGTTGAATGCCATCCAGCGTCGTAGTGCTCAAAGTTCAAAGCTTCTCCGAGGCGAGCAATCACTTCAAATCCAGCGAGATAAGCGCGAACCAAGTCCTCTCCTCTCGTGTGCAGTTCCGCCACTGCCAACAGTGCGGGCAGCAACACCACAGTCGGGTGAGTGTTACCGGGGATTTCCCAATCGTCGAAATCCAATGCGTGCCCAGCGACTGTGTTTAAGAATGCCGCATGTGGTCGTGAAAACCGCTCAAACGATCCTACAACACGCGAGGGTCCTCCCACTCCCATATTTGCGACTGCCAAACGGCAGCGTTGCGCGACGTCTGTCTTTGCCCCGACAATCATGCAACCAAGCGTGTCGATAACACCGTTCCTGAGAATGGCCGTGGTTGTCTGATCTGGGGTCAATGCGTCCTCAGACACAAATCTTGCAAGACGGGTGAGTGCGGTCCCGATCATCTCACTGCTCTAGTCGAACAAGATGACACCGCGTCCGGGTTTTCCGGCCAGCATGTCATCAATTGCTATGTTAATCTGACCCAGCCGGTAGCGGCGACCGATCAGCTGGTTGATGGGCAGATCACCGTCCAAATAGTGCTGACCATACGCCTTGAAGTCTCGGGTCGTACAGCAAGAGCCAAAGATCGATCCTGTGACGTTGATCTCTGCCCTTGTGATCCCGGTGGATGGCAAGTCAATCGTCGCGTCGTTGGCGTCCATCCCAACAAAGGTCACCTGTCCTCCGGGGCGACAGCAATCTATGGCGGCGCGCTGTAATATCCGCTTTCCGACGGCTTCAAAGACATGATCCGCCCCATGTTCAGTAAGGGCTCGAATAGCCGCACCTACGTCTTCCTTTGCATTCACGAAATGGGTAGCCCCGAGCTCCCGTGCCTTGCCTTCAGCCTCGGGTGACACGTCAATGGCAATAATCTGCGCAGCACCCGCAAGCTTTGCGCCCATAATGATTGAGAGCCCAACACCGCCTGCTCCGATCACTGCGACGTTGTCTCCGTTCGCAACCTTAGCACGGTTCAATGCAGCCCCGACGCCCGTGGTGACAGCACATCCCAGAAGAGCAGCGATTTCAAAGGGAACAGCCTTGTCGATCTTCACGCAGCTCACCTGCGGCACGACCACGGTGTCAGCCCAACAAGCAAGCATCGACAAGTGATAAAGCGATCCACTTGCATTCGAAAACCGGCAGGAGCCATCCAGCATGGTTCCTGCCCAAAGTGACTCTTTATAAGCTTGGCACAGGTGGGTTTGTTCGTTCTTGCAGAAGAAGCACTCCCCGCAATAGGGGATCCAGCTGAGCACGACGTGATCGCCTATCTCGAGGCCCTCGACGCTCTCGCCCAAGGCTGTGACCGTACCTGCGCCCTCATGTCCAAGAACGACGGGCAATTTGTGACCGGCTTGGCCTGACATGACGTGATAATCAGAATGGCAAACCCCAGCCGCCCCCATGCTAAGGCGCACTTCACCGGGCCCTGGCTCTGCCAATTCAAGCTGTTCAACACGAAGAGGTTGACCGACACCGTACATGACTGCAGCCTGCGCTTTCATATCATTGCCCCAAACGGCGTTTGCGGTCGCGAATACGCCGCGTGGCTTCTGGTGTGCCATTGTGGAACGAGCCAAAGACAACGTCCCATGGCACTTCGGCTGTGCCATAATTGCACTCGAAGTAACGGTGATGCAGCTGGTGGAAGAAATCCCCAAGCGCCATGCGTTTGCGATCTTTGATAAACAGCTTCTCAAATCCGGCATGCGAGACTGCGGGATTCAGCGCCAGATTGTACAGGTGAAAGATCACGTGGATCGGGTCGGACGGGACTGTAAAATGGACCAGAACAGACGAGAAGTAGCCGAGGTGTTCGAGCGGGTGCATCGACATACCCGACCACGGACCAACGTTGACGTTGCGATGATGGAGCGAATGCACCCGCTTGTAGATTGGTGGCCAGTGCAGAAGGCGGTGTATCCAATAGAAGTGGAAAGAAGCCCACAGAGGGATCAGTATGAGCCAGACGACTGACCAGATCGGCGCGCTGCCAAAGCTGACGACAGGCGCAAACCCATTGGCAGCGCACCAGAAGTACAGCACTTCGTAGATCGTCCAAATTGTCACCCCCGAAGCAAGGGACCAAAAGACATTGTCGAAGACCTGATTGCGGAAGGTGAAATTGCGATTGTTCACAGCCAGGTCGCGGATGTCGAACTTGGTGGTCTCTCCTTGACCGCGCCAGCGCCAGAGCCAAAGGTGTAGACTTCCGGCGACCAAAACGAGCAAAGCCGTGTTGCGGGCCCAAATCGTGATGATCCAGGTAAAATCCAGCGTCTGCATGGCCTCCCAAGTCGGTTGAGTGAACCACCAGACCGCAATGGCAAGCCCAAGCTCGACCACTGTTGATGACAACGCCAGCCAATACGAGGCAAGCCACTTGAACGCTTGCGTCGGCCGGGGTGGCCAAGCAAAAACCGGGCTCACAGGAATAGGCATAGCAGGATTCCACGCCCACTCTTTGGCACCGCCTTCCGGCACGGATTGATCTTTGGTCTGTTCGTTCACTCTTCAGTACATCCGAAATTCAGCCTCACTGCGTCATTTTTGGGCTTTTGCGGGCCTGATGAGAACGCCTAAAAGAGCTATACATACTATTCCATGAGGGAATACGCGTTGCCTAGGTTGAACTGGAAGTTACTCACGGCCTTTGAGGCCGTTGCCCGGCATCTAAATTTCACGCGTGCCGCGAGTGAATTGAATGTGCAGCAGCCCTCGATCAGCAGGCGCGTTGCGGAGCTCGAAGCAGAAATCGGGGTTAAACTTATCGTTCGTAAGCGTCCCGCTGCAACGTTGACGGCTGAGGGAGATCTCCTCTTCAAAGCAATCTCCGGCAGCATCACTCAAGTCGCGGAAGCTATCGACCACATAAAGGCCCAACCTGATCGGAACGTTGTGGTAGTGAACACGACGATTGGGTTTGCCAGCTGCTATTTGATGCAACGCTTGGCGAGTTTTCGAACTGAACACCCAGACATCGCTATTGAACTCGTTTCCCGAGATCAAAACGAAACCTACCGAACAGTCCAGTCTGACGTGTTGATCCTTTTCAACGATCCAACCCAGCTCCCAGAGACGCTTAACGTATCGATCTTCTCTGAACAGCTGGTGCCTTTCGCAAAGCCCGGTGCGTTTTCAAACGTCGGTGATGCGCTGGAAGACCTGGCGCGACTGCCCTTGCTGCACCTTTCTACCGGAGTGCACGCTAACGACTGGGAAACGTATTTCGGAGGAACCGACATATCGTTACCTGTCCCTCGATCCGAGCAACGATTCACCTCATTCATGGTGTACCTCCAAGCTGCAATGAACGGTGATGGTGTGATTCTCGGCTGGGAAACACTCTTTCAAAGTTTGATTGATCAAGGACAACTGGTGCGCGTGGCGAACAAGAGCGTCGGAACCGAACGAGGATACTTCGCCTGTTTGACGGAGAGAGCCTCGAAAAATACCACCGCCAAGAAAGTGTGGGAATGGCTGGGCTCTCTTTCCGAAGGCGCGCCGCGATAAGGACAAAACCTAAGGAAACTCCACTTCCGCGGCCAGTAACTAGGAAGCGATCCTGAGACTATCTTGATCACGACTAGCCGACGCCACAGTCACAACCCGCATTGCGGGTTTTCGCCGCGTGCGCAAAATCTCAGGTTGTTCGTAATTAACGTATGCGAACAATGCTGCCGCTACTCATTTTCCTTTCCTTGATCAGTCTTCTTTCCTTCTAGCTTGTTAGCAACGCGATCCTCCGAAAAAGGTGGGGTCGGTCCGGAACTTGGCTCGCCCACAGCAACCCAACGAGATGCCATGCGCGGATCTTCTTCTGTTCTAATTCTGGGTAAGTCGTCGTGTATGTCGACCCAAGGGATTTGACTTTCGACGCCATAGTGAAGCTCAGGCGGAAAATCAGCTGGATTGTCGAGCGTCCCCACACGGATCGAATAGTATCCGATATCTTTGATGTCGGTATAAATGCTCGTCCCGCAATTTTTGCAAAACGCGCGCTCAGAAAGCTTTGAAGAAGCGTATAAGCCCGGTTCTTCGCCTTCGAATTCCACATTTGGCTTCTCGAAAATCGCCCACGCATTCAATGGCGAACCAAGAGCCAGTTGACAGTGTCTGCAATGGCAAAAGCCAACGGCCACTGGCTGAGACCAAACTTGGTAACGAATTGCTCCGCAAAGACATCCACCTGCAGTTACCGGTTCACGTCTGGCAGCTGTGAGGAAGGGCCAGCCAATCGGCTTAGTCTCTTCTTTTGTGGCCGTCAAAGTCGAACGATAAGCGCGGACAGGCTGAACAATGTTTTTTAATTTTCGATGACCGAGATCTACAAAGGCATGCTCAATTTTGTCTTTGACCTGATCAAACACACCGCCCGAGATACAAAGCTCACCTGGATTGGCAATTTCTTGAAGGCGTGACGCTTGGTTCACGCCGTCCCCAAAAATGTCATCGCCAATGACAACAATGTCGCCAATGTTTACGCCGATGCGAAAAGTTATCTTCAAGTCGTCAGCTATGCCGGCTTCCCGTTCTGCAATGACTTTTTGAACTTCCAAAGAGCAGGCAACCGCATCTACTGCCGTTGGAAACTCAATCAATAGGCCGTCACCCATTGATTTGACGACACGCCCGTCATGCGCTGCGACCCGGCGCGAAACGATGCCGTCGAAGCACACTCCGAGCCGCGCAAGAGTTCCCTCTTCATCAATTTGCATGAGACGCGCGTAACCAACGACATCGACCGAAACGATGGCAGCAAGCTTTCTGATCTTCGGCTTTGGCATTTCGGCAAGTTACGTCAGATTCGAGAAGTCGCATAGTGTGCATCGTTAACAGGGATGTTTAAGATCTTGCTTGAAGACTTGGCACACAAACATGCGATTTACGGCCATCGTGAGTTCAAAGCGGTCTTTGTGCAGAAATAAGCAAGCGCCAGCTTTGCGAACGATAGCTGACCTATCCAGCTGCGGCTATTGCGACGCGGCATTTCCTCACACCAGCGGCACCGCTTTTGTTGCAGCTTGGCCCGTGTCGTGTTTAGGGTCGTTCTCAGGGTACATCTAACACACTGTCTCGATACCGCAGCCGCAGTCCCTACAACAGACATTCGCTGACAGAGAAAAAATCTAAGGTAACCGATAGAAAAGAACATTTGGAGTGACGGTGGATGGGCCCACTTGTCAGGTAAGTCACTCCGTCCCAACGTTACTGAGCGCAGAAAAAGTGGCTAGTTCACGGGCTGTTATAAGCATCATCACATCGAAGCTTAAGAATTTTTTTGCCTGCCTGGCTAGGTTCTCGGAATAGCTGATTAAGTTGCCCAACATTGACCTCGCCGGACTGGCCCGATACCTGAATCACGTTAACCGAACCTGAAATGACACGTTTTTCAAAGAACCTGTTAATATGGAAGGCCTGTATCGCCATCTGAACGCCTCCGGGGCTCGAGAAGCTGATGCTCAATTCCGAACATTCCGAAAACCTCTCAGTCGTGAAGTTCCATCTCCCTCCGACGACGCTTGTACCGTTCTGGTACTCGCATAACGATGTGAATTCGATTGGCTCACCGTTCGTGCTTACGTGGATATTCAAATGGTCACCGGTCTCTTCGTAATGATGTAATTCGACCAACAGAAGAGGTTTAAATTTTCCGGCTTTGAAAGCTCCGAGCACGCAAATCAGCAGCATCCCGGAAGTTCCAAAAGCAAGCGTTTGGAATACGGGATCGGACCAGATGAGTACCCCGTGCAACAAAAGGCTGGAGAAAAACAATAATGCGATAAAGCTTAACACCCAGGGGTTGGAAAACACCCAAGGAAGTCTTGCACCTTCTACGGCACGTCCCCGCCGGCGGCTTGCGATCAGCAACAGGACCGGGAAAACACCTGCCAGGATCGGAGTCATCAGCACCCCATTCAGTTCCAATGGCTTAATGAAGGACTGTTGCCCGGTTAAAAAAGACCATTGGACATAGGCAAAAATGCAGATGATGGGACTAAGAGCCACAACGTTTTCAAAAACTGAACGCGAAATCCGCCCACTGGAGGTGGTCGTCAAACGTGGTTTCAACCCGGCGATCACCTCTCGGGCCATGTTGTAAATACCCAGTGAAAAATGAACCGATGACATTCCCAGGCCAAGAATGACAAAGACGGTGCCAAGAACGTATACGCCAAGCCCTGCTTTCTCGGCCAGCGGCACAAGCACTGTTCCAGTTTCGGACTTCAGTCGTGCTGGGTCAATCGCGCTTCCTATCGTGATAACCCAAACCGAATAGATGATGATGGCAACGCACATTGCGGCCATTGTGCCAGTTTTCAGGGATCGTCCATCCGGGTCGCGGCGCAGCACGGCCTGCGCGCAATTGCTGACTGAGACGTGCCCAAAGTACGAGGTCATGACGATACCAAACGCCAATTGGATGATTGAAGGGTCAAACGGTTCGTTAAACAGAAAGAGTGCGTTTACACTTGTTGCATTCGAAACATCGAAATACCGCAAGGCAACCACTGAAAGGATGATCAGGATAGAAATGTTGATAAATCCGATCACCAACGCCGAAGAAACCGTTCCAATCAGAGATCTACGCAAGACAAGACAAACACCAAAGCCAAAAATGGCGACGACCCAAAGTGTATTCGGCAGGTGGGTAATAGCACCCAGTGTCGACCCAAACCCGGTGTAATAAGACACCAAAATGTTGCAACAAAAGAAAAACAGGGACAGACGCGCAATCAGCGCTGCGAATGGTCCAAGAAACTCTTTGACCAACTGCCCGATGAAAGCGCTGCCAAATGTGATCTGACCGTTTCGCGTGGATGCCTCGGCAAGATAGCCAACCGTCAAAAGGTTCACCGCACCAAAGACAAGCAGCATCATCAATCCGGCCAAGGGCCCGATGGTTGCAAAAGCGATAGGAAGCGCCAGAGTGCCTGCGCCGACGACTTCGGTCAGTGTCAAGGCGAACGCCGTCCAAAAAGGCGGCAGGTCTTCCAAATATGAACTCAAACGCTCCCACGCCCACCGAAGCTGGACAAGAGGATTCGCGGTCTGCTTGAAGACAGTGATAAAAGGTTGCCCCATACGTGATGCATAGGCCGCCTGTACTTCGGGTCGAGCAAGCCCCAAAGCCCGGGAGGTATTAGGAATGTTTCTGCGGCGAAAAGCATATCTTTGGCTCAGAAGGTACGCCAGTTCTGCCCTAATTTCGGGGCTTTCCGGGACAAGATCCTGCCAATCAGTCGCGGTCCGCTCGAGGTTAAAGACCGAGACCTTGACGTCATCATTAACGCTCTCGCAGATCGCCGAAAGGTAGGTCTGGTTTCGTGTCTCAAGGGCGCTTTCCGTCGCGAACGGAGAATTAACGCTACCGCGTTCCAACACGATACGGGCTGCCCGAGCCTCTATTAAAGATAGAACGCTGCGCGCACGTCGGTTAACGCCACCTTTAAAGCCGACCAACACCTCTTCGCGTGATATCAGCTTACCCGCTTCCATCATCAATCACTCAATTTGACAGCGAGGGATTGATAAAGCCGCGTCAGGCTATGGTCCGGATAGACAGATGAGAACACCTGCCGGGAGGCCAGACTCATCATTTTTGCGCAATAGGGTAGGACTGTAACGTCGTCGATATCATAAGTCTGTTGAACCCGCGTCTTCACCTCTTCGCGCGCAAGCGTTGCGGGCACCTTGTTTACCACCAAAGACATATTAGGCACGTCCAAAGAGCGCGCGACTTCGACCGTAACACCAGTCCCCTCATAGTCTTGGTGATCGGGTCGCATGACGATGACAAGCGCATGCGAAACCGCTATGGAAAACAATGTCTCTTCGTTTAGGCCCGGATGAGTATCGATAAGCAGCAGGTCTAGTGAAAGCTCATTTATCAGCTTTCGAAACCCTCCGGTTAGCAGACTGACATTGTACCCTTCGCGCAAGACATCAACGATTTCGTTGGTCTGCGCACTGGAAGGGATCAGGAAAATACGGCCTGAAACGGGCTGCCCAAGACTTTCGGTGACATCATGGGCTGCCTCTTCAATCTTTCCTTTGCCCCAAAGAAAATCGTTAAGAGACTTGGTAATGTCCCTACCCTTCATCCCAAAGAGAATGTGGACGCCGGGTGACTGAATATCGGTATCAATCACACCGACCCGTTTCCCCATCATCGCCAATTGTGCCGCGAGGTTTGCGGTTGTATTCGACTTTCCGGTGCCACCACGGAAAGAGTGAATCGAAACTATCTTACTCATGGTTTACGCATTTCCGACCTTCGATCCGCCCTGCCCGGTTGAGATGTGTGCGTCTTGTTTGCAGAAACGGAACCCTCAGCGTACATCGACGCTCGAAGATCGCTAGCGCGCGCGCGCAAGTCCTTAAAGTAATCCGTGCCAGTGATGCTTTTGATCTGCTCTTTCTGGCGGGTTTCGTCGATCTGGATCTGTAACGTTTGGACCCGGTGTTTCAGTCTTTGTTCACGCTGGGAGACATCCCTAGCCGTCAGAGCCACAAGATCTAGCAAATCGGGTGTGAAATCCTCGGGCTCTATGAATTCGGCATCGGTAAGGATTTCGGCATGTTGAAAGTTCCCGATTGCTTGGTTCAATTGGTGACTGATTTTTGCAAGTTCTTCAGTGCGTTCCTGAACCCGTTTGTCCAGTTCGTCTCGAGCCGTGCGCAACGCGGTTTCGTTAATTTGTTTAGCGCCATGCAATTCATTGAATGCTGCAACGACGGCACCTATTTCGTCGCGGCTGCGCCACTCGACAGGTAAATGAAGTCCGTTCGTGCGTGCAGCCTTGATTGAGCGCAACAATCTTCGCAAAGGAATTCCGATTATCCGGTGATGAGCCACTAAAGTCGCCCCGATTACCGACACCAGCAGGACCATGGCCAACCCTAAAGCTAACCATAACCGGAAAATTGATTCCGTTCTCGTCAGCGTATCGCCAAGCGCGACGGTAAGCGTGCCGATCCTGATAGCTTCATCATTCTGGAAGTGAACGATGTTGTGGTTAGCAACATAGAGCTGACGTTCGAACAGACCTGTATCACCAATCGAAGCGACAAGACCGCCCTGATTGTCGAATACGGCTGCAGCCAGAACATCGTCATCTAGTGCCAAAGCCGACAAGGAAAGCGCAAGCTGGTCGTCAGCCAAGTTCCACAGCGGATCGGATAGCACGGCACTTTGAATCGACACCAGCTTGCCCAGTTTCGTGCGTAGTCTTTGTTCGGCCGCGTTTCGCGCGTTGTATTCGACAACCGCAAACACTACGGTGAGAGATAGCAATAGTGATGGTATTACAAGCGCCAGAAATTTGGACCTGATAGAGAGACACTGAAATTTTTCTCTTAAAACTGAAACCAATTCTACACCTGTTTCCTATGTAGAAACATCAAACCAAGGCCAATAAGATGTGAAAGCCGCCCTAGTCGCTCAGTCCCCAAAACCACTAGGGGCTATAATGGACGATACAGTGTCGTCTTCGATGATCGCCACTGGTTCGAAGTCTGGTAGGTTAAAAAAGGGACCGATTGGTATGGGTAAGGTTATCGCAACCGATCCTGACAGGAAGAAACCAGGATTGAATGCAAAAAAAGATCAATCCGCCGGACTATCCGGTTATTTGAATTGCATTTTCCCGTCCCCTCCCAATCGGCCATAATTCACTGATCGACGACGACGCAAAATGTAGTAAGCAGGCGGCCATCAGATCGCAAAACCACTTTGAGATCACGAGTCGAAGGCTGTTAGCTTCGTCGCTCATCCCGAAGTTTACGTAGGGTACAGTGTCGCGAAACCGTAGCCACAGCCTATCCCATACAAAGGGGATCGCAGCTAAACGCAACATGTGTTTTTCTTGTTCGGCACGCCAGTTTGTTGCGGCATTCAACTTGAACGGGAATGAATTTCAAGGCGAAATATCTGAATCCAATTTTGTTAGTTTTAAAGAACCGACAGAGCATTTGGCTTGCAGCCATGACTGAGAGTACAGTTATGAAGAAAAGCTATGACCGATAGTTCCATACGCATAATTCTGGTTGAAGACGACCCGGCAATGCGCCAGTCGCTGATCAACAGTATTGAAACCGAGATCGACTTCACAGTCGCAGCCCAATGCGCAACTTTTGCAGAGGGTGCCTCTGCTGTCGCCAATCTGACGGCAGATGTTCTTATTACCGATTTGAAATTGCCGGATGGCCATGGGTTTGACCTCATACGCCTGGCACGAAAACAACTGCCAGATATGGAGATTATGGTCATTTCGGTCTTGGGAGATGAACACAGCGTAGTCTCCGCCATTTCTGCAGGCGCGTCAGGCTTTATTCTAAAAGACACACATACGCTGGATATCGTGAAATCTGTTCGTCAACTGGCAGCTGGCAGTTCGCCTATCTCAACATCCGTGGCACGTTTCATTATCCAGATAGTGCAGCAATCCCAAGTCTCCGAACAAACCGACGACCTTCTTACAGAACGCGAAATGGATATTTTGTGGGGGATCGCAAAAGGGTTTACTTACAAAGATGTTGCAGAGAAGCTTGGTATGTCGAGCAATACAGTTCCGACACATATCAAAAACATCTACCGCAAGCTCGAGGTAAATTCCCGGGGTGAGGCGGTATTCGAAGCCATACAGCGTGGGTTGATCAGTATCTCTTGAATAACGCGTACCGTCCCAGTTCTACTTTTGATCACCCTGCCGCAATGATCTTGTGGTCTTTACTAGTTGCCACGATCACGATTTTCCTCGCATTCGAGCTCTTGCCTTTGCCTCGACATGTACCAGCAACTACTGAAATGGAATTTGGGCAAGAAGGTGAATGGGCGCGGGTTTCCTTGCCAGACAATTGGCGGTCCTTTCCAGCACGAACAAACACCGAAGGCATTTACAGGTTATCAATTGATCAGCCGGATCGATCCGGAGACTGGGCAATTTTCATACCCAACCATTCGGGCCAGATCAGTGTCAAATTGAACGGGATCGAACTGCTGCAAGGCGGTTCGTTCAGTGGTGAACTGGCCGCCGATCAGGGTGTGCCATTCTATGCCCCTTTACCAATCCCAACCGGCCACCCCGGGCCTTTACCGCTAGAGATCACCTTGAAACCCGGCGGCCAACTGATCGGGTTTCTGAGTGAAATCTATCTGGGTCCGGCCGATCAGTTGAAACCCAGTTTTGACTGGTTTTTTGCCCGTGCTGTCATAATCCCGATTTTGGTGTTGGTCTGGCAAATACTTCTGGCCGCTTTGTTGTTGCTGCTGTGGGTGTTTCGGCGCCAAGAACGCGCGGCCCTGATTTGCGGGCTTTTGCTTTTGTTCAGCGGCGTACACGGTTTGCCAATCTTGCTGCCCAGCCAAATCGGCCTGACACAAGCGGTAACCATGTTTGGTCTTGTGACGAACTTCTGGTTATCTGTGCTGGGGCTGCTGTTCACTTATGAACTATCCGAACGACGTTTTCCGTTCAAAGAAGCCTACATTCTTATTCCACCGGCAATCGCGACACTCGCCTTCCTGCTGCTGCCAACACCTGTATTTCGCTATGTGGACTTGGCGTTGGTCGTGCCGTTCAGCCTGATTGTGTCAGCTTGGATCGTGTATGTCCTGGTTCGCGCATCGATCTGGGAAAAACGCTGGGAAGCTCAGGTTCTTTCTATTTCAATCCTTGGCGCTTGCAGCCTCGCCGTGCACGACACGCTCGTGCTTATGAATGTGACCCCAAATTGGAATTTTCTACATTTCCGGATCGTCTATCTTCTCATCTTGCCAGCTTTGAGTTTGATATTTGCGCTCCGTCTGATTTCCTCAATGAACCATGTTGAGACACTTGCGAATACGCTTGAAGACAGAGTTCAACAGAAAGAAAACCAGCTGCGCGAGGCCTTTGAGCGTCGAAACCTGTTGGAAGGAAAGCAGGTGCTTGACGAGGAGCGCCGTCGCATCATGCGAGACATGCATGATGGCCTTGGCGGCCAGCTTATGTCCATTATTGCGATGTCCGGCAATCGGGATGCGCCACCTGAAGCAATCGAAAATTCGGCGCGTGCTGCGCTGGACGATCTGCGTACAATGATCAACTCATTGTCCGTTGATGAAGACATCACGGGTATCCTTGGCACTTTTCGAGAGCGTGCCGAACAACAACTGTCGCTTGCCGGTATGGAACTGGATTGGAAGATGGTCGAACTTCCTCCAATAGAAGGACTGACCCCAACCAGCGCTCTGCATATTCTGCGCATTCTGCAAGAGGCGGTTACAAATGCCGCTAAACACTCGGGTGCCACCAAAGTCACAATTCGCTTCGCGATTACCGAAGCTAAGTGTCAAAGACTGCGTATTGAAATCGAAGACAACGGTCGCGGATTACGCCCAGACGCGCCGAGCGGACAAGGCTTGAAGAACATGAGGGCCCGCGCCGACAGTCTAAACGCAGAGCTTTCGGTCGACTTTGCAAAGCAAGGAACAATTGCTTCGCTGTCGATTCCAACATGTCTAGGGTCGCGAGGGTAAAACGAAGCGCAATTGTGTGAACGGTGGTAAAGAGTGTGAAATTCAGATTTGTCCTGTCATTACTATGCGGTTTGATTGTTCCATCCACCCAATCGTGGGCGGTGGAAGGCAGCACTGCCGCCGGCCCGATCGGAGGGTCGGACATTCGAGCCGCCCAACTTCCACCACCCGGTTTTTACGGGTTTGGCGTTGCGGCATATGGAGAATCCAACAACTTCAATGACGGTCAAGGCAGATCAATTCCCGCCTTGGACGGGCTAGAGCAGACAATAACCAACGGAGGTTTGGGCTTTCTCTACGTACCCGATCAACAAGTCCTAGGAGGTTCACTTGGTTTCGTGGGCTTCGTCCCATTCGGTCAAAATTGCGGACGCTTGTTCGTCACAACCCCCTCAAGATGCAGCTCGGGCCTTGGGGATCCATACATCGAAGTAAACTGGTCCAAGCACTTTGGCACCGTTAGAGCTTCACGATACCCGGGGACATATCCAATTTCGCAGGGCCTCACCTTTCAACTTGGTCTAGGTGTGGTGATACCCGTCGGTCAATACAGCGCGTCTGATGCCGCAACAAATGGAGTAACCATCGGGAACAACATTTGGGACATCGCACCGATGATCGCCGCCACATACACGACACCCGCGATCATCGCGGATGGGACCGAGTTCAGCGCAAAGGTATATTGGAACAATTACCTCGAAAATCCAGAAACCAACTACAAAAGCGGCTCACTGTTGAATATCGACTTCGCTGTGACCGAGCGCATTGGGCGATTTCAAGGCGGGGTTGCCGGATTTTATGCAAAGCAGTTGGAAAACGACCGGCAGTTTGGCCGAGCTGTGCAACCAGATGGCCGCCGCGCGGAAGTACTCAGTCTCGGTGTTGTCGCTGCATATGACATGCCAAAAAGCGGAAGCGCTCTGAAGTTCAAGGCTCTGTCCTCTGTACATGGTAAAAATGTCGTAGACGGGTTCGGCATTTCAATAACCTATTTTCGAAAGTTCTTCTAAATACGGAGCCAGAAGTTGAATCTTAGTTTGGACAAAAGTAGTCACTGACGGCCCATACCTGCCGTTGACCATTACATCCTAGTGCTACGGTGCGGCCCGCCAGACCGGGCTTTCGCTGCGCTGCCGAAATCCTGACCCATTAGAATTCACGCATCGCGGACTCTGCTGCCGTAGCCAGTATAAAAACGAATGGCCGCTGTGCATGCTTCGCGCTGGCGGCGAAAAACGGCAAGGCTGGGAAAAGCATTCCGCACGTGGATCACCGGTTCTTCACAAGAGTGAAGACAGTGGCTGCCAGCGCATTTTGGCCATCTTGGCTCAAGGAAATAGCACCGTGGCACCGAGCGTTGCGCCAGACTCGATTGCCTGATGTGCTTTCACAGCTTCCTTGAGGGGGTATTCGTAGTTGATGTTGGCGTCGAGAACACCCTCGGCTATCGCTTTGAAGAGGTCACGGGCCGTCCATTCGAGATCCGAGCGTTTAGCCACGTAGTGCATGATTGCGGGCCGGGTGATGAACAGTGATCCACGCCTTCCGAGATCTTGAATGATATCTATAGGATCCGGCGGACCAGAGACATGTCCATAGGCCGCGCAAACGCCCATGAGGCGCAGACAGTCGAGGCTGTCTTGCAATGTGTCTTTACCAATTGCCTCGTAGACCACGGCACAGCCTTCGCCATCGGTAACGTCACGTACAACACTGACGAAGTTCTGTTGTGATCGAACAACCGGATAGTCGCAGCCCGCCGCGCTCGCAACTTCTGCCTTTTCTGCAGTAGAAACTGTACCTACGACAGTCGCGCCCAGAGCCTTGGCCCATTGGCATAAAATTAGCCCCATGCCCCCGGCAGCTGCATGAACGAGGATCGTATCACCAGGCTGAACAGAATAGGTGCGATGAAGGAGGTAGTGTGCAGTCATGCCTTTCATCAGAAGAGCAGCGACTTGCTTGTCATCCAGCCCGTCCGGCATGTGCAGCAGTTTATCAGCAGGATAGTTGCGACTCTCAGAGTAACTTCCCAGAGGAGGTATGCCGTAGGCAACGCGGTCACCTGTCTTGAACTCCGTAACACTATCCCCCACGCCTTCGACGATGCCAACGCCTTCAAAACCGATGACGACCGGGGGCGCGTCCACCTTCCAGGGATGCGATATCCCGCCACGATGATAAGTATCGGCAAAGTTCACACCCACTGCGGTATGCCTCAGGCGTACCTCGCCGGGGGCCGGATCCGGCAGGGGCCAGTCCTGCCACTGCATCGCTTCTGGTGGACCCAGTTTGTGGATTACTTGCGCCTTGTTCATCATCTCCTCCCAGACTGGTCAATCAGTATGTCGCGACAGCTTGCTCCTCAGAGGCATGATTTGGATTGCACGCGTTTTTCACTTCGCCTTCTTGCGGCGATGACAAACGTCGAGGCCATTTGGAACCATTCCTATCCTGGTCCATCTTATTTGACGTCTATCAGTTCGTTCAACTGACCTATCTCATACTCACTCAGCGAAACAAGCGGAGGTCGCACCAGAGCGTTTGGAACATAGCCCTTGAGACAAAGGACTTGTTTCATTCGATTGTGCATATCCAGAAACGGGTCCGAATAGAAGGCTTGTTGAAATGGATAAAGCTTGTCGTTGACCTCGCGCGCGCCAGTTAGATCGCCGTTCCGAATTGCTTCGAACAGCGCAACGTGAAGCGGCGCGACAACGCTGCCAGCCCCGGACAGAAGACCTGCGGCACCCAATGAAAGAGAGCTCATCAGCCAAGACGAATGGGTTGTAAGCACATTCACAGGGTTTTCACGCGACTGAAATTCGCGAATGTGGCGTTCATGACGTTTCGGATCGTTGCACCAGTCCTTTATTGCTTTGACAGTCGGAACTTCGTCAAAAAGCCGCTCCAACCCTTCGAAGGTGAAATGCAGGTTGGACTGCACGGGGTAAACAAAGGCGATGAGCGGCAAATCCGTAGCATCAGCAATGTACTTGAAATGCTCAATTGCCATCTCTGGCCTCAGATACCCTCCCATGCCAAGAACGTTCGACGGGAAGACAAGCAAAGCCGACGCACCTGCTTTCTCCCACGCTTTCGCCAGTCTGGCCGCTTCGAGAGAACCATCTGCATATACGCCCGAGATGATCGGGACACCGTCACCCACCTCGTCCAGCGAGAAGTCGAGAATGTGGGCCTGTTCATCGAACGTACAGCTTCCGACTTCTGAGGCGTGGCCATTTACGGTGATCGCTGAAACACCCTCAACTTTGGCAACATCTGCCAGGTGTTTTCGGCTGCTTGCCTCATCAATTGACAGGTCTTCGTTGAAGCACAGCAAAGTGGCCGGGATTACGCCCGCCAGCGATATATCACTCACATTAAACTCCGCCAGTATTCGATTTCTACAGGTTTGATGCCGGCCTCTGAGTTACGTTTCATTCGGCGATCAATAAGGCGAAGCTGGACACGGAACCGTCGCCAAACAGCAAAGAGACCCCTTGGTTTTTGTCGCTTGTTCATGCCGGTCAAGCTCCGAACCTGGGCTCTGGAACACCTTGGATCCCAAGGCCCCGAACGGCGAAGAGCGAACCACGCAAAACACCGTCTCCGGGAAAACGGGGCAAAGGTGGTTTTGCCATTGATGTAACGTAAAGTACGTCCATGTTTGGCCCGCCAAAGTTCACGCTTGTGACTTTCTTCACGGGCATGTCGATCACACGATCGATGTCGCCATCAGGAGTATATCGCACGAGTTTTCCGGCATAAACCTTGGCGTTCCAGAGAAAGCCTTCGGCATCCACCGTCGAGCCATCGGCTCCTCCACCATCCGAAGTGTCGAGCGTTGCAAAGACCCGTCGGTTCGATATTGTTCCTTGGGCAAGATTATAGTCATAGGCCCATATTTCGCCCGCCCAGGAATCCTGAAAATAGAACGTCTTGTCATCAGGCGAGAAACAAGGGCCATTTGAGACGACAAAACCCTCGTCCAGTTTCTGGATGCTGAAATCAGGATCAAGGCGATAGAGCGCCCCAGACGCTTCTTCCTCGCCCATTTCCATTGATCCCGCCAAGAAGCGACCAAGCCTGTCAGTCTTGCCATCGTTCAATCGGTTGTTTGGTTTGTCTTCTTCAACCGATGCAATTGTTTCCACATCACCGGTTTCGAAATCCAGTAAGCTGAATGTGTTATCCAGCAGAATAACGGCACCTGACCCATCTTTGCGGAGCGACAGCGCACCGACCTTGCCGGGCACGTCCCAGGCTCTGATCTCGGTTCCATCTGCCGTGCAGGAGAATATCCGACCGTCCGCCAAATCGACAAAGAACAACCGCTGCAGATCGACGTCCCAGTGTGGGCCTTCACCGAGAGTGGTCTTTAGATCAAGAAGAACGTCGATCTGCATGAGTATTCCTATCCTATGGCGTCTATTGGCAAGATGCTATCTGGCATGGCCTGGTAGCAGACAGGGCGAAGCCACCGGCGGATTGAGAGGGTCCCGACCGAGGTTGCGCCGAAGTTGGTCGATGCCGGGTACGGACCGCCGTGAACCATCGTGTCACTGACTTCGACACCGGTCGGGAAGCCGTTGGCGAGGATGCGTCCCGCTTTGCGCTCAAGGATTGGAACAAGCGATGCTGCCAAGTCGGTGTCGCCTGCATCCATCTGCAATGTTGCGGTGAGCTGTCCGACGAATGTCCGCGCAGTAGGTGCAAAGTCCTCAGGCGATGGTAGGCGCACTACAATGCCAAGTGGACCGAAGACTTCCTCGGCCAAGTGCGGTGATGCCGCCCATGTGTCCAATGTGGTTTCGAACAGATAGGGTGATGCCGCGCGCCCCTCGCAATGGGTGCCTATCACTTCACGCAGGCTTTCAATCCGTTGGACCTGTGCTGCCCCCTGACGATAAGCTTCAGCAATGCCATCCGTCAGCATGGCCTGTTCATCAGTGGCGGCAAGTGCCTCTGCGGCGGCGGCAATGAACGCATCCGCCGCGCTGTCTTGGATAAAGACAACACCGGGATTGGTGCAAAACTGGCCAGCACCCATAGTCAACGATCCGGCCCATGCCGCACCGATATCAGCCGCACGAGCTTTGGCAGCTTCTGGAAGCACAAACACCGGATTGATGGAGCCAAGCTCACCAAAGAACGGGATCGGCGTAGCGCGGGCCGCACATAGATCAAACAACGCACGTCCCCCACCGAGAGAGCCCGTGAAGCCTACGGCATTGATCAGCGGGTGCTGGACCAGAGCCTCGCCGACATCGCGCCGGCCTCCCTGGATCAGGGAGAATACGCCTTTCGGCATATCGCAAGTCTCTATGGCTGCGGCGATGGCTTGGGCGACAATTTCGGATGTTCCAGGATGCGCCGAATGCCCTTTCACGATGACCGGACAGCCCGCCGCCAAGGCACTGGCGGTGTCGCCCCCAGCGACCGAGAAGGCAAGCGGAAAGTTCGAGGCTCCGAACACCGCTACAGGCCCGATAGGACGCTGCACCATACGCAGTTCCGGACGTGGCAATGGCGCACGATCTGGCAACGCTTCATCATGACGGCGATCAAGATAATCCCCGGCCCGAATGTGGCTGGCAAAGAGGCGCAACTGGCCCACGGTACGTCCACGTTCGCCTTGTAGCCGCATTTCTGGCAGACCAGTCTCTGCGCTGCCTACTTCAGTGATGGCGTCACCACGTGAGTCAATTTCGTCAGCAATCTTTTCAAGGAAAACTGCGCGGTCTTCGCGCGACGTTGCACCGTAGATCTCAAATGCGTCTTCCGCAGCCCGAGCAGCTTGGTCGACCAAGGCAGGGGTGCCTACCGAAAACTCATTAGGTTCACCGGTCACGGGTTGCGATGAGAAACGCCCATCGGTTTCAACCCAGTTTCCTGCAATATAGTGTTTGCCAGTCAGCATTTAGGTAAGTTCCTCAAATCAGGTGGCGCGCGGCCAGATTGCGCATGAGGGCGGAGGGGCCAAAGGTCCAAGGCATACACTGTCCGCTTTTGCGAACATCGTTCACCAGCGTGCCAAGGCCGGTCGCAGAAATCTCAACCCGGTCGCCCATCTTGTGTGTGAAACCTTCGCCCGGGACGTCCCGGTCATCGGTGGGAGCAAAAAGCGTCCCGAGATACAGCATGAAGCCATCGGGGTATTGGTGGTTTTCATTGATGGTTTGGGCCACAATATCTGCCGGGTCACGGCTGATTTCAGACATCCGTGACTGTCCGTTCAGCACAAACCCGTCCTGACCAGTGACAGTCATCGTCAACTCGGCGGAACGGACATCATCCAGCGAATAACCGTCATCGAAAAGACGGATGAATGGGCCAATGGAAGCGGACGCGTTGTTGTCCTTAGCTTTGGACAGAAGCAAAGCAGAGCGGCCTTCGAAATCTCGCAAGTTCACATCGTTGCCAATGGTGGCCCCTTGGATAGTGCCCTTGCTGTTTACAGCCAATACGATTTCGGGTTCTGGGTTGTTCCAAACTGATTTCGGATGAAGCCCGACCGGCGCCCCCCAACCCACGGCGGAAAGTATCTGGGCCTTGGAAAAGACCTCTGCATCGGGTCCTATGCCAACTTCCAGATATTGCGACCAAAGACCTTCTTTGATTAGGGCCTGTTTGACCTTTTCCGCTTCATCTGAACCCGGTCTGATGTTTGATAGGCTGGCACCGATCAGATCGCCGATGCGAGAGCGAATGGCCTCCGCAGCCTGCGGATCGCCAGCGGCACGTTCTTCAATAACCCGTTCGACCATCGACCTCGCGAAAGTGACGCCGGCAGCTTTGACCGCTTGCAAGTCGTTCGGCGCCAACAAGTGCATTTGAAGCGAGTCACATTCAGCCGCAATGCTGTCGGCTTCAAGCTGGTTCAGCGATGAAAGATGTTTACCATCTGCGGTTTCAAGATAAGCCGCTGGGGCATCCATCTCCAGTAGATCACGCATGGTAGGCACCTCTCGCGAGGTGATGTCGAACAGACCTCCATCGCGCAAGGCGACCAACACTGGCCCGACATTCGGCACCCAAACACGACCTACGAATGAACCGGAAATCCCCTTCAAATTCGAACTAACCATGTCAACCGATCCAATGCTCGCGATCACCCAAAGCGACATGGATCGACTTGGTTTCCATATATTCCTCGACACCCATCATGCCGCATTCCCGGCCCGTTCCAGATCGCTTGAACCCACCCATGGGCTGTTCAGGCCCACCTACGATAGTTGTGTTCACCCAGCATCGGCCCGCGCGCATCTTGCGGATCACGCCAAGCGCTTTGTCGATGTTTTTGCTCCAGACAGAGGCTGCCAAGCCGTAGTCCGTGTCGAGCGCAATCGATATGGCTTCTTCCACGGTTTCGAAGGTCATCACCGACACAACCGGTCCAAAAATCTCGTCCCTTGCAATTGCCATATCCCGCGTGACGCCGGAAAAAACGGTGGGCACTATGAATTCGCCACCCGATGGCGATGTGGTGTCGCCGCCGGTATCGAGTGTTGCGCCTTCTGATTGCCCTTTTTCGATATAACCGAGGATTTTGTTGAAGTGCTGCGGTGTGACGATCGCACCCATTTGCGTATCCGGATCAAGCGGATCACCGATTTTCACCCGCGACAGTTTTTCGATCAGCTTTGTCTTAAAATCTTCGGCAACAGATGCTTCAACAATCAGTCGGGACCCGGACACGCAGCATTGGCCAGCGTTGAAGCAAAGCCCAAAGGCAACACCATCCACCGCGTCATCCAGGTTTGCGTCCGCGAAAACGACCTGTGGGTTCTTCCCACCCAGTTCTAACCCTACTTTTTTGAGATTTGATTTGGATGCCGCAAGCACGCGTTCACCCACGGCAGTAGACCCGGTGAACGAGATCATATCGATGTCCAGATGGTTCGACATGGCTTCGCCAACGACGGGGCCGGTACCTGTCACCACGTTGTAAACACCGTCGGGCAAACCTGCCTCGGTCAGAATGTCGGCGAAGATCAAACTGGTGGTCGAGGTCATTTCGGAAGGCTTCAGAACAACCGTGCAACCAGCAGCGAGAATAAAGGGCAGACGTTCTGCGAGCACGATAAACGGGAAATTCCAGGGCGTGATCAGGCCAACGACGCCGATTGGCTGCTTGGTGACAAGTCCAATCATCCCCTCGCCATAGGTGTTGTGGGTCTCTCCTGTCACCATGCGAGCCATACCAGCCGCTGCTTCATAGTGATCTGCGGCTGCTTCAATCTCAGCCTTGGCCTGGCTGATCGGTTTTCCGGTTTCCAACGTCTCCCAATACGCCATCTCATCCAGACGGTCGCGGATGCCCTGTGCAGCTTTGATTAGAATACGGCCGCGTTCTGCGCCGGGGGTTTCACACCAAACTGCCTCGAACGCTTCACGCGCGGCTGCGACAGCAGTATCCACATCGGCTTGCGTGCACAGCGCAACTGAACTCACGACCACGCCATGCCCTGGGCTGACCCGTTCCAAACGCTCTCTGTTGCTGCCCTCTTGCCAAGTGCCGTTTATGAAAAAACTATTTTCTCGAATGCTAACCGGAAGTGTCTGTGTCATGAGTTCACCTTTGTTGAGTTGGGGCGAAAGCGTTTGATCAGGTCCTTCAAATTGCCGCTGGAATAGCTGGCGACGGCGACCGCCAAGACGATACCAATCACGATCCGCTGCCAATAAGGGTTGACGCCGAGAAGGTTGAATGCGTTCGCCATCATGCCGATGATTAGCGCTCCGCAAAGCGTGCCAACGACTGTTCCGATGCCTCCCATTAGAGAAACACCACCGATCGCAGCAGCAGCGATTGCATCTAACTCCCAGCCGATACCTGTTCGTACGGCTTCGCCCGATTGCATGCGCGCGACCAGCATGAGGCCTGCGAACGCGGACAGAAAGCCACTGATCGCGTAGGTAATGATCTTCACTCGCGCGACATTGATGCCCGCAAGGCGTGCGGCCTCTTCGTTACCACCGACCTGATATATCTGCCGACCAAGATCGGTGTAGCGGAGGAAGAAGATGGAAATCGCACATGCGACGAAGAACAACACGGCGGGAACTGGCAGCCCCAGGACGACGCCGTCAGCGAGCAGAAACAGCTCATCAGGCAGTGTTCCGAATATCGGACGACTGTCCGAGTAGACCATGGCGATACCGCGAACAATAGCCATTGTGGAAATGGTCACGATGATCGGTTGAAAGTTGAAAGCTGTTACGAAATAGCCGTTCAAGACACCCACAAGAACTCCCGCGAGAAGGGCGACGTGGATGCCCACGATTGGCGGTAGCGTTGCGGAAAGCCCTGCAATCAGAACCGATGACAGCGCAACAACCGAACCGACCGAGAGGTCAAGCCCTCCTCCGATAAGCACAAAGCACATTCCAAGCGCGACAAATCCCAAAAGCGACGCCTGCTTCAGAATATTTGTCAGATTGCCCGTGTCGAGGAAGGTTGGTGAAAGGACGCCAAACACCGCCGCCATTAGAACCAGCACCACGACGAAGGGGTATGTTCTGAAGAACTTAGTCATTTCTTATTCCTCCACCGTGATGTTTTTCACGATGCCGAATTCCAGCACGTCGAAGCTGCGTTCGATGTCGAGATCCAACTGGTACTCTCCGGCTTGGATGGCTTCCAATGTCGCCGTTATGGTCATCGGCTCGGCGATTTGCCCATATGTCCAAGCGCGCCTGCCCCAGAACTCTGTGTTTGAGCGCGGGTTGGGCGAAGCCTTTACGAGTTGAAACCCTTTCCAGAAGTTGAGCGCCGTCATGATCGAAAAGTCAGCAGCCTGATCGCCATTTGGCTCAACCAGTATTTCGATGTCGAAACGCTCGCCCAACTTGACCGTTTCCGGCAGGATCACACCGTCCGCTGTCACAACAACCGGTGCATTTTCTGGGATGCCACCGCTTTCGGCCGCTTCGGCTGCGGCTTGCAGTTGTTCCAAATACACCCTGCCTTCGCGTGTTGCATCGGTGTCTGGAAATCCAGCCTCGAGAAGTGCGAAAACTTCCTCAAACTTTTCGCCATCCCCGGTTTCTTGCAACAGGGCGACATAGTTTCTGAGAATGTCAAACTTCATATCCTCGGGGATCGCGCCAGATGTCACCTCTTCCAATAGGGTCGCATAAGATGTTTCGGCCAGGTCGAGGTCACCCCCACCTCGAGCGGAATTCGCGATACCAACACGCGACAGGAGCGCATATTCGCTGTCGGGAAACCGTTCGATCACTTCCTCATAGAGCGGGATCGCGCGGTGATAGACGCGTGTTAGTTCCAGATTGTTAGCACGGGTGTACGGCGCTTTTGCCAAGTCGATTTGAAACAGCGGTGAGACCGTCGCATAGAGTGTCCCGTTGAGGACCACGAGCAACGCCACCAGTGCAGCAAGGGGCTTAAGCCATGTGTTGAACCCACCCAATGCGGGGATAAAATCCCGCCATTTCAGGCTTGATGCCCCACGATCGCTGATCGCTTGAAGCATCACGGCCAGAATGATGATCGCGCCTTTTGCCACTTGTTGCCAGGCGGGGTCGACACCAAGCAGGTTGAACAGGTTGGCAACGATCCCGATGATCAACGCCCCAACAAAGGCGCCCCAAACGGACCCGCTGCCACCTCGAATGGACGTACCTCCAATGACTACGGCTGCAATGGCGTCCAATTCCCAAAAGATACCAGCTTGTCCCGGCTCGCCGGATTCCATCCGACTGGTCAAAACCAACCCGGAAAGCCCAGCAAGTAAGGCACAATACAGGTATGTCTTGAACTTCACGCGGCTGACGTTGACCCCAGAAAGGCGCGCAGCCGTTTCATTTGCACCAATTGCGTAGACCTCGCGGCCAAACACGCGCCATCGCATGATGTACCAAGTCAGGATCGTGACGGCCAAAAAGATGACAGACGGCACAGGAATGCCGAAGACAACACCGCGCGACAGGATCATGAAGACGTCAGGATAGTCAGCATAGATCGGCTGGCCACCGGTGTAGACCAAGCCGGCCCCGCGCGCGACAGTCATCAACACAAGTGTCGCCACAAAGGGCTGCAGCCCAACCCAGCTCACCAACGCACCGTTGGCGAATCCAACGGCCAATGCGACAAGCAGCGGCACAAGGATAAACAAGATGAAAGGCGCATCTGCGACCCAGAAACTGGCCGCAACCGCACCGGTAAGTGCCACCACTGAACCCACAGACAAGTCGATGCCGCCGCCAATGATCACCACATTCATCCCGATCGCGATGATCCCGATCAGCGAAGCCGCCCGGATCACGTTCATGATGTTTTCAAGTGTCCAGAAGTGTTCAGACACAAGTCCGGCCGCCACCACCAAAGCGACGAGAATGACAAAGTTCCCACGGGACACAAAGGTTTTAACGGCACCCATCATTGGGCTGCTCCTGCTTCGGATTTGCCCATCGCGTTCAGCATGATCCGGTTGAGATCATAATCTCCGCGTTCATAGGTGTTGGTGACGTGACCCAGATGCAGACATACGATGCGGTCACAGACTCTGATCAATTCCTCGATGACCGAAGATATGATGATCACGGAATTGCCTTGCGCCGTAAGATCCCAGATCAGATCGAAAATTGCCTCTTTCGCGCCGATGTCGATGCCACGAGTCGGTTCGTCCAGTAGGTAGATGTCGGTTCCAGCACCCAGCAGTTTGGCCAAAACCACCTTTTGCTGATTGCCGCCACTTAGATTGCCTACGGGTTGTGAAAGGCTGGCATATTTGACGAATAACTTCTCGCAAAGGTCCTTTGCGGCTGCGTTTTCCTTGCGCAGGTTCAAACCCAATGGTCCGACGTGATCCGAAAGAGACGGCAGCGTTGCGTTCTGTCCGATCGGCATAGACAGAACCAGCCCTTGTGTCTTGCGATCCTCCGGCGCCAGTCCAAGGCCATAATCAAGCGCTTTTCGCGGATTGGAGACGTAAGCGACAGTGCCGTTGATCTCAATTGTGCCGCTGTCCAGGTTGTCCGCACCAAAAATAGCACGCACCAGTTCGGTACGACCGGCCCCCATAAGGCCTGCAATCCCAAGCACTTCGCCGCGATGCAATGTCAGATCAACCGAGTTGATATCCGGTGCACGGGTCAAGCCTCGCGCCTGCAGAACCACCTCCTCCATTTTAACCATGTCGCGGTGACTGTCGTCGTAGGTTTCGACCGCATGGCCCAACATCATCTCAACAAGCCCAGCCTCAACTATCTTGTCTATGTCCGACGCGCCAACGTAGTCACCGTCCCGCAAAACAATGAGCCGGTCGCAGATTTCGAAAATCTCGTGCAGGTGGTGCGTGATCAGAATGACTGCGATACCTTCGGCCTTGAGTGACCGCACGAGGTCAAACAAGCTCGCGACTTCTTCTTTTGAAAGTGATGCCGTCGGCTCATCCATGATCAGCAGCCGAGACTTTCGGCTCATGGATTTGGCAATCTCGATCAGTTGTTGTTCCGCAACGCTCAGATCACCAGCCTTTGCATCCAGCGAAGCCGTCAAGCCAAGCCGTGTCAGAATCTCTCGGGCCTCGTTGCGCATCGCGGTCCAATCCAGAATACCGCCTTTCTTCTTGAGGTGTCCGAGAAATACATTCTCGACGACGGACAGCTCCGGCACGATCATCAGCTCTTGATAGATCGTGCAGATACCGCGTTTCTGGGCGTCGAGTGGTCCATCGAATTGCACGGGTTTGCCATCGAGGCGCAACTCACCCTCGTTTGGCTCAATCGCCCCTGCCAGAATCTTCATTAACGTTGATTTGCCTGCGCCGTTTTCCCCAACGACTGCCACAACTTCTCCGGCGTCAATGCTAAAGTCCACATCCTTGAGTGCTTTCACCCCCGGATAAAACTTGCTGACGCTTCTTGCTTCCAGAAGCATAAATTGTTCACCCCAACCCTATAGCGCCTTTTTCGGAAAGCGCCTTTTGTTCTTCTTGGCTCAACCCCAGATCGGTTAAGATTTCGCTGGTTTGAGCCCCCAGTTTTTGCGGTGCCAAGGTCACCGGCGCGGTTTCTCCATCATAGCGCACGGGATTGGCCACCAACGTGATCTCTTCGCCGGTCCAAGCTTCGACCTTCATCAGGTCTCCGTTATGGAGTTGCTGAGGATCATCAACGAGATCATCGTAGTCGTTCACCTGAGTGAACCAGATATCGCGTGCCTCGAAAATCTCGGCCCACTCCGCAAAGGTTTTTGCTTTGAGTTTGCCAGCGAAGAATTTTGAGATTTCCTCGCGCCGTGCATAGGCTTCATTTTGCTCGGCTTTAAACTCACCTGTCGCACCGATTGCTTCAAGCATGAGAGGTAAGTTGCCAAGGGACAATCCGATATAGCGGTCCGCCGTCTCGTAGATTCCGTAGGGAGCCTCATGATACCAGCTGCCGACATGGCTGGGCTGCTGCGATCCTTCGGGTTTGTCCCCGTTGAAATAGCAAACCAGCGATTCAGCCTGAAGGTTGAGCGCGGCAGAGAACAGATTAACGTCCACTCGGCCACCTACACCCGTACGAGCCTTTTTGACCAAAGCACCAAGGATGCCTGCGGCAAAGATCATCGCGCCGTGATGATCAATAGCAGAGGTACCCACAAGCCGCGGCACCTCACCTTCCTTGCCGGTGATCCAGGCTAACCCTGACAAGGATTGAGCGATCATGTCTTGACCCGGTCGGTTGACATATGGGCCATCCGGTCCAAACCCACTGGCAGAGGCAAAGATCACGTTCGGGTTCATTTCTTTCAAAGCCTCATAGCCAAGGCCAAGTTTGTCCATGACGCCCGGTCGGAAGTTTTCGGCGACCACATCGGCACTGGCCGCAAGCTTTTTTGCGATCTCAAGCGCATCAGGGTCTTTCAGATCGAGGCACACGCTTTTCTTGTTGCGATTTGCAACCAGTTCGAGGGTTGTTTCACCGCCCGCTTTCTTGGCATCACTTCCGCCCCAGTGTCGTTGAAATGCACCCTTGATTGGCTCAATCGCTATGACCTCGGCCCCCAAATCTGCGAGGAATTGGATGCCCAGAGGTCCCATGAGAAAGTGGTTGAAGCTGACAATTCGAATACCATCGAGCTGCATGATTTAGGTTCCTGTTTCTGTGCGCTGTTACTTATTGATCTTTGAAATCAGGTGCGCGTTTCTCGAAGAAGGCATCCAAACCCTCTTTTTGATCTTTCGTTGTGAAAGCCAATGCAACGTTGCGACGTTCCCGTTCCAGTCCCAAGGACAAAGGCAATTCATCTGCCGCCTTGACCGCATCTTTCGCCAAACCAAGGGCCATTCCAGAATGACGCGCGATCAACTCAGCAATTTCTCGTGCCCGGCTTTCGCATTGATCATGTGTGACAACCTCGGACACCAAACCCAAGGAAAGAGCGGTATTTGCGTCCACAGCTTCCCCAGTTAGGATCATCTGCATGGCGGCATATTTACCCACAAGCCTGCGCAAACGCTGTGTCGCTCCGTCACCAGGAATATGCCCCAGTTTAATCTCGGGTTGCCCGATCGTCGCTTTCTCTGAAGCTACAACCACATCGCAGAGCATCGCCAACTCGTGACCTCCGCCCAGACACATACCGGTTACGGCTGCGACCATCGGAATTCGTGTCGTTTCCAGAACCGACCAATTTTCCATCCGTGTCCGATTTTGGATCGCAACGATCCCGTCTGCCTGCATTTCCTTTATGTCTGCGCCGGCCGAGAAGAACTCTGGCCCGCCCGACAGGATAATGCAGCGAATATGACCGTTCGCTTCAGCCGCTCGGATCTCGTCTGCAAGCAGCTGCAGCATCTCGTTGTTTATGGCATTGCGCTTTGAGGGTCGGTTTAGCCGCAAGCTGACGATGTTGTCAGACAAAGCGGTTTTCACCACCGTTTTATCGACGGCGTCGGACATAGACTTCTTCCAGAGATTGGTGGGAAAGCAGGCCCCCACCATTTAGGAGGGGACCTGAATTTATACGCGCTTAGCGAACGTATTGGGAGTCAGGGTCGTAGAAGTCATCAACGTTTTCGGCAGTGATGACAGGTGTTTCCGTAATGATCCGTTTCGGGACGGACTCGCCTTTCAAGACCCGCACGGCCATGTCCAAACCAAGTGAACCGCCGGTCGCATAGATTGCGGTGGCTTGCAGCCAACCGTCTTTGATCGCCTCGAACGCCTCGCGCTGACCGTCAACGCCGACCAGGAAAACTTCGCCCGGTTGGTAACCCGCTTCTTTGAGCACGTTGATCGCACCCAGAATCATCGGGTCGTTGTGGGCGTAAATCACCTGGAATTCGCCCTTATACTTGGTCAGCCAGTCTTCCATGATTGGAATGGCTGGTGCCAGATCATAGTTGGCAGGCTGCGCATCAAGCCGCTCTGCGCCGCCTTCAATTTGAGCTGTGAAACCCTCATGGCGCTGAATCGTCGGGGTTGCGCCGGGAATGCCCTCCAGTTCCAGATATTTGAAGTTAGCTGGTGCGTTTGCTTTGGTGTACTTGCCCAGCTCATCGCCGATCTGGAGGTTGTTGCCGCCGATGAAAACGTCGTAGTCCTCACCCACGATTTCCCGGTCGAGCACAACCAGCGGAATGCCAGCTTCCTTGATCGCCTCAACAGCGGGGACCAGAGCCTGTGCTTCACGCGGGCTCATCATGATAAGGTCAACGCCGCGCGAGATCAGGTCTTCAACATCGGCGATTTGTTTTTCGTTCGATCCACCCGCATCAGTGAAGATGAATTCCTTGATCTCAGGGTACTTCTTCGCCTGCGCCTCAGCGGATGTCACCATGTAGGCCCGCCAGGGGTGGTCCATCGTGTCTTGGCTGAAGCCGATCGTCCAACCCTCTGCCGCGGCAGAGCCCGCTGCCAGACCGAGACCCAGCGCTGCGGTCGAAAAGAAAGACAGAAGTTTCCGTCTGTTAATCATGATTTCCTCCCTTAGGAATTTGATTTTGCGCCCTGTCAGCTCGCCTGCTTGTCCCGATTGACGCACGATGCTCCTCCCAAAGCAAACAAGCGATCACGAATCGACCTGACGCGATGACCCTACCAATTCGATTTCATCAGTCAACTAAATACTAAATTTTTTACTAAACACTATTGGATAAAAAACCCCTATAATTCGGCAAATATCTCCGCTTTTATTGAGGTTTTCTGTGATTATTTCATAGCTAAGTTGATTTTGTTTACTAAATTTCTTGCGCACAGGATGAAGTGTTTCTATACATCTGAGAAACTCTTCACGATGGGAGGCGTGTTCGAGATGTATGACTACATAATTGTTGGCGCTGGATCAGCAGGCTGTGTCCTGGCGAACCGACTGTCTGCGGACCCCGACAACAAAGTGCTCGTCCTCGAGGCGGGAGGTCCGGATAAAGACCCGATGATCCACATGCCGGGCGGGTTTGCCATGTTGCAAAAGCCAAGCGCCAACTACTGCTACTCGACCGCTCCGCAGAAACACCTCAACAACCGAGAACTATGGTTCCCGCTCGGGAAGACCCTCGGGGGCTCCAGCTCAATTAACGGTATGATCTACATCCGGGGACAGAAAGAAGACTACGACAGTTGGGCCGAAGCTGGAAATGCAGGTTGGTCCTACGAAAACGTGCTGCCTTATTTCCGCCGCGCAGAGAATAACGATACAATAGCTGATCAATATCACGGAACAGACGGGCCGCTCCGGGTTTCCAATCAAAGATCTCCACACATCATCTGCAAAGACTATATTCGAGCGGCGCAGCAAGCGGGCCATAAGCTGAACCCGGACTTTAATGGGGATGATCAGCTTGGCACGGGTTTGTACCAGGTGACACAGCACGAAGGTCGTCGTGCGTCAGCCGCAGTTTGTTACCTGCATCCGGCAATGAAGCGATCGAATCTGACGGTTATCACGCACGCTCAGAGCAAACGGATCATCGTGGAGAACCGCCGCGCTGTTGGTGTTGAGTACATCAAGGGTGGCAAGGTCGAGACGGTTCGGTGTGATCGTGAGGTGCTTATCACATCGGGCACAATCAACACAGCAAAGCTACTCCTGTTGTCAGGCATCGGCCCGACCGACGAACTTAAGACCCACGGCATCGACATGCAGCATCACATGGATGGTGTAGGCAAGAACTATCAGGACCACCTGAATACTTACGTGGTTTGTGATCTGCAGAAACCGATTTCGTACGATGGGCAGCACAAATTCCCCCAAAATATCAAACATGGCATCCAATACGCGCTCTACAAAACCGGAGCGCCGACGTCTCCTGTGGCCGAGGGCGGCTGTTTTATCGACGTGCATGGCACAGGTCGTGCCGACCTTCAGACGCATATCCTCCCCGCGTATGTGGTCAACGGCGCAAGGACATTTGTCCCCGGCCACGGGTTGACGATCAATACGTGTCACATGCGGCCAACAAGTCGGGGCGAAGTTACCCTGCGCTCGGCGAACCCGGATGATATGCCTGTTATCGACCCGAACTACCATGACACCGAATTCGACCGCGACATGTCGGTGCAGGCCGTACGACATGTGCGCGAGATCCTGGCGCAACCGGCGATCGCCCAACATATCAAGCGCGAGCGCTATCCAAGCAAAGATGCGACAACGCCGGAACAAATACTGGAATACGCGCGCGAATTTGCGTCGGTGGATTATCACCCAGTTGGCACTTGCAAAATGGGCACAGACGACATGGCCGTTGTCGACCCAGAACTGAAGGTACATGGTCTTGAGGGCCTTCGCGTATGTGACAACTCAATCATGCCCTACCTCAACAGTGGAAATACCAACGCACCTGCGATTATGATCGGCGAGAAGGCGGCAGCCATGATTTTGGGCGAACCGCCCCTGCATCAAGAGGTTCCAAAAAGAACATTCTTCCCTGCCGCCGAACCAGCATAGTGGGGCGTCAGGATGGCGGGATCGAAAAAAGTAACACTCAGGGATGTCGCGGAAATGGCGGGGGTTTCACCCGCCACCGTATCCCTCGTCGTTCAAGGAAAGGGCAACCTGAAGGACGAAACCCGCCAAGCCGTCATCGAAACGATTGAGGCTTCAGGTTATGCTCGCAAAACCCCCGTCATAAGAAACTCCAAGGGCCGACAGTTCGCTCTGGTTGTCGATGATATCTCCAATCCTTACTTTCACGAGCTATACGAAGGTCTGGACCAGGTTCTTGTCGATGCAGGCGCATACACATCTATTCTGTCATCTCATGACTCTGTGGAGCGTCAAAGCAAACTCCTAAGCGATCTATGGAACTCAGATATCGCAGGCGTGGTACTTGTGCCTGCGACTGGCACCACTCATGTGGATCTCGCCGATTTTGAGAACCGCCGCCGCCCGCTTTTCATGGCAGTCCGCCGCATTGGAAAAACGCCTTTTGACTACGTGGGCGCCAACCCAATGGTGGGTATGCAACTTGCCACAGAGCATCTCGTCGCTCTCGGTCATGAGAAAATAGGCTTCATCGGGGGCTATCAAAAGAACTTTGCGTATTCTGAACGCTATGCTGGTTTTGCCTCTTCGTTGATGAGCCATGGGCTGGATCTTCAGCAAAACTACATTCGCAACGGGGGCTCGACGCGAGATTTCGGTCGCATTGCGGTTGAAGCGCTACTGGAAGGGGAGGACACACCAACTGCTCTGATCGCCTACAACGACCTTGTCGCAATTGGCATGATGGACGCAATCAGTGCCGCGGGGCTCACGGTCGGAAAAGATCTGGCTGTTATCGGTTATGACGACATTCCCGAAGCAGCTTTACAGCCCGTGCCACTGACATCCGTCGCGACCCCAGCCGCGAAACTCGGTGAGATGGTGGGGCAAGCCCTGCAAAACTGGTCGCTTGATCGAAGCGATGGCAACCCCCTGGACATCACGTACCCGCCCAGGTTGGTCGTACGTGAAAGCTGCGGAACTGCACTATGACTGACCTATTCAAGGGCAGCTGGCTCAATCCACCTGCCGATTGGGCGCTTGAAGACGGTACTTTGCACGTCACGACGGGCGCAAAAACCGATTTTTGGCGGCACACGCATTACGAATTTGTCCGTGACAGTGGGCATTTCTGGCAGCTTTCGGCACCCAAGTCTTTCACGGCCACACTGACCTTCGAAGGCGATTACGAAACGCTGTACGATCAAGCCGGTGTCATGCTGCGGGTGGATCATGAAAACTGGATCAAGTGCGGGATCGAGCACTCGGACGGCATGACCAATTTCTCGATAGTTATAACACGCGGCAATTCCGACTGGTCCGTGGTAGGCCAGCCCTTGATATCGGGTCCGCAAACGGTTCGGCTTACGGTGGAAAACAACGCAGTTATTGCTCATTTTCTGACGCCGGACAGTACGTGGCAACTGATGCGAGTGGCCGATTTCCCCATGTCAGACAAAGCCATGATTGGCCCGATGGCCTGCTCACCGGAACGAGCTGGTTTCAAAGCTCGTTTCATCAACTTCACACTCTCATCTCCAATCGAAAATCCGCTACACGGATAAACAAGAAAGACAGCAAAATGTCAGACATTGTGGCTCCTCACATCACCAAAGCGCTCGACCTGATAGCGAAGAAGACACTTGAAGACGAAACCACCATTGGTGCTGCGTTTCCCTATGTGACGCATCCTGACGGGTCATGGGACACAATGTCCGTGAGCATTTCTGCAGGATATACCGGAGAAAACTGGAGCCACGGCAACTGGTTCTGCGGGTTTTGGGTTGGCCTGCTGCTAACAAGTTACCTGCACACTGGCGATGACAAGTATCTCAAACTTGCTGCCGATCGCATGGTTTTGGTCGAAGAACGCGCCAGCGATGGAAACACACACGATATCGGCTTCATTTTCCTCAGCTCCGCCATGCCGTTTTACCGGATTACCGGTGATGAACGTCATCGTGCGACGGCATTGCGCGCGGCCGACAAGCTGCGATCGCGACTGGTCGTCACCGAACGCGGCTCTTACGTGTCATCCTGGGGTCCGATGACCGACCCGCGTGGTCGCGCTGCCTCAGCTATCGATACAATGGCGAATATTCCTTTGCTCTACTGGGCTGGCAAAGAGGTCGACGACGCAAGTTTCCGTCTTGCTGCGGAAGAACACGCCAAAATGACGATGCTGTCTTTCAACCGTGACGACAACACCCAGTTCCACGCCGTTGAATACGACACAACGACCGGCGAACGCCTCCGCGGCTATACGTTCCAAGGCGCCCATGATGACAGCTATTGGTCTCGCGGAACGGGCTGGGCTGTTATGGGGCTTGCAGTCACTGCTGCCAACTCTGGGAATGTTGATTACCTCAACCAGGCAATCGCGATTTCTGAAAAATGGTTCGAAGCCCTCGGAGACAAAGCCGTACCGCCCTACGACTATGACGCGACTGGCGCTGACGTGCCTGAAGATTCCGCCGCAAGTGCGATCATGGCTGCGGGTCTGCTGGACCTTGCCGATTTGCACCCTGACGAAAGCGTTGCCGCCCATTGGCGTGGAAAGGCAGAGTTCTTGATCAAGGGACTTTGTGAGGGTTATTTGGCGACGGAGGATGCCCATCGTGGCATTCTCAAGCACGGTTGCTATTCGGAGCCGCACAAGATCGGCCCGGACGCCGCAGTGATGTTTGGAGACTACTTCTTCGCCGAAGCCCTGAACCGGGTCGCGTTTCCCGGCAAGTTCATCGAGAAATATGAGAGGCTATCATAGTTCTCGAAAGACCAATTATTGATGAATAAGGAGCATTGGTTGCGTGGCAATCAGTGCTCCCTTTGTCCGAATTTCGTGAGGCCAGCCAGTCTCTGGTTTTCCCCTCGCAGCGAATGGCGCGTTCCACGGGCCTCGCAGCAGCATCGCTTGCAAAGCTCAATGTCGGGTCAGGGCCGCCCTTACATACGCCAATGCCAGCAGTCAGAGCTTTACTGCTACTCGTGCGAGGCGCAGCATTCGGAACTATGGGCTCTGAACCGCCGTTGGAGCGTATGCAGCACCCACGGGCGCGCAGCCTGAAATTTCATCGAGGACGGCCCCATACCGGACCTTGGCCAAGGGTCATCATTGCGGCAGCGCGGCCCGTTAGACAGGACATTCGCCGCAATAGCGAAATCTCGGGATCTTCAAATGGGAAAGTCGCGGGACGTTGCCGCCATCCCCATTTTCACCCCAAAGGACCGTAGTCAGCTCGTGAACACGGGTCCTATTGTTGTAATTGCACAGCAGCAGACCAAGCGGCCGCAGCTCCTATCCCGGATAACTGTAGCGGCTTGAGCGCGAGATCATCGGCGTATTCGGCTCAGATTATTTGAGACCCAAAATCCCTGACGACGGACAAGTCGCATTCCCCATTGTTCGCACTATTGACTGGAGGCAGCCCAAAGCGGACATGGCACAACTCAAGGCGAGGACAACTCGGCTGTTTGTCCTTAAGCTTTTCGCTCAGACTTATCGGAGTGTTTCCCTACGTTGAACTCCGTTTAAAGCAAGGTCAGAATTCACCCCTGTGCACTTTCGCATGGTCTAAACACGTAGCGACCAGTATGAAACAGAAAGGAGGACAACACGTGGAGCGAAAGCTGGCGGCCATCCTGATCGCTGACCTTGTCGGCTTTACCGCCCGGATGGAGCGGGACGAAAAAGGCACGCTCGAAGTCCTTTCAGCGTACATTGACGAAACCGCTGTTCCGCTTGTCGGTCGACATCACGGACGCATCGTCAAACAGATGGGTGATGGTCTGCTCGCCAGCTTCGACAGCGCCGTCGATGCCGTGTCCTGCGCGGTTGAATGGCAGAACTCGCCAGCGATAGGCTCCGACCCGCTTCGCTTTCGCATCGGTGTCACTCTTGGGGACATTATCATGCGCGACGGAGATGTTTTCGGTTCCGGTGTGAACCTTGCGTCGAGGTTGGAGCGGCTTGCCCCGCCCGGCGGTGTGTTGGTGTCGGACGCTGTTTATCGTGTGGTCGGGAACCGTATACCGGTCGATTGGGAGGATGCTGGTCAGCACACGGTAAAGAACGTTGCCGAACCGGTACATGCTTGGCGCATTGGCGGGTCAAGCGCAGTATGCGGTGAACCGCCTCGGCCTGAATCATCAGGAAAAGCCACTATCGCTGTCTTGCCTCTAAACAACATGAGCGGTGACCCCGAGCAGGCCTTCTTTAGCGACGGGATTGCCGAAGACATTATTGTGGGCTTATCGCGTTTTCGGACACTTAAGGTCGTTTCCAGAAATGCGTCTTTCAGGTTTCGGACACAGGACACAGATCCGGCCAAAATCGCGGAGGCTCTTGGCGCAGATTACCTGGTTGAAGGCAGCGTGCGAAAGGCCGGTAGTCGCGTGAGAATCTCGGTACAACTTGCTGATGCCCGTACGGGCACCCAACTCTGGTCGGATAGATTTGACCACGAACTGGAGGACGTTCTGGCGGTACAAGATGAGGTGGCCCGAAATATCGTCGCAGTGTTGCCGGGCAGGGTCCAGCACGATGTCGTCGACCGTTCGACACAGAAGCCAACGGATCAGATGAAGGCCTATGAACTGATGCTCAAGGGTAAAGCACTACGCGACGGCTTGAACGCACGAGATACGGCCAAGGCGAGAGCGTTGTTGGAACGAGCGGTCGCGCTCGATCCGACCATCGCGCGATCTTACATGTATCTTTCGGACACATATGTCATAGACTTGTGGCTTGGTCTGGCAGACGCTGACGCACCGGCCCACACGTTGAAAATCGCCCGAAAGGGCGTGGCACTGGATAACCGGGACGTCTACATTCAGGACCAGCTTGGGTTTGCTTATCTCTGCGCCGGACTGTGGAGCGAGGCCGAAGCGCAATTCAACAAGACACTTTCCATGATAGAAAGCGAGGCGGAGTCGATGGCTTGGTGTGGCTATGCTTTCCTACTGCTCGGCCAGCACGAAAAGGCGCGCGACGTAGTTTCGAAAGCTATGACGCTGGACCCGCTACATCCGCCTGCCATCGACTGGATTATGGGGCAGGTCGAATTTTTCAACGGTAACTATGAAGCAGTGCTTGGTTTTCTAATGGGAGCAGCGCGGCTTAACTCGCTGGCCACTGCCTTTGTCGCTGCGTCTTACGCGCAGCTCGGACGAGCGCGAGACGCCTCCGACGCGTTGCGAGAGTTCGTCACCGAACGTCACGATGAGTTCACAAGTCGAGGTATTGTGGTTGAGGATGACACGGTCAATAGCCTTGCCCGCGGGTTTCGGTCTATGTGGCGGCGACCGGATGATTTTGAACGTCTTGCCGGTGGGTTACGGGCGGCAGGTTTGACCGGCTGACACCGACATTAACTCGTTTGTCCAAACAGCGCGGCCTCAATGACGCGTTTCTCTGCGCTTTGTTTTTTTCGGCGGCGCGAACCCAAAGCGGACAAGCACAGTTAGACTTTGCAGTTTCCAAGACGCCAAAGAGCGAACTTTTACACGAGGCTATACCCGATACCAGTTTTCAACGTCTCGGGTAGCTTCCTCGACTGTAAAAGCAGCCTCTACCTCTGCGATTACACACCGAACTTCATCCGGGCTTGCATCGAGTTCAAAAATACTCGCCCCTAGATCATGGGCTGACCCGGCAACTGAATAAATCGTATCGACCCCAATTCTGATGGCGTTTCGGTGTTGCAGTAGGTGCTCAAAAAACCGCACATAAATCATCTCCTCGTACGGAGAATGACTGTCCGCTTCAGAGATCAAACCCAATTCTGCGGCCTTGGCACACGTCAAACGCCAAGCCAGTTCCATTGTCGATGGAGGCGCATCTCTGGCCTCATCAGGATGTTTTGGGTTCGCAAACGTAGACCTTCGGAAGGCTTCGAGATTGGCACGCAAGCTCTTTGTAGGAACGGGATAGATGAATGTGGTTTCCTCGGATGCTAAGGCTGGTTCAACCTGATCCAGCTGCGCCTGGATGAACTCGGAAAACCTGTTTCCGATGATAGGGACTTCTCCGACAATTAAGTCTGTGGGGTCGGTATTCTCCGCCAGCCATCGCGCCAGTGCTCTCCGACCCCACAGCCCGGCAGCCTTTCGGATCAACGGATGAGTGCCATCCGAAACATCGGGATACCTAGCGAGTAGATCTTCGGTCTGAAACGCCTCGAGACCTGTATCCCAACGCATAATATGCACGCGACGTCCCAAGGAGACCGAAATGGATAACTGCTGACGCAACAGGAAAGACTTTCCTGATGCTGGTAATCCAGTGAAGAAAACCATGCGGCAACGACGTGCAGCGTCGGCCAGGTGTCTTCCAATCTCAGTGTCCGCAAAACTGTCGATAGAAATTGCGAATCTCCTAGTTCGGTGTCGGCAATAGGCTGGAGCGGCGAGCGTTCACCACCTCCAAGATTGTTGCCCAAGAAATCCGGCGATTTCACAGATGAATTGTCAACCTAAATTGCCCCAAAGTGAATTTTGCCTCTCAGTTATTCTCTTAACCACCTAATAACTCGCCGGTCTCAAAAATTGACCATTCCGCAGCACACGCTTCTTGACGAGCGTGCGTCCTTGACTCTTTACAGACTAGGAACGACAAGAGTGTATTGGTAAAAAATTACTCGCCGCCGCGATGCTGCCGGTTACGATAATCCAATGGCCTTCAGACTAATTGTAGCATGTGCCTCAGCGTAGGAACGGGTTCCGCTGGGGTCTTCGCTATGAGCTCGTTCCTCGCAAGCATTTGCAACTGTCACCTGACGTGCTCCAGTCATAGCGTGACCCATGAAAGAAGGCGCCGTATGAACAGCACATGGCTCTTAAATTGCGTGCTTGATGCCCGATAGATCAGGTCTCAGGCTCCGTTTCGACCATTCATTCATCGTGTTTGCTCGCTGCATTCTTTGTTTGATCCCGACACTTTTGGTGATTCTCTCAGGAACGCATCTTACTGCTCAGGTCGCGGACAATGCCCATGGGTCTGTTTGTGACGAAGGTTTCGAAAACAAGAACGGATCCTGCCAAAGAACAGACTTACCAGAAAACGCATTTTTGACGGGTAGCGCCTATGGTAGCGGCTGGGAATGCAATCACGGTTTTCAGAATGTAGGAGAACTCTGTGAGGAAATAAGAGTTCCTGAAAATGCCTATCTAGCATCAACCGGAGATCAGTGGGAGTGCAATCGGCTGTTCCAACGTGTCGGAGAAGAATGTGAAGAAGTGATAGCACCTCAAAATGGATACGTGGAAACCCGGTTTGGCGCACAGGAAATACACTGCAACTGGGGTTTTCGTAAGGAGAACAATGATTGTGTTGCGATAGATGTCCCGAGCAACGGTCGCCTGACTGACAAAAACAGCTTGGGTGGTTGGGTGTGCCTAAGAGGTTACAGAGCTACGGATAGCGGCTGCGAGCCTGTATTTGTTCCATCGGATGCATACCTTGCGCCCGAAACTTTCTCTGGATGGAAATGCGAACGTGGTTTTCGTGCTAACCGGGACAGGTGCGTCGCGATCCTTGTGCCTTCAAACGCGCATTTGAATCGAAGAGGTGACGGTTGGGAATGCAATCGGCCGTTCACACGACAGAACGATACGTGCACCGAATATGTGCCGCGACAATAGGTTGGTGCCAATCAATACCGCCTAATACATCACGAAGGACCAAACCGTGAACCACAACTCGATTGACGAAAACCCGGAAAAAATGCTCAAGACCGAAAGAGCTCATCTCTGGTCCTGCAAAGTAAAGATGTTTTTAGCGGCGACGATGTTTGTTGCGGCTACGGTGTCTGTCGCGGCGGTAATTGTAGTGGTGTTTCTCTGATGCGTAAAAATACCCCTCAGGTGACCATTCCAGACTCAAAGACTTCAGCTCGTGGTCTGGAACAGAGAGCATTTCAAGACCGCAGCGTTCGCAAGACGCGGAACGCTGACGTATCCGGAGTGATTGAGGAAGAATTTGGAAAATACTTGATTAAGGCAGGCCTACTGAGCGGCAATAGTGTTGCACGGGCATTCCCCAAGCCGCCAGCCAAAACGCAGGCAATGATTGCCGATGCAGTTGGAGAAACACCAGAATTGGCCATTGAAGCCTTAAAAGAAATTCTCGAAGCCCGTGATAGAAGACGTAGCAGTCAACGCCGTTTGGAGGGAAAGTCCGGCACCCTCGTTCCCAGTGAAAGAGAATTTACCGAGGCATTGCGCCAGATCAGGCTCACCCCTGCGCAAGTCAAAATGCTCAAAGCACTTACTATCGCGGGCAAGGACGGTCTGACCATTGGTCACCTGTCTCAGGCGGCCGGTTACAAATCACGCGAGGCCTCCATCAAGGTTTTCAAGAAAATCGGACTATTGATCGCAGAATACCTGGAACTAGATCTACCCGAATCCGGTGCGGTACGGAATGATGGCGTCGCTCAGGTCTTGGCATTTTCTCACATCGAAAGTGAAAATGAGCCAGCGACCTGGATTATGCATCAGGAACTGCGCGCCGCTGTTAGTTCGGTGCTATGACGCACGTTCCAGCCCCAGCTCTTGTAGCGAACTTCGAACCGGAACAAATGCACGAAAGGTTGCTCACGTAGCTTATGTTGGAGAAAAGACCATATCCGCTCGACCTGATCTATGTACCTGTGAAACGGGCGAAAACGCTTGATCAACAAAAAGTTCTGACGCTGGCCGAAGATATCCTGAAGAACGGCCAGAAGACCCCGATCCAGATACGCTTGGACAACAAGAGGTTCGTGCTGATTGAAGGTCTTCACCGACTAGAGGCCATTCGCGCCTTGGGCGGTGATACGGTCGAAGCCTATTTGGTCCGCGCCAGGCTACACTAAACTCTTGTTGGGATTGGCGTTTGACAAAGCTTCGGAAAAGGTCAGCAGACATTGACTTTTTTCATCCCAAAGATGCAATCGCGCACAATGCAGGCTCTCATATAGAGTAATACGCTGGCAGTTTTCCAACTCAGAATGCCCACGCAAGACCTCGTTTAACCGATAGAACGGTATGCGGCTGGCGAGGTGGTGAACATGGTGCACACCGATGTTGCCAGAGAACCACCGCAAGATGCCTGGCAGGGCATAGTGAGAACTGCCATAGAACGCGGCGTTCTGAAGGTTCCAGCCCTCTTCCCGATCCCAAGTCGTGTGTTCGAACTGGCGTTGAATGTAGAAAAGCCAAATACCAATGGATGATGCGACAATCACGGTTGGCAGGAAAACACACGCCAACACCTCAAAGCCTCCGGCCCCTAAAATCAGAGCCAATAACCCTGCAATTGCGGCGTTTGTTCCCATCGCACTTGCCCAGTACAGCCAGCCCGACCGCATGAAACCAACAGGTAAGCGGTATTGAATAAAGAACGTATAGATCGGAGCAACACCGAACAGGAAGACTGGGTTCCGGGCCAGACGATACGCGGCACGCCCGAACCAATTCCGTTTCAGGTATTCCTAAATGGTCAATGTAGGGATGTCACCCATACCACGCCGATCAAGGTTACCGGTTGATGCGTGGTGAATCGCATGGCTTTGCCGCCAAACGTCATAGGGTGTCACGGTAAGAACACCTAGAACCCGGCCGGTCCAATTGCAAACAGTGCGGTTTCTGAAGAAAGATCCATGACCACAATCATGCATAATGATGAAGGTACGGACCAGAAATGCGGCATTCAGGACGGCCAGTAATATTGCGATCCAGACACTAAATGATAACGCAAACCACGCTAGGGCCCATAGCGCGAATAACGGGACAACAGTGATCGCAAGTTCACAAACACTGCGCTTGGCATCAGGCACCCGGTATTGCGCGAGCACCCGCGTCCAGTCTTTTGGTTGCAACTTACTTGTTCTCCAATGGCTAATAGTAGCCCAGTGTGCAAACGGGCACCCAGAAAGGGTGCCCGTAAAAGGTCAGGCGAGTGCCAGATTGGCGGCGCTTTCGCGCCCGTCACGGCCAGCTTCGACATCAAAAGTAACCTTTTGACCGTCTTTCAATTCGCTAAGGCCGGAACGTTCGACTGCTGAGATATGTACGAACACGTCTCGTTTGCCGTCTTCAGGCTCGATAAAGCCAAAACCTTTGGTCGAGTTGAACCATTTTACTGTGCCATTTGCCATGGTGGAAGTCTCCTAATACTTGCCGCCCGCATCATTGCGGCGACTCGGCGTGGTCGGTCTGAATCGAAAGACTGAACGCCGAATTGGGGAGACAGCAGGTCGAAAAAGAAAAACGTAAGCCTTATGTATATGGACTTCGAGTACGCACGATACAAGCCTTGATGCTTCGGATGGCAACAGAGGAATCCAGCCTGCGTAGCGAAAGTTAGGTACCGTGTCGCCGCTGTTGCTGCCGTAGATTTTTCTCGCGAGTGCGGCGGGCCATTCGCTGCGTAACAGAGGAATTCCCGATTGCAGTCATTCATCTGAATTAAAAATCGACCAACTCCAAACCGCCTATTCGCCGCAAGCGGGATCAGCCACAGAGAATTGGGACAAAACAGTCGATCTTGATTACCACCCGATTGTCGGCATTCGATGCAGTGCAAAAGGGCCTCAAACGACTATGATAGCGAAACGCTGGCGCACATAGAGAAGCCTGTCTGTTCCCAATCTCGAAAACAATGTTTACGACGAAATACCTTCGGCTACCGCTTTCGCTGCAAGATGCGTGCGCGACTTCACGTCCAGCTTTTCATAGATGCGCGAGAGGTGAACCTTCACGGTCCCACGCGCAATGAACATTCGCTCCGCGATCTGGGGGTTGGACAGTCCTTCAGTAGCAAGCGTCACTACGCGACGCTCAGTCGGCGTCAGGCTTTCCCAACCCGTCAAATGACGCGTCCGTTTGCCTCTCATTCTGGAAATCAGGCCAATGATTGCTTCCAAATCAGAATTGGAACCTTGTGATCTGATTTTTGCCACAGCAACACCCAGCGCCTGATCCAGCTTTTCGATTCGAACACTGTGATGGTCATCTTCTACCATTCCCCGAATGAGGCTTATTTCGTCACGCGAGCGGTCTACAAATGCCAGGATACGCGTGGCATCCTCGTATTTCTCTTTGTCAATCAGAACCTCGGAAATACTTTCCATCGTGCGCAACAAACCAGGCAGCAACCCGGCATCTCGCTGGATTTCCAGAGCTTCATGTAAATGGGATTCCGCTTCGCCAACATCGCCGCGCGCGAATGCGAGGCGCCCCCGGAAGTAAGCGATAAGCCCGTTTAGAAATGTATTTTTTAACGCGGCAGACATTTCGGACGCATCAACCAGTCGTTGGTGTGCGTCGCCGTAATTACCAAGATCAATATGTGCAGCTGCCGAAGCAATCGCCAGCTGTGCCGCCCAAACAGGAATGCCAGCGGCCCTAAGTGCTTCGACATGTCCCCCGATCATGTCGAGCGTAACCTGCGGCCGGCCTGCGGCGATCTCAATCAGCCCGAGCTGAAACATAGTTTCAGGTACAGCCAGAAAAGTACCCGTAACCGTCGCAGTCTGCATCGCATGCGTCATTTCGCGACGGGCCTGATCGACGTGGCCGCGATCGGCCTTCAGTGCTGAAGACCAGGCTTTAGCAAAACCGCCCGTGGCTGGATCGCGCACATAGGTTGCATTTTCAATCGAAATGCCCAACGCTTGCTCGGCGGCATCCAGATCACCACCATCCCGTGCGAAATACCCTTTCAATGCGTTGGCCCAGGCAACCAAATAACGACTTTGATGATGTCGGGCGGCGGTTATGAGATTTTCAATCGATGTGCTACCTTCGGCAACCTCGTGCGAAAACATATGTACCGCTGTCAGAATTTTGATTGCGTGGGTCTCTGCCCAGTCATCTTTTATTTCTCTGGCAAGCTCAATGCTGCGGCTCAGCGACTGGACCGCCCCAGATGGATCTGAAACAGATTGAGCAAATCCGATAATGTCCAGTGCACGGGACTCAGTCCATTTGTCGCCAATCACTTGCGACATCTCCAAGGCCTGCATGGCTCTGGGAAATGCCAGATCCATGCGCCCTCCATAGGCGCACACATGCGATGCCCCCCATAACGCGCGCGCTGTCAGAACATCTGAGGCTTCCTCTTTTGCCAAAGCGATATCAAACCAGCGCATGCCGTGAAGGTGCTGCCCCCAAATCTCGTAGTATCCGGTCAATGCCGTCAGTAGGCGCAGCAAACCGCCCGGATCATCAAGACTTTCCGCAAACACTGCGGCGTCTTCGAGATTGTCGAACTCCGCCTGAATCTGTGCCATCAATTCAGGCCCTTCGCCTAGGATCAGCCTTTGTGCCCGATATTCCGCGAAATCGATGAAATGAGCGAGATGTGCTCTGCGCGCGCCCAGGGTCTCGTCCGACTCTTTGGACCGCTCGAGGAAGAATTCACGCATCGTTTCAAGAAATCGATATCGAAGCTCTGGACCGGACCGATCCACTTGGACAATCGACATATCGACAAGTCGCTGGACAAGATCAAGAATGGGCTCACTGCCGATTTCAGCCCCTGCCGCAATCGCCTGTGCTGTTTCAAGTGTAAATCCCCGAAGCACACACAGTCTGCGGGCAAGTGACCGTTCGGCGTCAGTCATCAAGTCATAGCTCCAGGCGACCGAAGCCCGAAGCGACCTGTGATGAGCTAACGCATCTCTGGGCGCGCCCGTCAGCAATTCGAAACGCTGATCCAAGCCGGCCAGAATTTGCGTTGGCTCCATCATCGATGTCCGGGCGGCGGCCAGCTCGAGAGCAAGCGGAATTCCGTCCAGCCGTGTTACGATCTCCCTAATAATTTCTGCGGATGTAACATCTGCCGGTAATCGAGAACCTGCCTGCCGTGCCCGTTCTTCAAACAACGCGATCCCGGCTTCGATCTTCAGCGGTGGCACCTGACGAACAAATTCGCCTGACACGCGCAAAGGTTCCCGGCTGGTAGCGAGCAGGCGCACATCGGGCGCTGTCGTAAGGATGCTTTGCGCAAGTTTGGCGCATCCGGCAAGAACCTGCTCGCAGTTATCAAGAACGAGCAAAACCCGCTGTTCGCTGAGCTGCCGGGCAATCGTGTCAAAAAGCGAGACCTGATTTTCTTCCAGCAAACCAAGGACCCGGGACACGGCCCCGGCAACACCATCGTCACGGAATACACCAGTCAGGTCGATGAACCAGACACCATCCGGGAAACTTTCAACGAGCATCAATGCCAGCTTTTTGGCAATCCGCGTTTTTCCTGTGCCGCCAGGTCCGTTGAGCGTGACCAAACGCTCGGTGTCGACGAGTTGGCGAACTTCTGTGATATCCTCATCGCGTCCGACAAGTGACGACAATTCAAGCGGCAAGTTCGTATGTTTGTCCACAATCCACCCCCTGTCCCAAGCCTAAATTCGCACATTTCTCGGGAGTAGGGGGATTTTTTTACTTGGCATATGCCACCTGGCAGATGTTCTGCAATTTGAACGCTCCTAGCCTGTTTCATATCAGAAATTCGGGACGCTCCCGGGTATAAATCAAGGAGTTAGAAACATGACCATCGCAGCTGCAGCACGCGCGTTTTTTGAAGATTGCGAGACCGGAAAAGGTTGGGAGGTCTGCAAACAATATTGCCACGACGATGCATCGTTCGATTGCCAATCCGACGCTCTCGCGGACACGACAACTCTGGAAGGCTACACGAACTGGACGAAGGCCATCCTCACGCCGATGCCGGATGGGCACTACGAGCTTAAGGGCTTTGCCACTGACGAAGAGCGCGGCACGGTCATCGCGGTTTCGATTTTCCACGCAACACAGACCGGCGATGGCGGCCCGGTACCTCCGACGGGCAAAACAGTTGCTACGGATTATGTATACTCGATGGAATTCGACGGCGGCAAAATTCGCCACGTGACCAAAATCTGGAATGACGGGGTTGCCATGCGCCAGCTCGGCTGGGCTTAAACCCTACCGCCTCACATTTGAAACACTCAACGCTGCCTGAATTATAAACTTTGGGCGCGTTGGGGAATATCGAATGCGTCAGGTAAGAGGCGAATAGCAAAATCTTGGAAGCCGCCATATGGGCTGGATTGTCGAGGACCGCCCGGCGCAGCGCTTGATCGGAGAAAGTCAATGACAACGACATACACGGGTTGTCTGCTGATTGCCGATATTACCGGCTACACTCAGTTCCTGACCTCTTCGGAGATGGATCATGCCAATCCCATCCTGCAATCTCTTCTAGGAGTATTGCTTGAACAGGTTGGAGATCCTCTGCACTTCTGGAAAACAGAAGGTGACGCAGTCTTGGCCTATTCGACCCGTCAGGAATTCCCCTCAGGAGAGACGTTTCTCACAATCTGCGAAAATCTCTACAATGCCTTTACACTAAGACGTCAGGACATAATCGCCAACACCACATGTCCTTGCCGGGCTTGCGCCAACATTGTCAATCTAGACCTGAAAATCATCGCCCATCACGGCCAATTCGATGAAATGCAGCTGGGTCCTACAAAAGACATTTCCGGCGCCGATGTTATTTTGGTCCATAGAATGGCCAAGACCGACGTCGCTGATCATACTGGCATACACAGCTACGCGCTGTTTAGCGAAGCGGCGGCAAACGCGATGAATATCAGTGACATAATGGAGCCCTTTTCCCAGGATTTCGAACATTTTGGTGAGGTCCCCATGAAAGTCTACGACTTGGCAAAATCATGGAAAAATATGCGCGCTGGTCGCCAACGCGAATTCCTCGAAGAGCAGGATGGCGTCTGGACCACACGATATCACTTTGACGCTCCGATTGGGGTTGTTTGGGAGGCTCTCGTGGCTCCTGAACATAAACTGAAGTGGATGAATCGCGTCAGTGATATCAAGATTGAGAACCCAGCGGGTCGCCTTGGTCGGGGGTCCGCCTATCATTGCGCACACGAATTGGCTCAATTTTTCTATCGGGTCACAGATTGGGAGCCATTTGATTATTTTTCGACACGTATCATAGACCCTGCGCGACCGGACATTAGCTTTCCTGAGACGTACCATCTAACGGCAACGCCTACGGGGACAGAGCTGCGGTACACAATGGGTATCGCCACTGATGCGGAAGGTAAGCGTTCTGAAATTTCCGAACGCGAGTGTTCCGGTTTCTTGAAGGAGTTCTGGGCAGTTTCTTTTGCCGATTTGAATGAACAACTCAGACAATCCCAATAACTCCATTCCACGCAAAGAAGGAATGGGAGATCCAACTTCGAATATTTCAAGGTCCGATGGTCCGCGACCTGCAAATTTGCGAAGTGAATCCCGCTGCAGTTCGCTTGAACGACCGGTTTTCACGCCGTACAGCGGCGCAAAATTTTCCGCATTGCTGCATTTTTGGTGCTGCGAGGACCTGCAGCAATAAGCCCAAGGTACAGGTTGGGCTCATATCCGACCTCGGAAGCAGTGCGGCATCTATATGTGATGTTCCGCCCTACCCTTACCCTCTCGGACGGCCCATAGCGGCCGTTCGTCAAGCCTTGTATTGGCACATCGTGGTTCCTAATACCGGACATTCGCTGCGCCCGCGAAAATTTAGGACGAAAAAGACCTATCAAGGCGTTCAAAAGTAATTTAAATCAGCGGCTTGTCAAAAACAGTATCTCCAGAAAGAAAATCAAATAAGATTTTTTGAATAACCCAAAGCGAGTTAACAACGTGTAAGCTTTTGATCTGCGCAACCACTCGGTTTTGCTGACGGCGAGACCCGCAGCAGTCTTCTCGCGAGCCATAAATCAAATGAATCGCCCATTCCCCGTCTCTCAACTAAAATAGGGAAGTTTCAGAGCCCCGGCTTGAGGCTCTGCTTTGATTGAACGCTTAGACCAAATCGAACCGGTCTGCTGTCATAACTTTGGTCCAGGCCGCAACAAAGTCACGAACGAATTTCTCGCTATTGTCAGCCTGCGCGTAAACCTCGGCATAAGATCGCAACACAGAGTTCGAACCAAAGACCAAATCCGTACGGGTCGCCGTCCACTTCAATTCAGACGTTGTGCGATCGCGCAACTCGTAGGTACCGTCTTTACGCGGATGCCAGCTATAGCGCATGTCCGTCAAAGTTGTGAAAAAGTCCTGCGTCAACGCACCGGGACGGGCAGTGAAGACACCAAATTGCGTATCCCCGTGATTGGCACCCAAAACTCGCATACCACCAACCAGAACCGTCATCTCACGCGCGGTCAAACCCATAAGCTGAGCCTTGTCTAGCAGCATTTCTTCGGCGCTGACTGCATAGTCTTCCTTTTGCCAGTTGCGAAATCCATCCGCCAAAGGTTCAAGCACATCAAAGGACGCCTCATCCGTCATTTCGGCGCTGGCATCCCCTCGCCCGGGCGCGAACGGGACAGGAACAGAAGATCCTACCGCTGCGATTGCTTGTTCCAGGCCCACGTTACCGGCCAGAACAATGACATCCGCGAGTGATGCCCCCGATTTTGTTGCAATAGGTTGAAGTAAGTTAAGTACTTTCTGCAATCGTGCAGGCTCATTCCCGGCCCAGTCTTTTTGCGGAGCAAGCCGAATGCGCGCACCATTTGCCCCGCCTCGCTTGTCAGAACCGCGGAACGTTCGAGCACTATCCCAAGCGGTGCTGATCATTTCGGCTATCGTCAACCCAGTTGCAGCGATCTCGGCCTTCACCAAGTCAAGGTCATAGTCGACATTGCCCTTGGGAATCGGGTCCTGCCAGATTAGGTCTTCGGACGGGACATCAGGGCCGACATAGCGTGCCTTTGGCCCCATGTCGCGATGGGTAAGTTTGAACCACGCTCGGGCGAAGGCACCATCAAAAGCGGCTGGATCCTTACGGAATCCTTCCATGATTTCGCGATAGCCCGGATCCATTTTCAGCGCCATATCAGCGTCAGTCATGATCGGCATAACCCGGATCGAGGGATCCTCGACATCAGCCGGCATATCCTCGGGGCTGATCTCGACCGGCTGCCACTGCCATGCGCCTGCCGGACTTTTCTGCAGCGCCCATTCGTGGTCAAGAAGCATGTCGAAATACCCCATATCCCAGGTTGTCGGGTTAGACGTCCATGCACCTTCGATCCCACTGACCATAGTATCGCGTCCGATACCGCGACCTTTTGTGTTCATCCAGCCGATACCCTGCATTTCAGGCGGCGCAGCTTCGGGATCGGGGCTTAGGTTCTCAGGGCTGCCATTGCCGTGACACTTGCCGATCGTGTGGCCCCCTGCGGTGAGTGCCACGGTCTCCGCGTCATTCATTGCCATCCGAGCAAACGTTTCCCGCATGTGCATTGCGGTTTTCAAAGGATCCGGCTGTCCGTTCACACCTTCTGGATTCACATAGATCAATCCCATTTGAACCGCTGCCAGTGGGTTTTCCAGCGTCGCGCTATCGCCAACGTCGTCGTATCGACTATCACTGGGTGCAAGCCATTCGGTCTCATCACCCCAATAAATATCAGTCTCAGGCGCCCAGATATCCTCGCGACCAAAGGCAAAACCAAAGGTTTTTAGGCCAGCCACTTCGTAGGCAATTGTGCCCGACAAAACGATGAGGTCGGCCCAACTTACGCTATTTCCGTATTTCTGCTTAATCGGCCACAGAAGGCGGCGACCCTTGTCTGTGTTGACGTTATCTGGCCATGAGTTGAGCGGCGCAAAACGCTGGTTGCCGGTTCCGGCCCCGCCGCGACCATCCGCTGTCCGGTAAGACCCTGCCGCGTGCCATGCAACGCGGGCAAACATGCCGACATAGCTGCCCCAATCTGCAGGCCACCAGTCCTGACTGTCCGTCATAAGTTTGCGCAGATCCGCTTTCAGCCCTTCAACGTCCAGAGAATTCAAGGCCTCACGATAGTTGAAGTCTTCGTCCATCGGATCGACGCGTGCGCCGTGTTGATGAAGAATGTCCAAGTTCAGGGCATTCGGCCACCATTCGGTGACTGACTGGCCGGCAGCGGTGTTACTACCATGTGCAACAGGGCATCCGCCCGAAGAGTGACGAGGGGTTCCGTCCATGACTGGCTCCAATTCAGAACAATAAGTTTCTTTACGTCTCGCCGACGATTTCATACATGTCACCTAGCGGAACAGGTATGTTCGGCTGCAGCTTGAATACCTTAAGCGTCTGATAGAGTGAAATTTGTTGTTTCAAACAGGGTGATTAAAAAAATTTATGAAAAACCTTACAATACGCCATCTCAGATACTTTGAGTCTCTTGCCCGGCATCAGCATTTTGGGCGAGCAGCAGAGGATTGCGCCGTGTCGCAACCCGCGCTGTCCATTCAAATCAAAGAGCTGGAGAATATCGTCGGCGCCCCGCTGATCGAACGGGCCGCGCGCAAAACGTCTCTGACACCTTTGGGCGAGACGTTTCTGGACCGCGCGCGCGAGGTGCTGAAATCCTTTGATGATCTGGGCGATATCGTGCGTGCGACAAACGGACCATTCGAAGGGACTTTGAAACTGGGCATCATTCCGACCATAGCGCCGTATCTTTTGCCCCGGCTGATGCGCGCGATATCCATGCGATTTCCAGCACTGGAACTTCACCCCAAAGAAGCCGTAACCCCCAGCCTGATCTCTGGACTGCTCGAATCCAAGCTGGACGCGGCGATTGTTGCGTTGCCAGTGTCTGAACCTACATTGCAGGAATTCGCACTATTTGAGGAACAATTCGTGCTTGTCCGCCCGCTGGAGGAATCGAACCAGCCCGTGCCGGATTTGAATGCCATGCATGCCATGCGGTTGCTGCTGCTTGAGGAAGGTCACTGTTTCCGCGATCAGGCGTTGTCTTTCTGCACCCTTGGCGGGCGAAAACCCAAAGACATTCTCGAGGGCCCATCGCTCAGCACCATTGTACAGATGGTTGGGGTCGGCATTGGTGTGACGCTTATCCCAGAAATGGCCGTCCCGTTCGAGACACGGTTGGCAAATGTTTCCGTGTCGCGATTTCCCGATCCGGGCCCGACGCGGACCGTTGGGATGATCTGGCGCAAAACAACGCCACTGACGCAGCAGCTACTTCAAATCGGGGCAATGGTACGGTCCGCCGGACGGTCCCTGCCCTGACGGTTTCAGACGAATGTTTCGGCGATATTGGATGCAGTTTCCAACAACGCCGTTTCTATCTTTTCGCGCTGTTCTTCGAACCGGGACGATGGCAAGGGGACCGAGATTGCATGCAATTCTCCACCCCAGTCCCGAAACGCGAACCCAATAGCTGAAACGCCGCCGGAATGTTCATCAAGGTCATAAGCAAGCCCGGTATTCCGCACCGTTTCAAGCTCAGCCAGAAACCGTGTCATATCCCGGTCTAACCCGTTGCGGGCCCATTCGTTTGAGATCAGCCGTTTCGCTTCATCCTCGGGCAGTTGCGCCAGACAGGCTTTACCGTTGGCAGTTGAGGTCAGCGGAAAGACCTCGCCCACCCGCGATACGGTGGTCAGACGATGAGTGCCCAGTATCTGATCCAGAAATACCATCCCGATGCCACGCATAACCGCCAGATCCGTGGTCTCACCGGTTTTTCGGGCCAGTTCGTTCAACAGCAAGCGGCAATGTTCGACAATATTGTATTGGACCGACCCAGCCAGCGCGCTGAGTTCCGGCCCTAGCCGAAGGCCGCCGCCGTTCGCGTCTGTGATAACGAACCTCTCCTGCGCCAAAGCGCTTGTGATTCTCTGTACCGTAGAGCGGGGCAGATCAACCTGTTCGGCGATCTTCCCCAAGCTCATCCCGCCTTCGGTCTCTTTGAGCACCCGCAGTATCGCGGCCGCCCTTGCTATGACCTGGATGCCACCTTTGTCATTTTTATCAAGCATTTGACCACCTATTCCCCGGCTAACGGCTTGGCGCGACTCAAATCATATTCAGCAATAGTTGTCCCGCATTGCGATACAAGTCAACCGTATTGTGAATTTTATCTTGACCACATAGCGGTGCATATGCATCACTATGCGAGACAGGTGGGAGGAGCCACCCAGACATTACGAAACACCAAAACGCCGGTCAGCCGGCGAACCAAGGAGATGTGCCTGATGGTTGAAATCCGCGGGATCGAGTTCGAAGCGAACACCGACAACAACATGGGATTGGAGTTCTACAACCTAAGCCACCGCTATGGGTTTCAGTGCCCAAACTGGCCGTATTTCAAAGACGTTCAGATCGACCGTAAGCACTATATGGCCAAGTCCGGTGTCCTGAGTCAGACGATCACGACAACCATGCACGTGACCACACACATTGATGCCCCGGCTCATGTTGTGCAGGGCACCCCCTTCATCGACGAAGTGCCCCTGCCGCATTTCTTTGGTACCGGGTTGGTTGTGTCCGTTCCAAAGAAAAAATGGGAGCAGATCACGGGTGATGATCTGGAAAAGGCATGTGGTCATGCCATCCGCAAGGGCGACGTCCTGATCATCAATACCGGCTGGCACAAGCAGTATGAGGATGGCGACTATTTCGCTTATTGCCCCGGTCTGGTGCCCTCAGCGGCCGCATGGATGATCGAAAAAGGCGTCAAAGTTGTTGGCCACGATACGCAGGCCAATGATCACCCATTGGCAACCGCAATCGGGCCGCAACGGAACGGACCCATTATGCCGCATCTGGAAAAAGAATATTTGGAATGGTCCGGCGGCACCCCTTGGGAGGTAGATTTCCCCGAGTGGGAGCCTGTCCATAACATGCTGTTCTCGAAAGGCATTCTGGGGATTGAAAATGTCGGGGGCGATTTGGATGCGGTCACCGGCAAACGCTGCACCTTCGCCTTCTTCCCCTGGAACTGGGATCGCGGTGACGGCTGTATCATCCGTCTGGTCGCGATGATCGACAAGTCCCAATCCTACCGCATTGCAGATGGCGCGGACTTCTGAAACCTGCGGCCGCTGTCTCGGGTGGCCCGCAAACTGACTGTTTATGGCAGAGGCAGACATGCATCTCAAACGCTTTCAAGACGCCCAACCCTACGAGGCCCCGAACCATTTCGGATGCTACGGGTTGCGACTGCAGGGGTTCGAACCGGGCGGCCCAACTAACCAATGGGTCGGGTTCAGCCAGTTTCTGCCCGGTGGCGGCGCGGGCCCGGATTCGACCCCTTTCGAGAAGGTCTATGTCGTGCTTGAGGGCGCAATGACCGTGATCAGTGGCGGTGCTGAGACGACGCTGACTGCGCTGGACAGTTGCACGATTGCGCCGGGAGAAGTGCGGACACTGGAAAACCGCTCAAACCATACCTGCAAGATGCTTGTGGTCATCCCCTACCCGCCAGAAACTCAAGGACCAAACTGATGTCTGATCCCCTCAAAATGTTCGATGTCAAAGGCAATGTCGCACTGATCACCGGTGCCTCGGGCGCATTCGGCATGGTCGCCGCGCGCGTGTTGGCTGGTGCTGGCTGCAACTTGGTGCTTGCGGCGGGTAATCCCGACGCACTCAGTGAGATTGCACGTGAATGCGAGGCGCTTGGAGCTGCCGTGAAAACCGTGAACGCACGTCCTTCGGATGAGGCTTCGTGTGACGCGTTGGTCAACGTTGCCGTAGATACCTTTGGACGGTTGGACATTCTAGTCGTGGCCTCCGGTATGAACAAGGTGGCCCTGATCAACGATATGGAGCCGGAAACCTTTGACGCGGTGATGGATGCCAATGTCAACCAAAGCTGGCTGTTGGCGCGGGCCGCTGCCGCGCATATGAAGTCAAATGCCTATGGCAAGATCATCTTTGTCAGCTCTGCCCGGGGTACTCTGGGCCACCCGGCGGGCTACACGGCATATTGCGCTTCAAAGGCTGCAGTCAACGGGATAACCAAGGCTTTGGGTTGTGAACTTGGGCCGACGGGTATCACCGTAAATGCGATTGCACCCACGGTATTCCGCTCACCTCTAACAGCTTGGATGTTCGAGGAAACCGATGACGCCAAGGCCGTGCGGGATGGATTTTTGACGCGCGTTCCCAAGGGACGGCTGGGAGAGCCGGAAGACTTGTCTGGCCCCCTGTTGTTCCTGGCATCACATGCGTCCGATTTCTACACCGGACATATCCTTCACGCCGACGGCGGCTATACGGCGGGTTGAACGATGGTTCCTAAGAAACAGCAAATGGCCGTTATCGGTGCAGGGCTTATGGGACACGGGATTGCCCTGACGCTGGCCAAGGCCGGGCAATACGTAGCAATCACGGACCCGTTCGAACAAGCACGCCAAACGGTCGCTCATCGCATTCGATCCAGTATGGCAGCAATGGGGGATGACGACACGACGATCGCCAAAGCGCTGAAGATGATCGAGATTTTTGAAACCACCAGTGCCGCGGTTCGGCAAGCAGATGTGGTATTCGAAGCAGCGCCGGAAAAGCTGGAACTAAAGCAGGCCATCTTTGCCGAAATCGAAGAGAACGCGCCAGAGAACTGCATTCTGGCGTCGAACACTTCGGTTATGCCGATCACCCAGATTATGTCGGGGCTACGGCTGAAGAATCGTGCGTTAGGCACACATTGGTGGAACCCACCGCATCTGATCCCTTTGGTCGAGGTGGTCAAAACGGAATGGACTGACGCCGGCGTAGCTCAGACAATGTTCGATCTGCTGGCATCTGCGGGTAAAACGCCTGTGGTTGTTGAAAAGGACGTGCCGGGTTTCATCGGTAACCGTCTGCAACACGCGCTTTGGCGCGAAGCCGTTAGCCTTGTTGAAAATGGCATTTGCGATGCCGAAGCGGTGGATACCGTCATCAAGTCCAGTTTTGGCCGCCGTCTGGCCGTGCTTGGGCCGCTGGAAAACGCCGATCTGGTCGGTACGGACCTGACGCTCGATATCCACGAAAACGTCCTGCACGATCTTGAGACCCGGCAAGCGCCATCTCCTTACCTCAAGTCGCTGGTAGCCGGTGGCAAGCTCGGGATGAAGTCTGGCGAAGGCTTCAGACGCTGGTCCGAAGGCGAGGCAGACGCCCTGCGCCAACGCGTAGCAACACATCTGAGACAGATCGAAAAGACTTTGTAGACTGAATGAAAAGCTGGCGGGAGGCCGGCGAAGGGAGGATACAATGAAAAAAACACGCATCGCACCAACTCGACGCAGGTTTCTGACCACAGCGACAGCAGCTTTCGCTACGCCCGCGATCTTGAAGGCCACCCGGGCCTATGCCGCCAATCCTACACTGAAGATCGGCAGCGTAAGCCCTCGCACAGGACCATTGGCGGGCTTCGCCGAGGCAGACGAATACGTCCTGCAAGCTGTACAGGCCGCATTTTCCGCGGGGTTGGATAACAACGGCAAAACCTGGAATGTCGAGATTATCTCGAAAGACAGCCAATCCAACCCGAACAGGGCGGCCGAAGTTGCCGCCGACCTGATCTTGGGCGATGAAGTGGATATCATCGTTGCGGCTTCGACCCCGGATACCGTGAACCCGGTCGCTGATCAGGCCGAGATAAACGAGGTGCCCTGCATCACCACCGATTGTCCCTGGCAGCCCTACTTCTTTGGCCGCAACGGCGTGCCGGGCGAAGGGTTTGAGTCCACATTTCACTTTTTCTGGGGCCTTGAGGACGTGATCGCCGCTTTCCTGGGCATGTGGGATAAAACTGGCGTTGCCAAAAACGTGGGCGGGTTGTTCCCTAATGACGCGGACGGCAACGCTTGGGGGGACGCAGAGCTTGGTTTGCCGAAACCTCTGGCTGCCGCAGGGTACACTCTGACAGACCCGGGCCGCTATCAGCCGTTGTCGGATGATTTCTCGAACCAGATTGCAGCTTTTAAGGACGCGGGTTGCGAGATCGTCACCGGTAACATGATCCCCCCCGATTTCGCAACCTTCTGGAGCCAATCGGCACAACAGGGTTTTAACCCCAAGGTAGTTACCATCGGCAAAGCGCTGCTGTTTCCATCGGTGATCGAGTCGCTGGGCGACCGGGGCAATGACCTGACAACCGAGGTTTGGTGGTCACCTCACCACCCGTTTGCGTCATCGCTTACTGGGATCACCTCAAAAGAGCTGGCCGAAGGCTATACTGCCGCGTCAGGGCGGCCTTGGACCCAGCCATTGGGCTTTAAACATGCGCTGTTTGAGGTCGCGGCGGATGTCATAAAACGCACCGAAGATCTGGAAGACCCCTATGCGATTATCTCTGCCATCACCTCGACCAACCTAAATACAATCGTGGGACCGGTGAACTGGGGAGACGGCCCGATCAATAACGTCACCAAAACCCCATTGGTCGGGGGGCAATGGCAGAAATCAAATGACTCGTATCAGCTGCAGATTGTTGCGAACGATACAGCGCCCGAAGTTCCTGTAACCGCGGACATGCAGTTGCTTGGTTAACTGCGAATTCGGTGCCCTTTTGGGCACCGCACCCCACCTTCGAGGAAAAGATGACGACTCTCCTAACTCTTCAGGATCTGAGCAAAGCGTTCGGCGCGGTCACCGTGTCCGATCATATGAGCTATGAGGTTCAGAAAGGCGATGCGTTGGGAGTCATTGGTCCCAACGGGGCTGGCAAAACCTCGATGTTCAACCTGATCACCGGTACGCTGAAGCCAAATTCAGGCAAGATCCAATTCGACGGTCAAGACGTCACGAAATGGAGTGCAGCTCGTCGCAGCCATGCAGGTATTGCGCGGTCCTTTCAGGTGCCCCAACCCTTTTCAGGCATGACCGTGTTTGAAAACGCGATGATCGCCGCAACCCAATCGGCAGGTCTGCACGGGCACAAGGCCGAGGCGCTGTGTCTGCAGGTTCTAGACCAGACCGGGCTTATGCCCAAAGCCAACGTTTTGGCGGGCAGCCTCACCCTGTTGGAACGCAAACGTCTGGAATTGACCCGCGCGTTGTGCGCCAAACCCAAGCTGTTGTTGCTGGACGAGATCGCCGGTGGTTTGACCGAAGGCGAATGCCAGTCGCTTGTCCAGACAATCAAGGACATTCACACCTCGGGCGTCACAATCATCTGGATCGAGCACGTGGTCCATGCGCTTTTGGCCGTGGTGGACCGGCTTATCGTGGTCGATTTCGGCCGGAAGATCGCCGAGGGCGATCCTGCAACCATCATGGACAGTGCCGAAGTCAAAGAAATCTACTTGGGGATCGAAGCCGATGCCTGATCCCATTTTGCAAACCAGTGGGCTGAATGCGCATTATGGCGATTTCCAAGCCCTTTATGGGGTCGATCTTGACGTCGCCCAAGGCGAAGTTCTGGCGATCATCGGTGCAAACGGCGCAGGTAAGACGACCCTGATGCGGTCCATTACCGGGCTATTGACGAACCAACCCGGACAAATCCGCTATCACGGACAGGATATCAGCCAATTGCGCGCCGATGAGGTCGCAGCGCTTGGCTTGGCGATGGTGCCCGAGGGGCGGCAGCTGTTCCCGTCCTTATCAGTCAAGGAAAACCTGATGATCGGGGCGCAAGTTGGTCGGCCCGGCCCATGGGATCTGCGGACAGTCTACTCCCTGTTCCCAATCCTTGAAGAACGCCGTGATCAGGCCTCAACGTCTTTGTCCGGCGGGCAACAGCAGATGGTGGCCATCGGACGCGCATTGATGGCCAACCCCAACTTGATCCTGTTCGACGAAATCAGCCTTGGACTGGCCCCGATCATTATCAAGGACATCTACGACGCGCTGCCCGGCATCATCGGTGAGGGTATGAGCGCGATCATCGTCGAGCAGGACATCACAAAGGCCCTGTCGGTTTCTAGTCGGGTCTACTGCCTGCAAGAGGGGCGCGTTTCGCTGGAAAGTGCCTCGGACACCGTATCGCGTGAAGATATCTCGCGCGCCTATTTCGGGATCGAATGACATGGACTGGCTGAACGCAATTCTACAGGGCACCTTGCTGGGCGGGCTATATGCTTTGTTTGCGGCAGGGCTATCTTTGATCTTCGGCGTTATGCGGCTGGTCAATATCGCCCATGGCGACCTGATCGTTCTGGCCGCCTATCTGGGTCTTACCGTAACGACCGCCACAGGGATGCATCCTTTGCTTGCTTTGGTGGTCGTTGTCCCCGCCATGGCCTTAGTCGGCTATGCCCTGCAGCGCGGGCTTTTAAACCAGACGTTGGGCGACGACATTCTGCCACCCCTTCTCGTGACCTTCGGTCTAAGCGTCATCATCCAAAACGCCCTGCTAGAGGTGTATACCGCCGACCCGCAGGACCTCAACGCCGGTGCCCTAGAAACCGCAAGCGTTTCGGTTGGCGGGCTAACGCTGGGCGTGTTGCCGCTGTTGACTTTCGCAATCGCGGTTGGGGTTATTTGGGCCCTGCAATGGACCTTTTATCACACCGCATTGGGCCGTGCCTTTAGGGCGGTGTCAGACAATCAGGATATCGCGCAGCTGATGGGGCTCAATCGCCGACACATTTTCGGCTTGGCTATGGCGCTGGCTTTGGGCGTCACCGCAATCGCCGGTATCCTGCTGGGTATCCGCACAAGCTTTGATCCCTCGATAGGCGGAGGCCGCCTGATCTTCGGATTTGAGGCAGTGATCATCGGTGGCCTCGGCAATCTGTGGGGCACATTGGCTGGCGGCGTCATTCTGGGTGTTGCGCAAACCATCGGGGCCAAGATCGACCCGGGTTGGCAAGTGCTGGCAGGTCATATCGCCTTTCTCGTCATTCTCGCCATCCGCCCCAACGGCCTTTTCCCGAGGATTTCAGGATGAACCTTCAGGATTACTCTATATCCCGCACATCGCGCGCCGCGCGCGTCGCTGCGATCCTTGCCGCAATTGTGCTGCTGATCCTGATCGCAGCCCCCTGGTGGGCTGGGCGCGCCGAAATGCGCCTGATGGGAGAGATCTTTCTATATCTCTCACTCGCGACGCTTTGGAATCTGATGGCGGGTTATGCCGGTCTGGTTTCGGTCGGCCAACAGGCTTTCGTCGGCTTTGGTGGCTATATGCTGTTTGCCCTGACCATCTTTGGTGGTTTGCATCCTCTTGCAGCCATTGCAGCGGCTGGGCTTCTGGGTGCTCTGATCTCCATCCCGGTTGCGGTTTTGATTTTCCGGCTGCGCGGTGCGTATTTTGCAATCGGAACCTGGGTGATTGCCGAGGTGTTCCGGCTGGGCTTTGCCCAAGTTTCGGCGCTGGGTGGTGGCTCGGGGTCCTCACTCCCGGTCGCTATCGTGCGCTCTCTGGCGTCAGGCAGGGCGATGCGCGAAGCTGTCAGCTATTGGCTGGCCCTTGGGGCCGCGATTCTGGTCGTCAGCGCGGTTTACCTGTTCCTTCGGTCCCGACAAGGCCTGGCCCTGATGGCGATCCGCGACAATGAATTAGCAGCTGGCAGTTTGGGGATCGATATCTGGCGCACGAAATTCGTCGTCTATGTCGTAACCTCTGCCCTGACCGCGATAATCGGCGCACTGATCTTTCTGCAGAAATTGCGGATTTCGCCGGACGCCGCATTCAGCGTCAACGACTGGACTGCCTTTGTCATCTTCATAGTGGTCATCGGAGGCATCGGTACCATCGAAGGACCGATCATCGGCACCCTTGTCTTCTTTCTGCTTCGCGAAACGCTGGCCGATTTAGGCACCACCTACCTGATCGTTCTGGGCGTGGTGGCAATCACCGTGATGCTGAAAGCCCCCAAAGGCATCTGGGGCGTTATCCGCAACCGCTACGACCTGCAACTCTTCCCGCTGGGCTACCGCGTCAAACAGGCCGGTCAATCAAAGGAATTCTGATCCCATGGCTCGACAGAACAAAACCATTATCACCTGTGCTGTTACCGGTGCGATCCACACTCCGACTATGTCAGATTCCCTACCCTATAGCTATGATGACATTGCCAGACAGGCCATCGAGGCGGCCGAGGCCGGGGCGTCCATCCTGCATCTGCACGCACGCAATCCGGAATCCGGGGCACCGTCGGTCGATGTTGATGACTTCGCCCCGTTCCTGCCCCGAATCAAGCAGGTGACAGATGCGGTTGTTAACCTGTCCACAGGCGGGTCACTGACCCTGTCCATTCAGGACCGCATCACCCCGGCCAAAACCTTCAGCCCCGAGATGTGTTCGATGAACATGGGATCTATGAACTTCTCGTTCCACCCGTTGGCAAACCGCTACAAGGACGACGACTGGAAGTTCGATTGGGAAAAGGACTATGTCGCGCAGTCGGACCAGAACATCTTTCGCAACACATTTCGCGACATTCGCGAGGCGGCCGAAACGCTGGCACCTCATGACATCAAGTTCGAGCACGAATGTTATGACGTCGGGCACCTTTATAATCTGAAATTCTGCATGGATATCGGATTGTTCAAAGCGCCCATCTTCATTCAGTTCATCTTTGGAATTCTGGGTGGAATCGGGCCCGAGGTCGACAACCTCATCTTCATGAAACGCACCGCTGACCGGTTGTTCGGCGACGACTATCGTTGGTCTGTTCTGGGTGCTGGCGGTGCCCAGATGGCGCTTGGGACGACGGCCAGTCAGATGGGTGGGAACGTACGGGTCGGGTTGGAAGACAGCCTGTTCATATCCCGCGGGAAACTGGCCGAGAGCAACGCTCAACAGGTCCATAAAATCCGCCGTATCGTGGAAGATCTAGGAAGCACCGTCGCCACGCCAGATGAAGCGCGCGAGATACTGGATCTCAAAGGCGGCGACCGTGTTTCGTTTTGAATCACGCAGCCCTTGTTTCCCAATTGGTTGCTGAACCCAAGCGATATAGAGACAGGTTTTTTGCAACGCCTGTCAGCGATTTAAGGGACGTGATTGAGTGGATAAGGAGTACCTAAATGCTTGATCGAGAACAGATCGACAATTGGAGCGACGGTAAACCTCAGATCAGACGGCATACTAACACAAACCAGATGACTCTTGAGGACCAAATCATTTGGTTCTTGGCCAAAACCGCCTATTCCGTTCATTCGCCGAAGTTTTTTGAATGCTGTGTTCACAGCCCACCTTCCTGGCGTTCGCTCCGTGGGCAAATCTGAAGGCCGCACGGAGTTCACATTGTGCGGACAAACTAGACTTGCACGACTGCGCAAAGCGTGACTGCTTAGCGCCTGCCCTCGACCTTGGCGTTAGGATATCTAAACTCCCCCAAGACCTAGTTGTGCTTGTGTTTCCCAAGGGGGATTTGCGCCAATCTCTGCGACCAGAAAGTCCATGAACACCCGCACTTTTGGTGACAGCACGTTGGACTTGGGATAGATCAGCCACAAGACGTTGTCTTCTGCGGCTTCGACTTCCGGCAGCACTCTTATCAGACGGCCAGAATTCAGATGGTCATGCACGCTCCACAGGGCGTTCAAGGAAATACCTGCCCCGGCTAGTGTGGCGCGAACCTGACTTTGACCGTCATCGATAATCAATTGGCCTTTGGCTGAAGCGGGATCGAAAATAGCGTTTTCGCCTCCCGGTCCTGTCAGTGACCGCGGTTGGAGGTCTTGGAAAGCGATCAGACGGTGGTTTGCCAGATCGCCTGGCGCTTCGGGGGCGCCGTGCGAGTCGAGATAGCTCGGGGCAGCGCAGAGAACGCGCCGATCATCGGCCAATTTACGGCCCTTCAGGCTGGTATCGACAAGTGGCGCGTTTCTGAGGGCCAGATCATAACTGCCTTCAATCAGATCGAACTGCACATCTGACAAATGCAGGTCGAGCGTGAGGTCGGGGTGCCGTTGCAGAAATTTCGGCAGGATCGGCGCGATGTAAAGTTGCGCAAAACTGCTGGGTGCCGCAAAGCGCAGAGTACCTTTTATGGTCGCTGTCTGCTTGCCCAAAGCCGTAAGTGCTGCCTCTTCCTGTGCGATGATCTCGCGGGCGAACGGCAGGAAATCGGCGCCTTCGACGGAAAGTGACACTTTGCGTGTCGTGCGATGCAACAGCTCAGACCCCAGGCCTTGTTCCAGCTTGGCAAGCTTTGCGCTTGAGACAGCCGGGGCCATGCCCAATCCGCGCCCTGCAGCGCTGATGTTCAACATTTCCGCTGCCCTTACGAATAGGCGGAGCGGTGCTGTCAGACGAATTCTAACCAGTCTCAGTTTGCCACGGAAACTGCGAACCTATCCGGAACAAAGTTGACGCCACTCGGCAAGAGCGACGGTGCGTGTCAGCTTGAAAGTGTCCCGGCTGGTGAGCGATCGTTCCTGGTTGAAGTGGTTGTAGACGGAGGAATGGACGAAAACGAATTTCTGTAAACTTCGCATGCGCCTGAAACGCTGCATCGCGCGTTCTCTTCGTCGGAAAGGCAAGTGCGAGTTCTCGACGCGGTTATTGAGCCACCTGCCCGTCTGTTGTTTTTCGAGCACGCCCATTTCTCTTAGCGCGGCCCTGTATGAAGCGAAGCGATCCGTTACAACTTTATCCGCTCTACCGTATCGCTTCATCAATTTCTTGAGGAATTTCAGTGCTGCAGCTTTGTTTCGGCGTTTGGTGACAACGGCTTCCAGCACCTCGCCTTCATGATCGACAGCCCGCCAAAGGTAATGCCGCTTGCCATTCACCTTCACGAAAACCTCGTCAACGTGCCACTTCCATTTAGAGAACGCGCGCAGCTTCTGAACACGCTTTCGTCTGATCTCAGCAGCAAACATCGGGCCAAACCTGTTCCACCAATATCGGACAGTTTCGTGGCTCACATCGATGCCTCGCTCGTGCAACAGATCTTCGACATTCCGGAGCGAGAGCGGGAAACGGATGTACAGCATCACGGCCAAACGGATAATCTCGGGGCTGGTTTTGAAGTACTTGAAGGAGGCAGGTTTAGTCATAGGCAATAGCTACGCAACACCCCTGCCCCGCTCAACCCAAGTTCTTCTGACAAGACCATGGCGGCGGTTTGAAGTCTGTATGGCGGACAAAACGAGCAATCGGTGCATTCGGGCCAGTGGCCGCTTGTTAATCGTATTAAGAAAAATAGGTTTTCTGGAAGATTGTACGCGGAATGCCTAAATACTTGGAGAAAAGTCGCAAGAGACCCGATGCGACACCCGTCATTGATAAGGAAACTGCTAGCTTTGACTTCAGCCGTACTAGCGGGAAACTCTTCCGCAATTGCAACCGAAAACGACGTTTCGCGCATTGCGCTTATTTCCGCATTTGAGCCTGAAATTGAAGTGTTACGAAGCCGTTTGGAAAATCCGCAGAGTCACCAAATCATTGGACGCGAATTTGTGTCAGGCGAGCTTTCCGGAATTCCCGTCTTGGTGTTCTCTTCTGGGGTTTCAATGGTCAATGCCGCTATGACAACACAGTTGGCGCTTGATCACTTTGAAATCGGCGGGATCGTCGTTTCTGGTGTAGCAGGAGGCGCCGATCCCATGTTGTCAATTGGGGATATCGCCGTTCCGACCCAGTGGGGTCAATATATGGAAATGGCCTATGCCAGACAGACTGACAATGGATATGAACTTCCTCCTTTTCTATCATCCGACTTCCCGAACTTTGGAATGATGTACACGCTGAATATTGGCGTGTTTGAAGAGCTTGCCGGACATGGTGAGAGCCGCTTTTGGTTTCCCGCCGATAAAGACTTCTTGGAAGCAGCCAAAAGAGCAGCAGAGACGGTAAGTCTTACGAGTACAGATGCCAACGGTCGAGAATTAGAACACAAGCCAGTAGTTCATATCGGCGGAGGCGGCGTGACAGGAACAGCTTTCGTTGACAATGCAGACTTCCGTGAATGGGCTCATAACACATTTGATGCACGGGTCTTGGATATGGAGACAGGTGCAATTGCTCAGGTCGCCGATGCCAACGGTGTTCCTTTCCTTGCTTTCCGAGCCTTGTCTGATCTTGCAGGCGGTGAATCAGGCGATAATCAGTTCGACATCTTTATGAACTTGGCGGGAGGAAATCTTGCCAATTTAGTAGAAGCCTTCTTAGACGAACTCAAATAGAGATCATACTTAACGGGTGAAGGAACCCAAACCCAGCATCCTTTCTATATCGCTGGGATAATCGACCGACTTTCAGTTCTTGTCGTTTAGCGGCTTCTATTTTTACGCAAATGCAATATTGATAAACGTCAATCGACCATCGAAACAGCCATTCATAGAAATCGCATCATCATTCGCCTTTGGCTCGAAACGGGTCTCGGAAGCAATGCAGCATCTGTGGCCGATTTTGATGGATATGTAGGAGCTTGCGGCCCATTGGTGCCGTTCATTTGCGAGCGCGTCGCTGAGCAGTTGCCAATCATGGCCTCTGGATCAATCGACATCGATTGATAGTGCCCTGGCGACTTCACGAATTAAGTTATTATTTTCCTTAACGAAATCTTGGCTTGCTGTACGAATTGACGTGATCGCTGTTTTCGTATGCTCGAAACCGGAAACGCCCTCAACATCATCTGGTGCTAGGAAAAAGGATTGCGTGGTAACAGACGGGTCAATTTTCGACAGCTGTTCCAGTGTGTCCTGACTTATTGTGTCCTCGCCGCTAAATACAATTTCCAGGATTGGCGCTAACCAGTCAATCACTCCGCCTGCTTCAGCCGTTCTGGAAGACACGATTTGCTGCGGTTTCGTACCAATCGACACAACAACAAAGTTCTTGTGATCCGGTAGATTTGTTCGCGCTTGCAAGTAGGCAATCTCACCCGGCGAGTTTAGAACTAAACCGGCATCAAAGAACGCACCAGATGCATGCTCTCCGGTCAAGGTGATGGCAGGAAAGAACATCGGAGCGCTTGTCGCAGCACCGATCAAAGCATGCAGGTGGATGTTGCTATCAACTTTGTCCCAATTTCGAAACGATCGAATTCTGTTTTCCTCCTGAGAAAAGACAGGGAACAGTGCGGGACGCAGCAATTCATTGAACCGCGAGTCTCCAAACCCGTCTCGAAAGACCTCTAGACGACCATGATTTGGTATTACGGGTCCAAACAAGCCTCGACCTGTCAATACGGCATGATAAGCGGGAACACCCAAAATATCCTTTGCATACTCGTCGTAGATGTCTATGGCTTCTGCGGCGGTAGGTGGCGGGCTGCCATCCAACCCGGGTTTGAACAAAAGAGCCCCGATAATTGCACCTGTCGATGCACCCGTTACAAAATCAAAAAGCTCATGAGTGCGCTTTCCCGTTTCTTCTTCTATGGCTTTCAATATCTCAAGCTGTGACAACCCGTACAAAGCACCGCCATCCATTGCCAGAATGCGAACGACATTTGGACTATCCGTTTTCCAATCGACCGGGTCGGTGAAATCAGAAGTCTCTGGCCAGCCTGTCATCTGCACTCGGTTTGCGACCGAATATTTGGAATAAGTTACGACGCCGACGGCGTATAGACCCAGAGCCAGAACGAGCCAAATGAAGACTTTTCCACAGGTTTCATATAGACGTTTCATTGTATCCTTACGGTTCCACTCTGCGGGTAAAGTCAGTCGAGTTTGTCATATTCAAACGTAACCCGACTTACGATGATGTTTGTTAAGAGGTTCTAGGATTCGCTAGGAGCATCTACATTCGCTCAATTTACAAGCATCAACGGCAAGCGACGTTCAACTAAGTTAATTTTGATTAAAAGTACTCAAGGCACACTTGCAAGAGCGGGTGGATCAGCTAGGACTGGTGTCCGATGTATGAAATCGTTTTTGTCGCGCTGCAGGTTGTTGGTTTGTTGTTGCTTGCGGATTTCGCCAGCGGAGTCTGGCATTGGGCGATGGATACGCTGGGCACTGTTGACGCTCCGATCTGGGGTCCGAATTTCGCTTTTCCGAATACGCGACACCATGTTGATCCGACAGACATTCTCAAAATCCACTGGCTACACGACAGTGCCCTGCTGTTCACGATCGCGGTCCTAATCGCTTCTATTTCTTGGTTCTTCGGTGTTCTTTCTTGGCAATTGGTCGTTTTTCTTTTGATAGGCAGTCTCTCAGAACAAATTCACCGTTTCGCACACGCACCGACTGTTCGACTGCCGGCGGTGGTTTCTTACCTTCAGCGCTTTGGTATCCTTCAAGATGGACGCCATCACTGGCGGCATCACACAGCTCCGAACACGACCCACTATTGCGTAATCACACCATGGGTGAACCCCGTGCTGGAGAGCATTGGGTTTTGGCGCGCGCTTGAACGCGTCCTAGTGCCGGTTTTTGGCGCCCCCCGCAGACCGGATCTGCAAAACCGCCCTTGGTACCGCGATCGTGCCGCTTGGAATTGAGTTCTGAGCTTCTGTTATTTGGGGTCACAAGCCAAACGGGTTTGTCACGATGAGTGACTTATGAATACTAGAGTTAGAACACACACGGGTCTGCGGTATTGAAGTCAAAAAGACAACTTGGCTTTGTGCAGCGTTCGCACGTTCAATCAAAGCGAGCCATTACCCACTTGCAACTTAACACTTTTGGCAAAATCACGGGAGAAGCATCGGCTCCATCATTCTGGTCTTTAGTGGAATAACCGTTTTGGTTCATGCCGGGAAATGGCGATGTAAATAGCCGACCCAAAGCAGGCATCCATCTGTTTGTCTCGATGCTGCAGTCGCACCCGTATAGCTGCCGTTCCTAGAGCACGCGAAATTTTGTAGGACGTCAACTAAAGGTCTGCAAACTAATGCTGCAGTTTGATCTTGCACGAATTCATTTAATTTCATGGATAATAAAGACAGCTTTGATCCACATTTCGAAAGCACGCAGCACTTCGACAATCGCGCACCCCAAAAAAACTGCCGCAACCGTCCCGGAGGACAACATGACAAAGATGACCAGACTGGCCCTAGCCGCCTTACCCTTTGTGGCCATAAGCGGGCCGAGCCTTGCGCAGGACGTCACAATCACCCTGCAATCAGCTTTTCCGACCAACCTACCTGTCATCGACACGATCCGGCAGTTCGAAGCTGAGGTCGAAACAGCCTCCGGCGGGACGATCCAGATCGAGTTGGCTGAACCTGGCACCATTGTCCCACCGTTCGACATTCAACAGGCGGTCTCTGACGGCCAGATCGACGCCGGATATACTGCTGCTGCCTACCTTCATGGGTCCTTGCCCGTTGCATCGTTTTTCACTTCGATGCCATTCGGGCCGCAGGCGCTTGATTATATGGCATGGTTCTACGAAGGCGGCGGTCTCGAGCTCAATCAGCGCATGTATGATGATGCAGGCTTTGACATCGTGACTATGCCACTAACCTTCACCGGCATGGAATCGGGCGGCTGGTTCAACTCACCCATCGAAGGGAGCGGCGATTTTGCCGGGCTCAAGCTGCGCTGGTCGGGGTTGGCCTCGGAAGTGCTGGCAAGTCTAGGCGCGGACACCGTTCTGATCGCAGGCGGAGAGATCTTTCCATCGCTTGAAAGTGGCGCCATCGACGGAACCGAGTTCAGCTTTCCCCAGGTGGATCTTGAGCTGGGTTTTCCTGACGTGGCTTCTTACTACTATTTCCCGGGCTGGCACCAACCCTCGACGATGGTTGAGTTAGTCATCAACCGCGACGTTTGGGACGGGCTGACAGACAGCCAGCGCACGATCATCGACATGGCCGCCAGAACCAACGCGATGCGTTCGGTCCTGCGGATGGAAAACTCACAAGCTGCCGCCGTCGCGCAAATGACAGAACAGGGCGTGGAAGTCCGTCTTTACAGCCCCGAAACCCTAGACAGCCTCCGGGAAGCGTGGGACGCGCTTGTCTCCGAAATGGCTGCAGCTGACCCCTTTGTGGCAGAGGTCTGGGACAGCTTGCAGGCCGCACGAACGCAACAAGACGCCTGGGACACGTTAACCGAAACACCTATGCAGCGCCCATGATAGGCCGTCCCAGTGCGGTCCTTAGGCCTCTGCGTCAGGGGGGTGAGATGAGCCGTGAGCCGGGCGACGAAGGGTTCTAAGCCGTTCTCTGCGGCCTGCATGATTGGCTGGTCGCAGACCAAAGGACGCGGAAAAAGCGACAGTTTGCAGCAACCACGCCAGCGGCTGCTTTCAGTTTTTCTTGAGAACCCGTAAGTAGAAGCCCAGCATAACCCAGCTTTGATCGAGCAATGAGTGATCCCACAGAAGACATTTACGATCCCGCGTTTGTAGCCAGCCTTTTTGACCGTTGTTCATCCAGCTATCGAAGATGGAGTGCAATTAGTTCGTTTGGTTTTATCGCGATATGGCGACGTCAATGTGTCGCTCGTTTACCTGCTCCACAAAATCCCAGCCCTATCGTGGTTGATTTGATGGCCGGAACAGGTGAAGTCTGGCCTTATCTGCTGCGCCGCTTTCCCGGCTTAGACAAGATTACAGCTTTGGATATCTCCCACCGAATGCATCTTGAGGCAGTTGCTCGGCTACATGGTGCATACGCTGAAAAGATAGCTCACATTGAGGCGGATGCTTTAAAAACCGACCTCAATGCCAATTGCGCTGATCTATTAGTATCTACATTTGGGCTCAAAACGTTCAACGCTGACCAACAGGCAATTCTCGCAAGGCAGATTTTTCGGATATTGAAGCCCGGAGGCAGCTTTGCGTTGATAGAGGCGTCTGACCCGAAAGGCTGGGTACTCCGTCCAATTTACCGGGTCTACCTAGATAAAGTACTTCCGATGGTTGAGCGATATTTCGTGAGAGGTGCTAATGACTTCAGCATGATTGGAACTTACACGCGAAACTTCGGCGATAGCACCCAAATGGCAAACGCATTGATGGAGGCTGGCCTGTCAGTTGAAATCAAGAAGCACTTTTTTGGTTGCGCAACCAGTGTCGCGGGCATGAAGCCAGTCGATAAGGATTAGAATTACAGACACTCGCGCCCAGCACAGCATCAAGCACTCTGAGCTCGCTCCTGCCATCAGAGTCGCTGCTGCATGATGTTATGAGTTGCGGATCGCAACGACGAGTACGGGGCGGCATGACCTGTCGTTAAGTCAATCGGGTCAAAGGTCTGGACCTACGTATTTTTCATCAAAGAGGCACATTTACTGGGAAATTACGTAAATCAGCATTGGATCACTGTCGTCGGTGCAGAGACATAGCTAGTTAAGTGGGAAAGTGTTTTACAACTTCACTCACTCTCTAGCCGGTTGGCGCAAAGCAAGAGCCAGTAGATCCGATGCCACCCGAAACCACGTATTCGAGCCGCTTGTATGACCCCAGTGTTTCCAAGCCATGGTTCCTTACATTCCACCACTTCGGACTACTACGTCTTCGAATGTGCTGATCGCAGACTGCCTGACAAACGCTCAGACATACGCTGGAATACTGCATACAATACAGGGATCATCAGAAGGCCGAGGGTGCTATCGATGATCATGCCCGCAAAGACAGGATAGCCGATAGACACTCGGCCCGCCGCGCCCGCGCCGCTGGCCAGCATCAGCGGTAGAACGCCCATTATGAAGCACAGCCCCGTCATAGTAACAGGACGGAAACGCATATGGGCAGCCTTAATGGCGGCATCATCAATGGACATGCCGTCGTAGCGCCGCAAGTTATGCGCGAATTCAACGACCATGATGGCCTTTTTAGCCGCGAGGCCAATTAGAAGAACGATACCAATCTGTGCGTATATATTGTTGTTTAGCAGGGGTATGAATTGCAGAGGTATAAGCGCACCCAGGACCGCAAAGATGGTGGACGCCATGATGGCAAGCGGCAATATCCAGCTTTCATATTGGGCGACCATGAACAAATAGGCAAAGATCACGGCAAGCGCGAGAATGAAGAGGACGAGATCACCGGCTTCAACTTCTTGCAGGGTTACGTCGGTCCATTCAAGGATGTAGCCCTCTGGCAAAGTCTCCGCGGCGACCCGTTCAACCATGGCAATGCCGTCACCGGAACTGACCCCTGTTTGTAGCTGGGCGTTGATCGAAGCGGAGTTGAACAGGTTGTAGCGATACAGAATCTCGGCTCCAAGCTGCGGTTTGACCGTAACGAAGGTACGGAGGGGAAGCGCTGTACCCGACGCGTTCTTGACGTATACGCCGTCAATCTCATCAAGCGATTGCCTGTGTTGAGCATCAGCCGAAACAACCACCCAATAGACCCGGCCCTCGCGCACAAAATTATTCACGTACAACGACCCAAAGCTTGCCTGCAGCGCTGTGAAAATACTGCTGACATCCACTTGCAGCGCTTCGGCCCGATCTCGGTCAATATCCAGGAAATACTGGGGCGCATTCGCCGACATTGAACTGTAGGCCTGTTGTACCTGCGGTTCTTTCATGAGGGCTGTAAGCAAGCCGTTCTTGACGGCATCAAATTCGTGAATGTCGCGGGATTGCAAATCCAGCAACTGCGCCGACAGCCCACCTGCCTGCCCAACGCCGGCAATTGCAGGAAGCGGGAAAACAAACGAGGTCGCCTCTGGTCGTTTCGCGAGAATATCGTTCAGCGCGAACATGATGTTGTACCATTGGGTTTCTTTAGTCTTCCGCTCATCCCATGGATCAAGCAGCATCACCAACATGCCCACATTGGACTTGTCCCCGGCAATCAGACTGAAACCGGCAACTGACGTAACCGAAGATATTCCGGGATGTTGTTTGACCTGTTCCCCAATGTCCAACAACACCTCTTCGGTGCGCTGCAGCGAAGCCCCGTCCGGAAGGGCGACACTGGCAAACAGAACGCCATTGTCCTCTGGCGGGATAAACCCGGTAGGCGTGTTTAGAAAAAGATAGATGGTTCCGGCTACAACGCCAGCATACAGGATCAAACACAAGGCCTTGAACCGTAGCATCAACCTGACCAGTGCCACATATCCATCCCTGCAGCGGTTGATCGCATCAGGAACAATGCGGGCAATCCCCTTGGGGTGACCGGTTTTGCGACTTAGAAACTGAGCGCAAAGCACCGGGCCCAGCGTTAAGGCGTTGATCGCCGACAGGGTAAAGGCAAAGGTGATTGTCAGCGCAAATTGCAGGTATATTCGGCCCGTAATCCCTGGAAAGAAACAGACCGGAATGAATACGGCAGCCAGGACAAAGGTCGTCGCAATTATGGGCCGGGTGACCTGAGACATGGCTTTGAGGGTTGCTTCGCGCGGCTCAAGGCCCTCTTCTTCCATGATCCGTTCTGTATTCTCGATAATGATAATCGCATCATCGATCACCAGCGTGATTGCCAAAACGATGGCAAACAAAGTGATCATATTGGCGCTGAACCCAATCAAATAAATCAGCGCGATCGTTCCAAGCAGGGACACAGGTATGGCTACCGCAGGGATAATCGTGGCACGAATGCTCAGCAGGAACATGAAAGTCACGGCCACAACGATGGCGGCCGTTATGGCCAGCGTTGTAATAATCTCTTCAATCGACTGGCGCACCGCATCAGTGACGTCGTAGGCAAGAATGTATTCGACATCATCAGGGAATTGCTGAGAGAGTTTTTCAATTTCTGCCTGCACGGCAGTCGAAACATCGATTGCGTTGGCCCCGCTTTCCTGAAAAATCGCCAGTATCGCTGAAGGTTGACCGTTGTAATAGGCAATGGCTGAATAGTTTTCGGCGCCCAATTCGATGCGCGCAATATCCTTGAGGCGCACGAATGAGCCATCACCCTGCGCTTTAACTATGATGTTTTCGAACTGTTTTGGATCGTCCAACAATCCTTGAGCATCCAGGGTGAACTGAAAAGCAGTCGCTTCATCGCCGAAAGGCGCCGCGCCGATCTGCCCTGCAGCGGCTTCGATGTTCTGCGCTTGTATTGCGGATTCCACGTCAGAAGCATCGATATTGAGGGCCGCCATCTGATCCGTGTTCAGCCAAACCCGCATCGAATAGTTCAACTGGCCAAACTGCGTAGCTGCACCCACTCCGTCTATCCGGCTGAGAGGGTCTTGCAGGAAATCCGCCGAATAGTTGCTGAGAAACAGTTGGTCGAAGGTTTTGTTGGGCGAGACCAGGTTTATCACCTGCAGCATGTTGCTGTTCTGCTTCGAGGTGGAAATCCCTTGCTGCGTCACAGTCGCGGGCAGAAGCGGAGTGGCCAGTGCAACACGGTTTTGCACATTGACCGCTGCAATGTCTGGGTCTGTATTGATGTCGAATGTGATGGTCAGGCTGTACGTACCCTCACTCGACGACGATGAAGACATGTAAATCATGCCTTCCACTCCGTTGACCTTTTCCTCGATCGGGGTCGCGACAGCATCCCGAATGAGCGCGGCATTGGCGCCGGGGTAACTTGCCGTCACCTGTATTTGGGGCGGAGCGATTGACGGGAATTCGGCTATGGGAACCAACCGCGTTGCGATTGTCCCTAACAATATCATGATCACCGCCAGGACGATGGCAAAGTTCGGACGGTCAATGAAAAATTTGGACAACATATACGAGACTACGGTCTAGGATTGGTTTTCGGTCGGCGTGACTTTTTGATCCTCCCGGACTCTTTGCAGGCCCTGAACAATGATCAGATCCCCCGCCTTCAGGCCCGAAGCTACAACCCAATCACGACCAGTTTGCGAACCCAAGGTAACATCCTGACGTTTCGCGATATTTTCACTGTTCACAACAAACACGAAGTGACCCTTTTGGTCCAACTGGATGGCGGTCTGAGGGATCACAACCTCGGCTTTCGCATTAGGGTCTTCGAAGGTGACCGTCACTACCTGTCCGGGGATCAGCAGGCCGTCAGAGTTTTCGAATGTGGCACGGATTTCAATCGTGTCGGTTGCTGCGTCGATTTCGTTGCTAATGTAGGTGATCTGACCCGGCTGCCCATAGGTCGCGCCGCTTGTCAGTTCCAGCCGAACACCCAACGTCGATGTATTTTGCCCGATCAGTCCTTGCTGTCGCTTTTGGATCAGATCACGTTCGCTGACATAGAGGCTGACATAGATCGGATCGACGCTGGTGATAGTCGCAAGCACGCCGGAATTCGCGCTAACAAGATTGCCAACATCGACGTTTGACTTCGATATGCGACCGTCGATCGAACTGGTGATCGTTGTATAACCCAGATTGATATTAGCCTGTTCCAACTCGGCTTCGGCCTTGCTGACTGCAGCCTGATCCGCGCCTAGCGTTGCTTGGGCCGCGTCAACCGTGGATTGTGGAACATCGTCGCGTTGTAGCAGAGCCAGCTGACGCTCATAGTTCACCTCTGAACCTTTTGCCGTGGACTTTGCGCCGCTGACCGTCGCAGCGGACTGATCGACAAGCGCCTGATAGTAGTCGCGCTCGATCTCAAAGAGCACATCGCCTGCTTTGACTAACCCACCTTCGACAAATTTTCGCGCGTCCAAGGTGCCTTCGACACGCGCCGTGATGTCCACCGTACTAACCGCCTCTACACGGCCAACGTAGGAATCTGACAAGCCGGGTTTTTGCGTCTGCGCCTTCTCAACAAGCACGCTTGGTGGGGCAGTATCAGTCTGCGCATGAGCCGCCCCCGCCGAAACAGACAAAAGAGCGGTCGCCAGAACGAACCAAACACTTCGCATTAACCCAAATCCACCTTTGTCTGAAAACAACTGGTGCGAGCGTCGCATTGGTTTGCTCACCAGTCAATCATTCAAGCCGCAAGGATGCCAATAGCGCTTTGTGAGGTTTACAAAGTGGGCGGCAATAAAGGTTCACCCATCGCGCTTGATGATCTTGCCGGGGCCGCTATGACTTACCCACCCCCAACTTGGAAATAGGGACCGCATGAAGCGCCTCATTCAAATAATCGGAACGGTTCTGGTCTGTCTGATCCCCATTGTGCTAATTTACGCTGCAAGTGTGTTCGCCTACGGCAGGTATTTTTACGAAAGCCAATCTGAACTACCGGGCTGGCCGGAGAAAGAAGACTTTGGCGATCCGCTGGAATGGAGCACCGAAGATCCCAAGCGGGTGCGCATACTGGCGATGAACGGTGGTGCCTTATATGGCCTGGCAGAGCTCGAAGTTCTGAAGGCGCTTGAGGAGAAATCGGACAAGCCCATCCACGAACTTTTTGACTTTGTGGCCGGGTCGTCGACCGGCGCAATTATCGCCGCGTTGTTATTCAGCCCCACCGGGGAGAACGGACAACCGATCACGGCCGAACAAGCGCTGGAAGACTATGAGCAGTATGCAAGAGAAATTCTTGGTATCCCCGTTTATCATAAAATACTAACGGGCCATGGCCTGTTCGGACCAGCCATCCCAAATGAAGGCCGGCTTAAGGTGTATGAACAGGCGTTTGGTGACACCAGGTTCAATGACCTTCTTCGCCCGGCCATGTTCCCATCTTATTCGCAGAAAGAGAACGGGCTTAGGGTGTTCCGAAACTGGGATACTGTCGAGGGCAACATCTACCTGCGTTCACTTGTGACCGCTGTGACCAGTGCTCCGGTCTATTTTCCTGCCGTGACGTTCTCGGGCAAACACACATCCGGAGAATTCCTTGGGGATGCGGCCATGATTTTGAACGCCCCGGGTGATATCGCCTACCTGCACGCGCGCTCGCACCTGCCGGAACATCAGGAATTCGTAGTCGTCGCGCTTGGAAGCAAGCTGCGACAGCCGGTATCATCCGCAACCGCCGAAGGTGGCGGGCTGATTAAGTGGTTCTTTCCAATGATGCACATGGTTTTCAACGGAGAGGCAACAGTCAGTTCGCACGCATTGCAAAGGCATGCGGATTTTGAGTCGTCCATTGATATCGACAGCTATTTCCTGTCACCAGACGCGGTCGCAGGCGTTAACGGGTTCAATCCTAAACAAGAAAACATCGACCTGATCCGCGCCTCTGGCCAGCGCTATGTCGAAGAAAACTCTGAGTTGATTGATGAGGTTGTGCAGAAGCTCACCAACTAGATTCAGCAATAGTCGCCTCTGCACCAAAGACTTAGGGTGCCATAGAAGGAACTTTGATCCGCTGTTAGCTTCGGATGCGATTTGCCACTTCACTATTCGGTCTGCCAAAATCCCTGCAAATACGAGCGAGCATTCCATTTTGTACATCGCGCATCGAATGTGGTCATTCGCGAGAGCTTGACCAACTAAATTGATTAATCTTCATGTTTTGTCTGACGTCAGTATTAACGAGACGCATTCACCGTGAGCAGTGTCCGCTATCCCAACATCAAAGGACGACAAAGGGCGCGTCTGATGGTCGCCAAAGACTTGATTAAATGGCCAGAAACGGCTCAGCTTACGCACATTGGTCACCATTGATACAATTGATCCGCAAGGAGCATCCTATGATCGCTTTACTTTTTGCACTTTTTGCAGGCGCGATGACGCTCGCATATTTCGAACTTGTTAGGTCTTCGTACGCTGTCTTCGTACTTGCTCTTGTGATGAGCACTTACTGGCTGAAGTTTCACGCGACGACCCCACTTTCCATTCAGCTGTGAGGCTTGCGCATGTCACCTGAATTCGCTCGAAATATGAATGCGCTTGGCACCCTGGCAGTTTGCCTTGTGCTAATTCTTGCCTTTTATTTCCAGCTCGTTTTGTACGAGCTGCCCTGCCCGCTGTGCCTGCTGCAACGCGTTGGATTTGTAGCAGTTGGGTTTGGTCTGGGATTGAACCTTTTGTGGGGCACGCGCGCAAGGAACTATGGAATAGCACTTGTCGCGGCAATCTTCGGAATAAGCGTTTCAATCCGACAGATCCTTTTGCACATCGTACCGGGAACGGGACACTACGGCTCACCTGTACTCGGTTTGCATTTTTACACTTGGGCTGGAATAGCCTTTGGTCTGGTGATCCTTGGAACTGCGGTCATGCTCGTGTTTGAAAAGCAATATGACCTTGCCTCAGACGTTAGGGCAACGGAAAGGTTCGGCGGCAGCCAACTCGCCAAGGCGGCATTTTTCCTTATCTTGCTCTTGGCGGCACTCAACGCCGGTTCTGCTCTGCTGGAATGTGGACCGGGTATTTGTGACGATCCGCCAACGGACTACAAGTTGTTGGATGAGCTTGGGGGTACGGCCGATTCATAAGCGCATGAATTAATCAATTCCCAACAGAGATCCGTTTGTAAAAGCTATGCGTGTCACCTAGCAGTCTAGTCACGCCTCAGTGCTCTCAACCTTTTGGTTTTTAATTATAGTGGGCGAACTGAACGCTCTTAGGGACACGTATCCCTTTTTCCTAACTTTTGATGTTACATCTATTATTCTAAAACTAAGGCACTCTAATTGTTTTCGTCTGGTGGTGGTTTAGCCCGCTGAGTGAACCGACCCAACGATGGAAGCTTCACGCCGAGATCGTATACGAGCAAGCCATAAAATGCGGTCGCGAGTGGAATGCCATTTGCTGCAATCTCAACGATAGAGCCGGTCACAAAACCATGCGCCATCCACATGGAAAAAGACGTCATCGCACCGATCCTAACAGCCATAGCAGAGTCACGACTTAAAAGTGTTAAGGAAAGCACCGACGTGCCAACCGCCGGAAGTATTTGCGTAAGGGATCGGCTCAGCAAAAACGAAATCGAAACAGCGGACGCCCCAACCGCAGGCAAAAGATGAAGGGGGTTTTCAAACGTGAAATACGCGGCGATCCAATAGAGGATGATGAAAAAAAACGATAATCGGGTTTCGGTACTTTTGACTCACGACGCTAGAAACAATCAGCTGTACGGCTATGAGCGCGGCGATAATCGCCGCAAGCGGTACGCCCAGTGCCACGTAGTGCGCTACCCAGAAGATGTTCGAAAACCCCAGAAACAGAGTTAGCTTGTTGCGCTCTTTTGATCTGGCAGAGAAAACTTGAAAACCGAAAGCAATAGTTCCGAGGAGTTGCGCAAGGATGTATGAGATTGAAATCAAAAGATGCTCTCCTCTCTATCAGTTTGCGCTATCGGCCGGGTAGCCTCTCTTTTTTGCAGTTTCAGGGGAGGACGATACGGCTATACCCCTAGCTTCGCAGTCTAAAGAGAACCCACGCAGATCAAATCTGTTAAGAAAGAGCCTCCCGATATACCCGCTGTACGGAAATACAGTTGCTCGAAAATTAGGCGAATACCTTCTCGCAGCTCACTCTGGCGCCCCAAACTGATAGTCACAAAAGGGAAATGCCAAAGCTTGGAACGTGTAGCAGAGCCTTAGTAGTTGCCCGATCGTATGAAGGAAGGGATACTGAGCAGGAACGCGACCCATTCAAACTCCGAAAATAGGTCCCTAAACCCGCAGTCGTGGATTTTCCTATGGACACAGAGCTCACCTTTGCAACAGCGACGGCCAGCCATAACAACAAACAGCGGTTTCAATCCACCGAACACGCGCACGAGTACTATCAAGCGTCGCTGCTGAGCGCTGTGATGCAGGGCGTATACGACGGAACGGTTTCAATCGGTGAACTGCTTAAACACGGAGACTTTGGACTCGGCACGTTCAATGCGCTTGATGGTGAGATGATTGTATTGGATGGCGTGGCGTACCGGCTTGATGGAGAGGGAAAGGCGACAGTTGCACCTGATACAGCCTTGACGCCTTATGCCGCTGTCGTCAATTTCGATCCCTCCTTGTTGCTTTCGGTGGAAACGCCAACAGACAAACAATCCTTTGAAGTTCAGCTGGATAAGATGGCAGAAGCCAAGAACCTGTTTTATGCCGTTCGATTTGTTGGGCGCATCAAACACATCAAATACAGAAACGTTCTGCGTCAAAGCAAACCCTACAAACCTCTGCTGGAAGTTGTGAAAACTCAGGCAGAATTTGAGTTAAGTGATGTAGACGGTACAATTCTGGGTTTTCGATGCCCCGACTATGCTGTGGGTATTGGCGTGCCGGGTTACCACCTTCATTTTATTTCCAGAGACTTAAGCAAAGGTGGTCACGTGCTGGACTACACCCTTTGCGACGGTCAATTAGAGATAGACCATACGTCTACTTTGCACCTTGAACTCCCTGAAACCAGGTCGTTCTCAGACGCCAATCTGGCCGCAGGCACTTCGGCAGATGGAATCCTAAAGGCGGAAAGCAACGGGAGTTAGCCACCTTAGTCGCCCTCAGGCAACGAGCTATTCGAGGAGCGAAGAAAATCGCGAACGGATTTTCCGAATGAAGATAGCCGGATGGGTCAACTAACGGCCAAACGGGCGACCCCAGCTTTCTGAAGGTCAAACCCCTGCGTGGAATATGCCATGGCCCACGAGGTCAGTTTAACGCCATCGCTAGCGACGTTACAGATCCATCATGGCGCAGATGTTCGCATCCTTTTCAACACTTTCCGGAAACTTCACCTTGTTGGCGCTGTTTCTCGCTCTCTTTTTTGGAGACATTTGGTCTACCGCTTCCCGGTGAAACGATACTCATTACAACGTCTGCTATATCCAGCCAAGGCGATGTAAGCATTTACTTGGTTGTTATTGTGGCGATCCTCGCTTCAATCACCGGAGACAGTGTCGCCTTTATGATTGGCCGACGGTATGGGCGCATTGTTGTTTTAGCCTACGGGAACAGAATTGGCATAACTGAAGAAAAGTACCGGGCTGCGGAAAGATTCACCGAGTCTTATGGCGCAGCAGTGGTCGTCGTTGCGCGTTTCTTCTTATTATTGCGCCAGCTGAACGGGTTGGTGGCCGGAACCGCAGGCGTGCAGTGGCACAAGTTCCTGGTCGCCAGCATTATTGGATCATCGCTGTGGGTAGGTTTCTGGACAACTACAACGTACAAGATGGGAAAAAGTGCCTCTCTTCTTCCTTGGATAACGCATCATGTGTCGCTGTTCGTCGCAGCAATCGTAATCGCATTGTTTTCGCTGGGCACGGCGCTCTACCTACGTGCGAAACAGCTCTGACCACAAAACAGGTGCCAGGCTTGGCGCCAAGCCTAAGCCACGGGTCGACTTGACCCAACTCCCAACTCGGCATTGAGTAGACCCAACTGAGATAGACTGGGTTCGATTCTTATGGCGTTAGTCGGATTGGCGACGGTACTTCTTGTCGTCCTATCGCTGCTGACAGGACGGGTAGCACCGGTGATTGCGCTGGTACTATTCCCACTGGGCGGTGCGATCATAACCGGCTTCGGTCCCACAGAGCTGACAGAGTTCTTCAATTCCGGCCTGGCTCGAGTTGCCTCCGTCGCTACGATGTTTGTGTTTGCCATTCTGTTTTTTGGGGTTTTACAAGATACAGGGGTGTTCCGTCCGATCATCAACTGGATGATTGGGATCACAAAAGGCAACCCGGTCGCGATCACAGTAGCAACTGCAATGGTAGGTGCCTTGGCTCATCTCGATGGGGCCGGAGCAACAACATTTCTTCTTACCGTACCGGCGCTTCTACCCCTTTACCTCGGGGTCGGCATGAATCGCTATTTGATGTTACTGATGCTGTGCCTAGGTGCGGGTATCGCCAACATGTTGCCTTGGGCCGGGCCGTTGGGGCGCGCATCGGTCGTGTCCGGAATCCCTGTGTCCGAGCTTTGGCAACCCCTGATCCCCATCCAGGTTATTGGGTTGGTTCTACTGGCTGGCTTGGCGGTGGCCATGGGGCTACGTCAAAAAAAACGACTGGAGGCCTCATCGGCAGAGACCCGGCAGAGCGGCGACGTATCGGCTTACAAAATTCAGGCGACAGCCGAAGAGGCAACCCTTGAACGCCCCAATTTGATATATTTGAATGCAGGGCTTTTTGCAGCAACGGTTGTTGCTTTGGTGCTTGGCGTTTTACCGCCCGCGTTTCTTTTCATGATCACCTTATCGGTGCTGTTGCTGATCAACTATCCCAGCATCGACAGCCAGATGGAACGGATGAAGGCACATGCGGCTTCGGCCCTCACGATGGCCGCCATCATCTTTGCAGCTGGCGCGTTCCTGGGCCTTATGGATGGGACCGGTATGCTCCGCGCGATGGCTGTGCAACTGGTCGCAGTGTTGCCAGATACAATGATACCACAACTGCATATTTTCGTGGGCCTTATCGGCGCACCATTAGAACTGGTTCTCAGCACGGACGCATTTTATTTCGGCCTCATGCCAATCGTTCTCGAAGTCATGGGACCAACACAGGTACCGACCGAAAGTGTAGTTCACGCCATGCTCATCGGGAACATCATCGGTACATTTATAAGCCCATTTTCGCCAGCACTTTGGCTGGCGCTGGGACTGGCAGGCGCAAACATGGGGCGTCACATCCGATTTTCCCTGCTTCCGCTTTGGGCCTTCTCCATCGTGGTGTTCGGCGTCGGTTTTTTGCTAGGATTGTTTTAGTCACTGGCCGGAGGCTAAATCTCTGAATTGGGTACCCCGTGGCTGATGGTCATCGTTTTTCATGGCGGCGTTTTGTTGGGGCTGTCGACCTTACCGGATCAAGGGATTTGAAGTGAAAAATTGGCCTGCTCAACCAGCGGAAACAGCAACACCCACAATTCAACTGTGGCTTTGATTGTCCCGGCAACCGTCAATTGTGCCGTAATACCATTATAAACACTTAATTAATTCCATTTCATGTTTCTCTCCGATGGTTGAATAAAATCCCCCTCTACCAATATCAAAACGAGGGTTAAGATAGGGAGGTAGCTATGACATCCTCAGATCGGACAATTGTTGCGCCCCGCGCAGCAACTGCCCTCCAAACTCTAAGTTTTGTGGGTGGGTCAGATAATTGGTTACTTTAAAAGCCAGCTGTTCAGCATACGAGACTTCTCGATGTTTCGAGTGCAGGAACTCCGCAAGCGGGTACAGCCTGAATTGGCACATTAGGGTGATTGCTTAATGCTTATCTAATGACGATCAAAGATCCTAAGGCGCGCCTTTTTCTAACACATTCACTTGGACTTTCTTTCTGTTCCTTATTTGGGAGGTGAACTATGGTTTTTCGCAACAGCCTGATCTGTGCATCCGCGACGCTCTGCATCTTGGCTCCGGCTTATGCACAAGACGTAACTTTGATCACGCCTTACCTGACCCAGCCTGGGACTCAGGCTTATGTGGAGAGTTTTTCCGAGCGCGCAGACGAATATGGTTGGACCGTAAATATCGTCCATACTGACGGCGATCTGGAAGCCGTTGTTGAAGAGATGGAAAACGCGGTCGAGCAGGGTATCGAAGCAATCGTTGTAAACATCGATCCAACCCAGATTGAAAAAGGGTTACAGACAGCAGCTAACCAAAAAATCCCAGTTGTCGGTTTAGATGCAGGGAACCATCCTCTCTTGTCCGCTAACATCACGTCCAATGGCTACGAAATGGGAGCGAGCACTGCCGGATACATCGCCAACAGAATTGGCGGTTCAGGCAACGTGGTCATGTTTACCTACGACTCTTTTCCGCCCGTTCGGGTTCGCAGTCAAATCGCAGACACAGTCTTTGGGAGTTACCCCGACATCTCCGTAGTCGAACGGATCACCCCGGAAATTAGTGACGGAGCCATTTCTGATAGCCGTACAAAAATGGATGAAATACTCGCGATTTATCCCGAGCCAGGTAGCATATCCGCCGTGTGGGCGGCATGGGATCAGCCTGCCCTAGGAGCGCTGCAAGCGATTGAGGCTGCGGGTCGCAGCAACGAAGGCATTATAATCACCGGCATAGATGCCAACCCCCAAGCAATTATGGCGATCGCTGATGGAAGTAACCTTGAGGCGACAGTAGCCCAAGATTTTCATGCAATTGGCCAAAGAACGGCAGACACAGTCGCGAAACTATTGTCGGCTGAAGTTCTGGACCAACGTGTGATTTACGTTCCTTCCAAGCTCGTCACTGCTGAAGACCTTCAACACTGAACGCTGAACACCAGAAAACCGCTGCACAGGAAGCCATCATGGTGGTTATATGATGCTGCGATTGCGACCCGCATATGCATCATTGAAAAGACGAACGAGGAAGAGCGTCCCTATCTTGTCTCTCCTGGTGACGAAAGTGCCGGGCTCGTCGGAATGGGGTTCGCCGCAGCTCTGGGCGCTGTGGCGCACTGGAACGACCCGGTGACACCAATATTCGCGCTTGTTTTGCTCAATCTGCTCGTAGTCCTTACGTTCCGTCTGCAGCCGAGCACGCCCCAATAGAAATGCTTGAAATAGAAGATTTATGTATCTTAAGCATCTCCCAGACTTTTTGAATTACCGAGCTACCGATGCACTGTGACTGCGGCCAGTGGGGGTTTTCTTTGGGCGTTCAGAACGTCTGAAATCCAAAACCCGCTGCCATGCTCATGCATTCTTTCAAAGGGCGGACGCCAGCTGAGGCTGAAGGCGCTGTCAGGCAGGCTGCGGCGACGCTAACCCCGAATTTCAGACAATCTGAGGGATCATTTTCTTGATGAACTCCGTGCAGAAACCCCGCGGCAAAGGCGTCCCCCGCGCCGAGTTTCGAACGGATTGAACCTGCTGGTATGTGCAAAGCCGGTTGTATGATCTGCATTCCACTGCGGGCCACATAGACGACACCGTGTTCGCAATGCACCACAACGGCCTTTCGGATGCCGAGTTCCAGCACCTTCTGCGCAGCAAGAGAAAGGTTTTGCGCTGTCAGATCAGAACCTTGGAAACTGCTGCCGCACAGCCAGCCCGCCTCCAGCTCATTCAAAAGAAGGAAGTCCAGATAGGGCGCTGCGCTCGCCACGATATCTGCAAGAACCGGATGATCGCGACTGACAAGATCAGCGACCGTAAGCATTCCAGCATCGCTTGCGCGTTCCAAAACCCGGCTGGCTGCAGTACGACCTGTCGCGTCTTTGTGGTCCAGTGCGTCCAGCATGGTTAGGTAGCCAAGATAGAATATGCGGGTGCTGAAATCCCCGAACTGAAGCGTTTCCAGTGAAAGCTGTGCGTTGGCACCCGGATAGTGAAAAAACGTGCGCCGGCCTGTTGAAATGACCGACATTACGTCTGTCCACGATGTACCGGCCTTAGAAGTTGTGAATATATGCCCGGTTTCTATTCCCCGCTGTTTGCAGGTTTCTTTGATCCATTCCCCGTCGGGGTCGTCGCCTATCGAAGCCACGGCGTTCAGAGGGTATGGAACCTGCATGGCGGAGAGGTTGCTGAGCAGATTGAACGGCCCGCCGCCACTATGGCGGCTATGGGATCGAACCACCGCAAGATGATCTTGCCGCGGATACTCCTCGACATGTTTGACATGGTCGACAATAAAGTTTCCCGCCGCCGTGATCCCCTGTCGTTTCATCAACCGCAACCCAACCCAAAATGTCTGATTATTGAATGATTACGCACCGACCCGATCAGATCAAGAAATCCCAAAGGGCTGATGCGATCCACTGCTGGGACCTGCGAAGCAGACCGGCAGACTGTGAACCTCTCTTTCGTTGCCAAAATCGTAAAAGAAACGAACCGTCACGACTACATCCAATTTGCTCGGGCTAGGGCGGTCGCCCGTGAAAGAACGCTCCACGATTTCAGGGACGCCACAGAATGGTGCTGTAAGTCGATTTCGAACCAGACTCAGTTTACCGTGGAAACCGTGACCCTATCCGGAACAAAGTTGACGCCACTCGACAAGGGCAGCGGACCGCGTCTACGTGCCACTTCCATTTCGAGCATGCACGAAATTTCTGAACACGCTTTCTGCGGATCTCAGAGGTAAACACCGGGTCGAACCTGTTCAACCAATAGCGGACGGCCTCATGGCTGACATCACTCCTGCGCTCGTGCAGCAATTCTTCGACATTCCCAAGCGAGCGCGGCAAACGTGTGTATTGCACCGCCTGCGCTCAAATTTTGTGCGTGTGAGAGCGGTTTGACCGATTGCAGCCAAACATTCCTATTGGAACCTTCGCACAATGCGTGTGTTATGTTCAGTTGAAGTACCACCGGGGCTTGGCTCAATGCGAAACATTCAGGAAAGTCCAGTCGATGCAACGCCCTCCAAAGCGTCTAATGTAACTACACGGGGCTTTTCAGTTCCGCTCAAAGCGACAATTCTCGTTGTTTTTTTTCTGACAACAGTACCGGTTCTGGTGGCCATAATTCAGATTAATTACCAATCGAGTGAACGTGTACTCCGAAATCATGCCACAGAGATTGTCGAAAGGTTCCGCAACGAAACAATCCGACAAATAAACTCGGAGTTTCAAGCATTGAAATCGCTTGTCGCAACTGCGGCAGAGCTTGGTCGACAAGCTCCGGACCTGTTCACCGACAGCAGAGCACTCGTCTATCTATTCGAGATGTTGGGCTACAGCGAAACGCTGTTGAACATATACGTCGGTACAAACGATGGCGAGTTTCGCCAAGCGAGGCGCATTCATGATCTCGATGCGTCGTTTCACGGAACCAAGCCTCCGGAAGGCGCGCTCTATGCTTATCGTTTGGTCGAACCGTCCAAAGGCCCGCCAATACTAGACAGGTATATCTTTCTTGATGGAGAACAAACCGTTCTTGGCGACGTCGGGATCGATAGCGACTATGACCCCCGCCGCAGATCTTGGTATAACGAAGCCGCAGAAGCGGGTGGTGTTATCATCACAGATCCCGAGCTTTTCTGGGCTTTTGGTCTTGTAGGATTTACTGTTGCCGAACCTTACGCTGTAGACGGTGAGTTGCTGGGCGTTGTAGCGGCAGATGTTACACTGGATCGGTTTTCGCAGTACCTGGCTGAAAACCCCGTAAGCGAAAACAGCGTAAGTTATATGCTGGACAATAGTGGGCTGGTTCTGGCGGCCTCGGACGGCCTGACGCAATTTGGTAGCGACAACAACCAAGTGGCTTTGACACATGTTGCAGACGCCACAAATCGAATTGCAGCCAGAGCCTATGGTCAGAGCCATGAAACGGCAGGAGCGGAAGTCTTCGATTTTTCTTATGAAGGTCGGGATTTCGTCGTTGCGCTGTCCTCGTTCCACGAAAACCTGGGCAAACCCTGGCGGCTGATGGTTGTTACGCCACTTGACGACTTTACGGCTGAATTTCACGCGAGCAATCGCAAAACGCTTATTATTGGTCTGGCTGCCGTTGCCTTCCAACTCACCGTTATTGCGATTATTGCTAGCCTCGTCGCCTCCCCTCTCCAGCGGCTGGCGCGCAAGGTTAAGCGGATACAATCCTTAGACAGGGCTTCGGATCTCGCGGTCGTTCGTTCGCACGTTCGAGAAATTGAAATTCTTTCGTCGGCAATCGAGACGCTGGATACGGCAGTACAGGCTTTTGCCCGTTTTGTCCCCGTTGAGTTGGTACGACAATTGCTCAAGTCAGACCAAAAACTTGAACTGGGCGGGCAAAGTCGTTTTCTGTCGGTCTTGTTTTGCGACGTCGAAGCGTTTTCAACCTTGGCAGAACGAATTGCAGCGCGAGATTTGCTGGATCGCGTCTCCGCGCTTTTGGGGATGTTCAACCGTCGTGTGCTTGAGGAAAAGGGTACAATCGACAAGTTTGTTGGCGATGGTGTGATGGCCTTCTGGGGGGCGCCTTCACCTCTGGATGAACACGCGTTTCATGCCTGTGTAGCGGCATTGTCTGTTCAGCATGATCTGGAGCGTTTGAATCAAGATTGGCGTAAATCCGACGAGCCTGAGATGCGCCTAAGGGTCGGCATACACTCCGACGTGGTTTTGGTTGGCAATGTCGGCTCAAGCGAACGCATGAGTTACACTGTTCTGGGCGACGGGGTAAACATCGCGGCTCGGCTGGAAGACTGTAACAAGATTTATGGAACACAGATCTGCATCAGCCACGACACCTTCCGCGAAGCTGGTGATAGATTGTGCGTACGTCCGATTGATGAGTTGCAGGTAAAGGGACGACGCTCTCTTGTTACAATCTACGAACTTATGGGGGCTTATGGGGCCGGTGAAAGGTTCGAGCCATCAGAGAAAACTGTGGAGGTTGCTCGTCTAAGTCGGCGCGGGTTTGAAGCGCTGGTCGCAAGAGATCATTCTGCCGCTCTCGTAGCCTATCGCCAAGTTTTGGAAAGCTGGCCTGAAGATTCGGTGGCCAGCTTTCATGTGAAACGGCTGGAAGCGGACGAAGCCGGTACGGGCTCACGCGCCTGGATACGAGAAGTCGACGATGAATAACCTACACGTTACCTCTATGGCGGATCCGTTTCGGCCCAGCGACTACTCAGCCGCGATGGTAAGGTGTCTTCAAGATAATAGCGACTTAGTCAGTGGCGCCCGCGTTCTTGATGTGGGATGCGGCAGCGGAGTTCTGCTTGCAGCTGCAGGCGCAATAGGTGCAGCACAGCTGACAGGTGTCGATATTGAGCCCGCAGCGGTCGCGGCAACCATCGACTTGTTAAAAAAACAGGGGATTTCGGCGCCCTACGACATTCACCAAGGCCAGCTCTTTACTCCTTTGAATTCTCGGCAGTTCGATCTGGTTTTGGCTAACCTTCCTCACTTTCCAATGGATCAAACCGCGCTCGAAGGACGTTTAGCGTCGTGGAGCGCCGGCGGCCCCAGCGGTCGTCAGTTGTTGGACCAATTCCTTGAAGGTCTGCCGCCTCATCTTGCACCACAAGGCCGCGCGATAATTGTGCATAATGCTTTCATCAATCTTGAAAAAACAAAAGAGAAAGCTGCCACACTTGGCCTCTCACTCAACGTTCTCAACGCCTTTCTCGTCCCATTGCCCCAACCCAAACTGGACTTAATGGCCCGCGATGTCCTGATGCGGGAAACCGGGAAATCGATCATTCGTTTCGGCAACCATACTTTTGGCGAGGTGGCTGTGTTGTCGCTTGCCAAATCTCCAGCCGATGGGGAATTTTTGTGAAAAGTGCGGCTGTGATTATTTTGGCCGTCTGGCTTCTGGCCTCTGCCTTGATGATTGCGCCCGCCAGCGCCCAAACGCCAGATGAAGCCCTCGACACACTATTGGCCGAGGCGCAAGCCAAGTTGCCAACAGCGTGCAACGATCCAACGGTTGATCGTCTGGTTCGAATACTGTGCTCAGGCCGTATGCGCGTCGGGGTCAGAGGCCACTACCCTTTGTTCGCCACGCGCAATGCAGATCGATCCGACCGGGTAGGCTATGACACAGATGTGGCCCGGGCCATTGCAAAAAGGTTTGGCGTACAGCCTGAATGGGTACATGTGCGCGCCGCGACCCGAATCTCTACTTTGGCAGAAGACGGCGCTGACGTGGTGATCGCGACCATGGGGCACAATACGCGTCGTGACAGTCAGGCACGGTTCATCCGTCCCCACTATTATCAATCGGAAACAATCATAGTAGGCCCGCGCGAAACGGACGTTTCAGCTTGGTCGGATGTCGCCGAACGCCGTGTCTGCACCACCATCGGAAACTATGCGAATGCGCATCTGGTCACAAAAGGTGTTCGCTTGATGTTGTTCGAAGATGCTGCTCGCTTACCGGAAGCGTTGAATGAACAAGTCTGCCGATTGGTGGCACATGACGACAGTTTTCTGGCCTCTTATCTTTCGGAACCATCTTTTGGCGCGCGGTTCGAACCCAAGTTCGGTTTCGATCCGGTGCCTTGGGGAATAGCGGTTGCACAAACCGAAAGCGACGATCTGGCCCGGGTGTTGGAACTTATCAGTCAGATAATGCACCGCGACGGTGAGTTCCTGGAACTCGCGCGCAAGAATGGTATTTTTACACAATTCTTGGCAGAGCAAAGCAAACTCTGGCAGACATCGGAGTGTTCAACGGTGGCTGCGTTGCGAGACCCTGCCTGCGTTCTACCTGCTCTTGACGCGACTCCACCTCCGACTGCTTTTGCTGACACCGTCCACTCGGCAAGCAATTGGATGGAAGACAATCTTGGTTTTTCCCCGACCTTGCCAATGCTCACAAGCCAACCGGCGTTCGACCTCTTCACCGCCGGCATATTTAATTCTTTCATTCTTGTAATAGGGTCGCTGTTCGCAACGCTTGGCTTTGCCTTGATCATCGGTCTTCTTGCCGCGTTTCCAAACCGTTTGGCGCGTTTTTTGGCCTGGAGCGTTATCTCGGTCATTCAGTCTTCTCCGGTGATCCTGACGCTGGTCATAGTCGCCGCGGTTGCAAACGCAATTTTCACATACTCTCCTGCAGTGGCCTTGGGATCTGCAATAGTTGCGCTCGGCCTAATGAACGGCTGCAACGCGGGTCAAGCAATCGGTGAAGCCGCAGATACTCTGCGGCGAGACGGGCAGAATGGCAGCCGTTTTGACTTATCACTGTTCCGCGAGGCTGTAAGGCGGTCTCTGACACAACTGCTTTCGTTTTTGGTCAACGCCGCCAAAGGCACACCAATTGCCAGTTTCACCGGCGCACCTGAGCTTCTCAGTGCTTTAACTGACATCACCTCTTTCGCGGCTGGCCGAGCCACGACCTACACGTTGGTCTTGCTATTTTATATTGCTGTTGTGATTTGCGTCGTCCGGGTTTGCGAGGTCATGCGCAAACGGCTTGATGTGCGTTTGCAGGAGGCCAAACCATGACCGACCTGATGAATTTGCTTAGCTCGGATTATCCAATCGAGTTGCTAACTGGCATGGTCGTTAACTTCCAGATCGCGTTGATTGCGTTGACGCTTGGATTGGCTTTAGGTGTTCCGTGCGTGCTTTTACTACTCATGGGGCGTGTTTGGAGGCACGCAGTTAATCCACTCATCGGCTTAATGCGCGCAGCTCCAACTTTTGTCGTGATGTTTTTTTTGTTGAACATTATCCCCCGGCAATTTCAGGTTTTTGAAATCAACGTGGTGCTTTCACCCGAGCTGATCGTAGCATTGTCGCTGGTACCTTACGTTGCGGCTTATGTGGTTGATAACGGCATGAGCGCCATAGTCGAACTGCGCGGCGGTTCGCGTGAAGCGGCGCTGTTGTTCATTCCTAATCTTGTCCGCGCTTTCGTTGTTCTGGTCATGTCATCCAGTGCTGGCGTGGCAATAGGTGTAAATGAAGGCATCGCTGTCGTCCTTCGCGAGGCCGAAAGATATTCGACCCTTGGCGATCAAATGTTGGTCTTTGCGATCGGTGTATTTGCCTTTGGTGTCGTGTTTCAAATCGGCTTCGCCTTCGTCCGAATTGCGATGCGTCTGTTTTCAAAAACCAAATCCAGCGAGACACATTCTCTATGAAAAGTGTTGGTGATCTCAAAAGCAAGGGGCAGCGACCTAGCTTGTGATGCTCTCGAAAAGGGCCAAAAACCTCGTCCACGTACCCATTTCTGCCTAGAGAACGCACCCGACCGCCGAACGCGCCTCCACCTAATCTCAGAAGCAAACACCGGGCCAAACCTGTTCCACCAATATCAGACAGTTTCATAGCTCTCATCGATGCCCCGTTCGTGCAGCAGATCTTCGACATACCGAAGCGAAAGCGGGAAACGGATGTTCCGCATTACCGCAAGCCGAAGTTCCGCGTTGGCGTAGCTGAGCTGCAATTGGAAGCCTGTGAGGTAGGCTTAGCCGTCATTGCGTAAAAGGTGGGTTCTTAGTCCGTTCGGGTACAGTGCAGGTCCATTGTCCAAATCCAGTTCGCTGAGATCGAACCATCGCGCAATGACTGTGCCGCCATGGGCTTCATTGAATTCAATTCGATCACAACCCTCGAATGCGCGTTCGGGTAGCGAAACTTCAAATACCGCAATGATCTCGTGACCGCGGGAACCCTCGTGAAAGTACATGTTTTCGAGAAAAAACGGCTTCCCGTTGGGCAATACATCAACGTTCAATTCTTCCTTGAATTCCCGGATCATTGCGTTTTCCAATGTCTCCCCGAATTCAACACTTCCACCAAGCGGGCGTACTCCTTTTATTCTGCCCTCGTCATCAAGGACTTCTGCGGCAAGAAGTTTACCCTCACGCCAATTCAAACCAATTACTTTCACGCGGATTTCTTGAGGAGGACGCCATGTCGACATTTCGACACGGTATTGCAATCAGTTAGAGTAGTATAGGGCTCGCACCGGACCTTGGCTGCAAAGTACTTAGACGGCTGTGAGGCGGACAAAAGTATGCTTTCGCTGCGGTTGAGCTAATGACCGCAAATAGTTTAACCAGCTGGCCAAAAACATTCGTTCTCGGGACGATCCAAGCTAGCGATCTCAGCCTGCCTGACAATTTCCTTGGTAATTCTACACAGCGCTCGTACCCTCGCTGTCGTAGCTAATGACGACTAGTGGAGAGCGGTATGGCTCTAAGCCCTGACCAGGAAGCAGCGTTTTCGTTGGCTTTGAGCGCAGCGCTGGCTTATCGACGCAACGATCATACCCAACCAGTTTGTCCTTCAGAACCTGCACCTGCCGCCCTGGAGCGGTTTCGCGAATGCATGCCCGAACAAGGAATGGCCGCTGATGCCGTAGTCGGAGAGCTGATTGACCGAATAGAGCCCGGATTGATGGGTACAACCAGTCCCGGTTTTCTTGGTTGGGTCATTGGCGCGTCTCACCCTGTCGCAGTCGCGGCGGACTGGTTAACGTCAGCTTGGGGGCAAGTCGCCAGCTTTGCCGATATTGCACCGGGTACGTCAGCCGCAGAGGAAGTCGCTGCAGGTTGGCTGCTGGACTTGCTCGGCTTGCCCGAAGATGCGGGGCTGGGTTTTGCTACTGGCGCGACCATGGCAAACTTTACAGCACTTGCCGCCGCCCGAACTGCGCTTTTAGACAAGGCTGGCTGGGATGTCGAAGCGAATGGGCTATTCGGAGCGCCTCACGTCAACGTCGTTCTGGGAGCTGAAGCACATTCCTCCGTCTATCTGACACTTCGAATGCTGGGTTTCGGCTCAAAACGCGTCCATATCGCAGATGCAGACACACAAGGCCGAATGCGTCCTGACCGGCTTGCTGCAGTATTGCGGGAAGTTGATGGCCCGACAATCGTATGCCTTCAGGCGGGCAACGTTAACAGTGGTGCGTTCGATCCGTTCGAAGACCTAATTCCCATCGCTCATCAATACTCTGCCTGGGTGCATGTAGATGGGGCATTCGGGCTTTGGGCCGCTGCAGCGCCGGGAACCCGGCCTCTGACAAAGGGGATGGCCCTTGCCGATAGCTGGGCCGCAGACGCTCATAAGTGGCTCCAGATACCCTATGATTGCGGGGTTGTTGTAGTCCGAGACCGTGGCGCGCAACAGCGTGCAATGGGATCGACCGCCAGCTATTTACCCCAAGAGGAACGCCGGAATCCGTCGGATTACGCTCCTGAGCTTTCGCGGCGGGCGCGAGGTATTGCCGTCTGGGCCATACTTAAAGCCCTGGGGCGATCCGGTGTCGCTGAGATGATCGACCGCCATTGCTCAATTGCGAGACATATTGGTGATCGTCTTGCGCAGGAGCCGGGACTTACGGTTCTCAACGATGTGGTCCTGAATCAAGTGGTTCTGACGTGTGGAGATGCGGACGACCCAATTTCGGACCGCATGACAGAAGCAACACTAGCCGCCGTGCAAGCCGAGGGCACGTGCTATCCAAGTGCTGGGCATTGGCGTGGACGATCCGCAATGCGAATCCCGGTTTGTTCCGGTCCCATGACATTGGAAGATGGCGCCCGCTCAGCAGAGGCAATAATTTCGGCGTGGCGACGCATCCGTGATTAGGTTTGATTACGTTATTGGCCACACCTTAAAGAGTGGACATTGGTGTATCCGGCAGCATCAAGTACTTTGGGCTCATTGCTGACCTCGGTGTCGGCGCAGCATCCACGAACTCGTGCCGACGTGGCATAGTAAGGACGGCCCAGAGCCGGCATCTAACGGCAGGTCGCGATGCTACGGTCGCAGCCCGCTTACCTGACATTCGCGGCGACCGCGAAATCTCTAACTCTTTCTACTAGTGATCAGCGGGACTTTGCTGCCATCCGCATTTTTACTCAAAAGAGCCGCAGTCAGGCACAGGTTCACGGCTGATGCCTTAAAAAGACTTAACAATCGCTCTTTTTGGAAATGTGCGTTCGGCTAGCGCATCTGGCCTAGATGCAATATTGCGTTTAGCGTGGTGCCCACTGTGGGAGTTCAGTCTTTGGAAAGACGTCTAGCAGCGATACTTGCAGCCGATGTGGTTGGCTATAGCCGTCTTATCCGAAATGACGAGGCCGGCACTCTTGCAAGGGTCAAAGCCCATCGCGAGCAGTTTTTTGAACCAATTGTCGCTTCACGACATGGGCGCATCGTCAAATTGATGGGCGACGGCTTGCTTCTTGAGTTTGCAAGTGCAGTTGAGGCCGTTCGGAGTGCGTTGGACATGCAGCACTACGTAGGCGTCGCCAATGCTGACCTGCCGCAAGATTCGCAGGTGCGTTACCGAATCGGCCTCAATGTTGGCGACATCGTCGTAGATCAGGATGACATTCACGGGGATGGTGTAAATGTTGCCGCACGCATTGAAAGCCTGGCTGTCCCGGATGGCATTTACATGTCGGCTAGCGTTTTCGAACAGGTCCATACCAAGCTCGATCTCACCATAGAAGATTTGGGGAGGCGAGAGGTCAAGAACATCTCCGAACCCGTTCACATCTATCGCCTTACAATGGATGAAAAGGCAAAAGCCATCGTTTCTCCTATTGTGCCACTTACTAAGAAGCCAACGAAAAATCGCCTGATTATGATAAGTTGCACCGCAATTGTCCTGACGTTAGTAGCCGCCGCATGGCTACAACCTTGGTCCGTGGTGCGATCCCCAGACACAGATGAACAAGCGGCGGCCCTGTCTGGCAAACCCTCAATCGCGGTCATGGCGTTCGACAATCTCAACAACGACCCGAGCCAAGATTATCTAAGCGACGGACTGAGTGAGAACATCTTGACCGCCTTGTCCCGTTTTTCAGACTTCTTCGTAGTCGCCCAAAACTCGACTTTTTCATATAGGGACACTCCGGCAGATATACAGAAAGTGTCAGAAGAATTGGGTGTTCGCTACATTGTTGAGGGGAGCGTTCAAATTGCCGGTGAGCGTTTGCGCGTGACGTCCCAACTCATTGATGCGAGGACGGGCCAGAACATCTGGGCAGACAGCTACGACCGAGACCTACTGGACATCTTTTCAGTACAGGATGAGATAACGCGAACCATAGCTTCGCTTCTCTCCACGAATATCGATCTGGCAGAGTACAGCCGTCTTAAGCATCAGCCTACTGATAGTCTTGGCGCTTACGAATTGCGCAAACGTGCGCAGGAGGAATGGTTTACCTTCACGAAAGAAGGAAACATCAAGTCAGAAGCGCTTAGCGCAAAAGCCATTGCTCTGGATCCGAACTATGCTGGGGCGTATGTCGAAAACGCTTGGGCACACATAAACGGGTATCGTTGGGGGTGGACGAACTCTTTAACGCGAGAGGAATCACTGGAGCGCGCATTTGAGATGGCGCGGAAGGCCATTGAACTGGAACCCTTCAATTTCAAAGGTCATTGGGTCTTAGCCAATGCAACTACTCAAAGCGGTAACCTTGAGCGAGCTGCTTCGCTTTACGACAAAGCGATTTCTCTGAATCCAAATTCGGCATCCGTTCTGGCAGATTCCATCGACCCGCTCGTCTATGGCGGCAAGGCGCCTGAAGCCGTTGAGCGCATGAAACTGGCGATCCGGCTGAACCCACATCACCAAGACTGGTATCTTTGGAATCTGGGTTGGGCTCAGTACTTCGCCGAGGAGTATGAAGATGCCAGGGCTTCAGTTGAACAAATGAATGAAATACCCGACGGCTTGAAACGCACCTACGCGCCTATTCTTTTACGCCTTGGCCTTCCCAGTGATGCGCAGACCGTTATCGATGAGTTTCTGGCGGCCAATCCCGAATTCACTATCCAAGAAGCGATGAATGCGCCATTCGAGAGTGAGGCATATCTCAATCGGTGGGTAAGGGATCTGCGAAAACTGGGTGTGCCTGACACCAAAGAATGAACGATTTTTCGAGTTTCGCTTTGCGGGTGTCGCCACCAGACTCAGACACCCACAACTATCGCGACAAACTTTAATACTGCGGATTGCATCGTCAATGACCGCCTCGCGGTCAAAGTGTGATTTCGCTATGACTGCGCGAATAATGGCTTTGGTTGCCAAACCCTAAGCGGATTCGTTTGCGTCGTGGAATATCCAGACCATGCGGTCAACGAACCAAACCTTGGGCCCGATCGAAAGCACCAAACCGCAAATGGTCGCCCACGGGTCGAGGATGATCAGACCCCATACGAGGATCACCATTCCGAAAGCAGACATCGCGGTTAGTATGTTGGCCATGCGGACGTGATGCTCTGCAATAGGAACCACTTTGCGCTTGAGAAACAGTCTTTCGCCCATAACACCTTTGGCGGCCCAGCTGTCAATCTTAGCTGGCGGACCAAATAGCCTCGGGTTCGTCCACGTCCACAAGACCGCCAAGGCTAACGGCACCAATGCCCACCAGCCAAGCCAGACTCGCGACCAAATCGCAAGTGCTATGATCGGCAGGCAGCTGAAGCGAGTATAGACGCTCCATGGGTTCGCGTGACGGGCCCATGCCTCATCGTCCATCGCCATTAGGCGCTCGGCTGCTTTGAAGATGTCTGCCATTACACAATACTAGCTCGGAGGCCTCCTAAAAACCATCCGAGTTCATACGCCGGTCATTGGTTTCTTCTACAGCGAGTGAAGCATCGGGCACTTTGCAAACCTCGGAGCAGATGCAGCATAGGCCCCTGCCCTGCCAGCTACCAACGAGCTATCGGCCCAAAGCTGCCATTCACCTGCTGATCGACATGCTGCATTGCGGCCCGTCAGACCTGATGGGGTGGATGGCTCCTGCTCCAACCGGCGTCGCAATGCGCCATAGTGCAGTTGTCTAAGACTGCTAGTGAGAGGAGCCACCCCATGCAAGTTACCACAATTGGCGTTGATCTGGCCAAGAACGTTTTCCAGGTCCACGGGATCACCGCCACTGAGGAA